>NZ_JBFBAE010000006.1:0-291084 GCF_040689465.1 Amycolatopsis sp. NPDC051373 | reverse complement strand
GAGCATGGCGGGCCAGCCTGGATCGCGGATTTCGAGCATGGCGGGCCAGCCTGGATCGCGGATTTCGAGCATGGCGGGCCAGCCTGGATCGCGGATTTCGAGCATGGCGGGCCAGCCTGGATCGCGGATCTCGAGCATGGCCGGCCAGCCTGGACGTCGGCCCTCGACCACCGCCGACCAGCCTGGACTGTGGATCTCGAGCATGGCCGACCAGCCTGGGCCGCGGATCTCGAGCATGGCCGACCAGCCCGGACGGCGGAGCTCGCGCACCGCCGCCCGGCCCGCCTCACGCCGCACGACCGCTGGCGCCCAGCCGGCCGAATACCGGGGGTTGACCGCCGCCTACCGACTGCCCGGCCGGATCCCGACCCCTCCCGGCCGGCACGCTTTGACCGCTGCCCAGCAGCTCACGGGACGGCGGAACCGACCTTGACCGCCGCGGACCGACTCGCCGCCGCCCGCGCGGCCCAGAACGCCGCCACCCGCGAACACCAGGAACAACGAGCCCTCCGCGACCGCCAGGTCACCTCGGCCACGTCCGCCGCCACCGAGTCCCTCCACCGCGACGCCGCCACCCACGGCCGCTACCTCACCCGCGCCCAGGACCTCCAGCGCCGCCACCGCGAAGCCGGCGGATGGCTCACCGAGAAAGCCATGACCGACCGCACGCACACCATCGACCTCACCCCACCCGCCGACCCACAGCCCGACGAGCCCACCCCGCCGACCCCGGGCCACCCCACCCGCCCCGGCCGCTTCGACGACCAAGACTTCTCGAACAACACCTGGATGGTCGACTGACCCCATCCGGTCGCCGCGTGAAGGCGTGAAGGGTCCCTTCAGGCCTGCTCGTGCCACGCAACCCGCCCCTGCGATACCCCGCAGCCCTCAGTTGGCGTGATGAATGTCCCCTTCACGCGGCCACATGTTCGCGACCGGCCCCTTCGCGACGGGAAGAGACAGCGCGACCCACCCTGGCCCGCACCGGCCCGATCAACGACAACCAACCGTCGACCCGGCGCCGATCCACTCAACACCGCGGCGAGCGCGCGGCGGGTCCCTTCGTGCGGCGGCGGGGCGCGAGAGGTCCCTTCGCGCACGTTCTACCTCGCCAAGCGAGCCCGTGACGCGCACCCCGCGAGCCGATGACGGTTCCGTTCGTGCGGCGGCGGAGGGCCGCGAGGTCCCATCGCGCGCGGCCAACATCGGCACCCAGCCCACGAGTAGCCCGGCCAGCCGCGCCGAAAGCGATGACGGTCCCTTCGTGGGGCGGCGGAGCGGCGAACGGTCCCTTCGCGCTCAGGCAAATCGTGCCAAACCGAGCGCAGCCCTCACCCACATCCGAAGCGATGAAGGTCCCGTCTCACGGTGGCAGAGTGGCGAAAGGTCCATCCGCACCCAGAGCGAAGCGCCGCCAAGCCAGACCCAGCCCAGCTCTTACTCGCCGGCAGAAGCGATGAGTCCCCTTCACCCCAACCCCGGTCACCGCCCGTCAGGCAGCCGGCTCTTCCGTCAGCTCGATCGGCGCCCGCTTCACATCCGCGTCCAGCAGCGGCAGATACCGATCCGTACCCGTCAGGTGCGTCAGAAAAAACGCCGTGAACAACGCCCGCGTCAGTTGTTGCGTGCGACGGTTCGGTTTGCCGTGGAGCAGAAGCTGGCTCCAGTGCCGCCCTTCGGTCACGCCGAGGTGCGAGGACTTCCCCAACGTGCGCAGCTGAACAGGCCCAGCCCACGCCGTGGCAATCGCTTCCGCATGGCCCACGGCCGGCGCGACCAGGTCCTCCTCCGCCGCGAGGTGCAGGCCGGGAGCGGTGATGAGCCGGGCGGCGGCCGAGGCGGAGGGGAGGGTCTGGGCGGCAGTGATCGTCGCGACGGCGCGGATGCGCGGGCGCACCGAGTCGTCGGCCGCGGCGGCTTGGGCGGCGGCGAGGACGGCGGACCCGCCGCCGGTGGAGTGGCCGGCGAGGCCGAGCTTGGCGGGGTCGACGCTGATTCCGTCGGGGCCGAGGCGGACGGTGGTCACCACGTCGAGCGTCGTCAGCAGGTCGCTGGCCAGCAGGCGGTACGACGGCAGCGGCCCGCCCTGCGTCGCGGGTGCGGCGGCGACCACGCCCCAGCTCGCGAGGTGGTGCAGCAGGTGCCGGTACCGCGACGCGGGCTGCAGCCACCCGTGCCCGAACGCGATGGCCGGCAGCCCCAGTCCTTGGCGCGGCGTGAACACGACCCCCGGTAGCCCGACCAGGGCCAGGTTGCCGCGCAGGACCTCGTGGGGCCCCGGGTGTGACAGCTCCGCGAGCAGTTGCTTGGGCTTGCTGGCCATGCGCGTGACCTTACTGCCCGCGCCCGGCCCCGGCCCGCCCGCCGCTCCGGGCCAGGTCACGCGCGCTCGTAGTACGCGATGAGCACGCCCTTCGTGGTGGCGACGCTGCGGGTGAGCCTGAACTCGGTCAGCGGCGCCGGGCCTTCGAACAGCCGCGCGCCGACGCCGAGGGTGAGCGGGTGGATGACCAGCGTGTAGCGGTCGACCAGCCCGGCCGCGTGCAGGCTCCGCACGAGCGCCGCGCTGCCGACGATCGCCAGGTCGTTCCCCGGCTCGGCCTTCAGCTCGGCGACGGTCTTCGTCGCGTCGCCGGGCAGGAGGATCGAGTTCTGCCACGCGCCGGCGCTGCCGAGGGTGGTCGAGGCCAGGTACTTGGTGGCGGCGTCGAGGTGCGCGGTGAACGGGTTGCCGTCGTCGCGCCCCGCCCACGCGCCGATGAAGTCCTCCCACGTCCGGCGACCGAACAGCATGTCGCCGGGCTGGTTCATACCCCTGGCCATCTCGCGGCCGAGGACCTCGTCCTGGAACCTCGTGCCCCAGCCCCCGTGCGGGAACCCGCCGCGCGTGTCCTCGTCGGGCCGCCCGAGGCCCTGCACGACCCCGTCGAGGGTGACGTTCATGGTGACGCTGAGGGAACGCATGTTTTCTCCTCTCGTTTGCCCTCTACACGAGCGGGAATCGGCTGATTCGACACCCGCCGGCCGCGGAGTTGTCCACAACTCGCCACGCCTGTGGACAACTCGGCTCGCGCGCCGGTTTCGTCGGTGGTGGCCGGTAGAATGGACATGGGCGCGCCCCCCTGGGAGGGCGGGGCTGTGTGTCGGTCGGCTGCCCCCGGCACAAGAGGTGCGGCGTGCTTGATCCGGAGGCGACGGCCTGCGTGAAAGTTGTCAATCGCGCGCGGTGAACGCTGGTGGAAGGGACTTTCGCGCAGCCGGGAACTTGCGACGGCCCTCGCGAGGGTTGAGCGCGTGGCGTGCGCCGATGGTTAACGCGAAAGGGCTGTTCACTACGGCTTGGCGAGGTGAGGGGACCGTTTACGCCGGGCGCGACACCCCACAGGACGCCGTCGCGCAGGTAGCGGGTTGCCAGGGGACCGTTCGCCCCGATCGGATGCTGTTGGGGAAGCCGGCTGCTGAGCCGGCACGGCAGGTGAGATTGGACGGGCGCGATCGGTCGAGCCGAGCGAGCACGCCGCGACCCTCGCCGACGCCCCGGCGCGACGTCTGAGCGATCGACACACCACGACAGCTGATCGCGAAAGCCACCACGACGACCGCCGTCGCAGCACCTCAGTCCGCGCCGCCCGAAGCCGCACAACCCACCCACAAGCCACCCCGAGCCGCCCGAAACCCCCACCCGACGCACCCACCCGAAGCCCCACAACTCACCCCCACCCCAGCTCCCAGAAGCCCCAGAACCCCACCGATCAGGGGTCCAAACCAACCCACCCCACTCCACACCGTCACCACCCGATCTCCCCTGGTCAGGCGGGTTGAAAAGCCTCGGGATGGTACCGGAGTAGGGGACTGGACATCCCTCGTTAGGCTTGTTCGCGTGTGTGGAATCGTGGGATATGTCGGACACCGGCCGGCGCTGGATGTGGTCCTCGGTGGCCTGCGGCGGATGGAGTACCGCGGCTACGACTCGGCCGGGGTGGCGGTGCTCGACGGCGCCGGCGCGCTGAGGGTCGAGCGAAAGGCAGGGCGGCTCGCCAACCTGGAGGCGCAGCTCGACACCGTGGGCAGGGACGGCTTCACCGGCACCGCCGGCATGGGCCACACCCGCTGGGCGACGCACGGCGCGCCCGTGGATCGGAACTCGCACCCGCACCAGGACGCCTCGAAAAAGGTCGCCGTGGTGCACAACGGCATCATCGAGAACTTCGCCGCCCTGCGTGCGGAGCTCGAGGCCGACGGTGTCGAGATGGCGAGCGACACCGACACCGAGACCGCCGCGCACCTGGTGGCCCGGGCGTACAACAGCGGGGAAACCGCCCAAAACTTCGCCGCCAGCGTCGCGGCCGTGTGCCGGCGGCTGGAGGGCGCGTTCACGCTGGTCGTGACGCATGCCGACCAGCCCGACACCATCGTGGCCGCGCGTCGTTCGTCGCCGCTGGTGGTGGGGGTCGGGGAGGGCGAGCACTTCGTCGCGTCCGACGTCGCCGCGTTCATCGAGCACACGCGCGAGGCCGTGGAGCTGGGGCAGGACCAGCTGGTCGTCATCACCCGCGACGGCTACGAGGTCACCGATTTCCACGGCGACGCCGCGCAGGCCAAGCCGTTCACCGTCGACTGGGACCTGTCCGCCGCCGAGAAGGGCGGCCACGAGTACTTCATGCTCAAGGAGATCGACGAGCAGCCCGAAGCCCTCGCCAACACCCTGCGCGGCCACTTCGAGGCCGGCCGCATCATCCTCGACGAGCAGCGCATCTCCGACCAGGACCTGCGTGACGTCGACAAGGTCTTCGTCGTCGCCTGCGGTTCCGCCTACCACTCGGGCCTGGTCGCCAAGTACGCCATCGAGCACTGGACGCGCCTGCCGGTCGAGGTCGAGCTCGCCAGCGAGTTCCGCTACCGCGACCCGGTGCTCGACCGCGATACGCTCGTCGTCGCGGTCTCGCAGTCCGGGGAGACGGCCGACACGCTGGAGGCCGTCCGCCACGCCCGTGAGCAGAAGGCCCGCGTGCTCGCCGTCTGCAACACCAACGGCGCGCAGATCCCGCGTGAGTCCGACGCCGTCCTCTACACGCACGCCGGCCCCGAGATCGGGGTCGCGTCGACGAAGGCGTTCCTCGCGCAGATCGCCGCCAACTACCTCGTGGGCCTGGCGCTCGCGCAGGCACGCGGCACCAAGTACCCCGACGAGGTCGCCCGCGAGTTCGCCGAGCTGGAGGCCATGCCGGCCGCCGTGCAGAAGGTCCTGTCCACTGTGGACCAGGTCAGGGACCTCGGCCGCCGGATCGCCGACTCCAAGGCGGTGCTGTTCCTTGGCCGGCACGTCGGATTCCCGGTCGCCCTGGAGGGCGCGCTGAAGCTCAAGGAACTGGCCTACATGCACGCCGAGGGCTTCGCCGCCGGCGAGCTCAAGCACGGCCCGATCGCGCTGGTCGAGGAAGGCCTGCCGATCGTCGTGGTCATGCCCTCGCCCAAGGGCCGCGCGGTGCTGCACTCGAAGCTGGTGTCCAACATCAGCGAGATCCAGGCCCGCGGCGCCCGCACCATCGTGATCGCCGAGGAGGGCGACGAGGCGGTGCGGCCGTTCGCCGACGAGCTGATCGAGATCCCCGCCGTGCCGACGCTGCTGCAGCCGCTCGTGTCCACCGTGCCGCTGCAGGTGCTGGCCGCGGAGATCGCGCGCGCCCGCGGGTACGACGTCGACAAGCCGCGTAACCTGGCGAAGTCCGTGACTGTCGAGTAAGCGGAGGGCCCGCCGTGCAGGGAATCTGGACCACGGAACGGATTCGCGAGGCGGAGGGCAAGCTGTTCGCCGTCACGCCCGACGGTGAGCTGATGCGCCGGGCGTCGTTCGGCCTGGCCACGCACCTCGCGGAATTCCTGATCGAACGCACCGGCGGCGTCGCCGGACGACGGGTCGTGCTGCTCGTCGGGTCCGGCGACAACGGTGGTGACGCGCTGTGGGCCGGGGCCTTCCTACGCCGTCGCAGCGTGGCCGTCACGGCCGTGCTGCTGAAGCCGGAGAAGGCGCACGCTCGGGGATTGGCGGCGCTCAAGCGAGCCGGCGGCCGAGTGGTGTCCGTCGAGGACAGTCCACAGTGGATCAAGAAGGCCGACGTGGTGGTCGACGGCATCGTCGGCATCTCCGGCAAGGGTCCGCTCCGGCCAGACGCGAAAGAACTCGTTGACCAGGTCCGGGCCCCCATCGTCGCCGTAGACCTCCCCAGCGGCGTCGACCCCGACACTGGCGCCACCGACGGCCCCCACGTCACCGCGGACCTCACCGTCACCTTCGGCGCCCCCAAACCCGTCCACGCACTGGCGCCCCAGCAGTGCGGCGACGTCGTGCTCGTCGACATCGGCCTGCGCCCCGAGCTCGGCGAACCCGACCTGCGCCGCCTGGAGCTCACCGACCTCGCCGACCTCTGGCCCATCCCCGGCGCGGGCGACGACAAGTACACCCAGGGCGTCGTCGGCATCGCCGCCGGCTCCGCGACCTACCCCGGCGCGGCCGTGCTCGCCTCGGGTTCCGCCGTGCGCGCCACCGCCGGCATGGTCCGCTACGCCGGCCCCGCGGCCGACGTCGTCCGGAGCCGCTGGCCCGAGATCGTCGCGACGGGCTCGGTCACCGACGCCGGCCGCGTGCAGGCCTGGGTCGTCGGCCCGGGTATCGGCACCGGCTCCGAAGGCCGCGACGTGCTGCGCCACATCCTCGGCCAGGGCGTGCCGGTCTGCGCCGACGCGGACGCCACCACGATCATCGCCCAGCACCCCGACGTCCTCGACGCCCGCGACCCCGACACCCCGCTCGTGCTCACGCCCCACGCCGGCGAGTACGAACGCCTCATGGGCACCCGTCCCGGCGCCGACCGGGTCAAGGCCGCTCGCGACGCCGCCAGGAAGTACAACGCCGTCGTCCTCCTCAAGGGCTACTGCACCGTGATCGCCGCGCCGGACGGCCGCGTCGCCGTCAACACCCCGCGCGGCTCCTGGCTCGCGACGGCCGGCTCCGGCGACGTCCTCACCGGCCTCGTCGGGTCGCTGCTCGCCGCCGGCCTCGACCCGTGGCTGGCCGCCGCCGCGGGCGCGCAGGTGCACTCGCTCGCCGGGGCGCTGGCCGCGGACGGCGTGCCGACCTCCGCGTCCGGCTTGGTCGATGCCATCCCCGGTGCCCTCAAGCTCGTCCGCGGCACCACCGGCAACACCGACGTAGAAGTTATCGAGTTACCCGTTAACTAGTGCGATAAAATCTGGTAAGAACGAGGTGTGAGCACTGGCGCCCCCGTTCAGGTGACCCTCAACCGGGTCGACGGTGAGGTGCGCCGTGCCTAGGACCCGACCGTCCGACGCGGCCGTCGAGCAGCGCCGGCAGGACATCCTCGACCACGTCATCGAGCACGGCGAGGCGCGGATCGACGACCTCACCACCCGCTTCGGCGTGAGCCTCATGACGATGCACCGCGACCTCGACGACCTGGCCGACCGCCGTCTCCTGCGCAAGCTGCGCGGCAAGGTCGAGGCCTACCCGGCGCTCACGATGGAGACCGCCAGCCGCTTCACGCTGCACTCCGCCGAGAAGGAAGCACTCGCCGAGGCGGCCGTCAAACACGTCGAACCCGGCCAGACCGTGTTCGTCGACGACTCCACCACGCTGTTCCCCCTGGTCGAGCGCCTCGCCGACATCGACGGCCTCACCGTGATCACCAACTCCCTGCGCGCCGCCAAGCTGCTGGGTGACGGCGTGAACGTCGTCGTCGCCGGCGGCCGGTACCACGCCGAGTACGACTCCTGCTCCGGCCCCGACGTACTGGCGCTGCTGGAGCGCACCCGCGCCGACATCGCGTTCGTGTCCGTGAGCGCCGTCGCCGTCGGCCGGCTCTTCCATCCCGTGCAGGACTACGCCGAGCTCAAGAAGGCCGTGCTGCGCGCCGCGAACCGCAACGTGCTCGTGCTCGACCACTCGAAGTTCGGCCGCACCGCGACCTTCGCGCACGGCGACGTCGGCGACTACGACCTCCTGATCACCAGCGAGATCACCCCGACCGAGGAGATCGAGGCCGCGCTCAACGCCGGCACGGCCGTGGAGACCGTGGAGCACGTCGAGGAGGGGCAGCCCTATGACAGCTGAGCTGGTGGCCGGGATCGACTCGTCGACCCAGTCGACGAAGGTCGTGGTCTGCGACGCGCGCACGGGCGCCGTCGTGCGCACCGGCCGCGCGCCGCACCCCGACGGCACCGAGGTCGACCCCGCGGCCTGGTGGCAGGCGTTCGGCGAGGCCACCGACGGTGTGCTTGACGGCGTGAATGCCCTCGGCATCGGCGGCCAGCAGCACGGCATGGTCACCGTCGACGAAGCCGGCGAGGTGGTTCGCCCCGCTTTGCTCTGGAACGACACGCGCTCCGCGCAGGCCGCCCAGGACCTCATCGAGGAACTGGGCGGCGCCGGTGTCTGGGCCAAGTCCGTCGGCTCCGTGCCGGTTGCGAGCTTCACCGTCACCAAGCTGCGCTGGCTCGCCGAGCACGAGCCCGCCAACGCCGACCGCGTCGCGCGCGTGCTGTTGCCGCACGACTGGCTCACCTGGCGCTTGCTCGGCAAGCCCGAGCAGGCCGTGACCGACCGCGGCGACGCGTCGGGCACCGGCTACTTCTCGCCGACGGAGAACGCCTACCGCGTGGACGTCCTGGCCCACGCGTTCGGCGGCCGCACGCCTGAGCTGCCGACCGTGCTCGGCCCGGCCGACCGCGCCGGACACACCGCGGGCCACACTGGGTTCGATCTTCCAGACGGCCTGCTCGTCTCCGCCGGCACCGGCGACAACATGGCCGCCGCGCTGGCGCTGGAGCTCACGCCGGGCGACGCCGTGATCTCCCTCGGCACCAGCGGCACCGTCTTCGGGGTGACCGAGACGGGTTCGGCCGACGCGAGCGGCCTGGTCGCCGGGTTCGCCGACGCTACCGGCCGCTTCCTGCCGCTCACCGCCGCCCTCAACGCCGCCCGCGTGCTCACCGCGGGCGCGGCCATGCTCGGCGTCGACCTCGCCGAGTTCGACCGCCTCGCGCTCGCTGCCGAAGTGGGCGCCGGCGGGCTCACGCTCCTCCCGTACCTCGACGGCGAGCGCACCCCGAACCTGCCGGATGCCACGGGCTCGCTCTACGGCCTGACCAGGGAAAACATGACGCCGGAGAACCTGGCCCGCGCCACTGTCGAGGGCATGCTGTGCGGCCTGGCCGCGGGCCTCGACGCCGTGCGCGCGCAGGGCATGGACGTCCGGCGCGTGCTGCTGATCGGCGGCGGCGCGCAGTCGGCGGCCGTGCGGGCCGTGGCGCCGATCGTGCTCGGCGTGCCCGTGGTGATCCCCGAGACGGGCGAGTACGTCGCCCTCGGTGCCGCGCGCCAGGCCGCCTGGGCGCTGGCCGGCACCGCCGAACCACCCGCGTGGGTGGCCGAAGGACCTGGAAACCGGCTCGTGCTGGACGAGCCGGCCGAGGCGCAACGCGCCGCGGGCAAGGAGATCCAGCGACGCCACCTCGAAGCGCGCGAAGCCGCGCACGGGGTTCCCGCGAAATTCGGAGAGGACTGACCGATGGCCACCATCACCTACGACAAGGCGACCCGGCGCTACGCCGGCACCGACCGACCTGCCGTCGACGCACTCGAGCTGGAGATCGCCGACGGCGAGTTCCTCGTGCTGGTCGGCCCGTCGGGTTCGGGCAAGTCGACCGGGCTGCGCATGCTCGCGGGCCTGGAGGACGTCGACGAGGGCTCGATCTGGATCGGCGACCGCGACGTGACGCAGCTGCCGCCGCGTTCGCGCGACATCGCGATGGTGTTCCAGAACTACGCGCTGTACCCGCACATGACCGTCGCGCAGAACATGGGCTTCGCGCTGAAAATCGCGGGCCGTCCGGCGTCGGAGATCAAGCAGAAGGTGCTCGAGGCCGCGAAGCTGCTCGACATCGAGGATTACCTCGACCGCAAGCCGAAGGCCCTCTCCGGTGGCCAGCGCCAGCGCGTCGCGATGGGCCGCGCGATCGTGCGTGAGCCGCAGGTGTTCCTCATGGACGAGCCGCTGTCCAACCTGGACGCGAAGCTGCGTGTGTCCACGCGTACGCAGATCGCCGCGCTGCAGCGCCGCCTGGGCGTCACCACCGTGTACGTGACGCACGACCAGGTCGAGGCCATGACGATGGGCGACCGCGTGGCCGTGCTGTCCGACGGTCTGCTGCAGCAGTGCGACACCCCGCGCGCGCTCTACGACCACCCGGCCAACGTGTTCGTCGCCGGCTTCATCGGCTCGCCCGCCATGAACCTCGTCTCGGCGAAGCTCACCGCCGACGGCGCCGAGATCGGTGGCGCGAGCGTCCCGCTGGCGGCGTCGATCCGCTCGGCCGCCGACGGCGACACCGTGACCTTGGGCTTCCGTCCCGAGTCGCTCGAAGCCACCACCGACACCAACGGAACGCTGCCCATCAAGGTGGACCTGGTCGAGGAGCTGGGTTCCGACGCGTTCGTCTACGGCAAGCTCGCCGGCGGCGCGGGTGACCTGGCCGCCGAGGGCGCGTCGAAGAACGTCGTCGTGCGCGTGGACCCGCGCCAGACCCCGTCGATGGGCGACACGCTGCACCTGCGGATCCGTCCCGACGAGCTGCACGTGTTCTCGGGTACCAGCGGGCTCCGCCTGCCCTGACGCACAGCACTCTCGGACCCGCGTGGGAAACTGGCGGTCGCTATGACTGCCAGTTTCCCGCGCGCGGAGGTCGTGATCGACCTCGACGCCGTGCGCCACAACGTCGCCCTGCTGGCCGGCCGCGCCGCCGGTTCGGCCGTGATGGCCGTGGTCAAGGCCGATGCGTACGGGCACGGCGCGGTGCCCGTCGCGCGGGCTGCGGTGGAGGCCGGCGCCACCTGGCTGGGCACGTGCTCGCTCGGTGAGGCGCTGGACCTGCGCCGCGCCGGGCTGTCCGTGCGGCTGTTCAGCTGGCTCGACGTGCCGGAAGTCGACTTCGGGCCCGGCATTCTCGCCGACATCGACCTGGGTGTGAGCTCCGTCGACGAGCTTCGGCGGATTGTTTCGGCGGCGCGGCAGGTCGGTCGCCGCGCTCGGGTGCACCTCAAGATCGACACGGGCTTGTCGCGCAACGGTTGCCAGCCCGCCGAGTGGCCCGAGCTGGTCGCGGCCGCCGCGGCTTCGGCCGACGTGGACGTGGTCGCCGTGTGGTCGCACCTCGCGTGCGCCGACGAGCCGGGCCACCCGTCGATCGACATCCAGGCCAAGCGCTTCGCCGACGCGTACGACGCCGCGCGCGCCGCCGGTCTGGACCCGCTGCGGCACCTGGCGAACTCCGCGGCCGTGCTGACGCGGCCCGACTTGCACTTCGACCTCGTGCGGCCCGGCATCGCGATGTACGGGCTGAACCCCGTGCCACAGCACGAAGACCTGCGGCCGGCGATGACGTTCCGCGCGGCCGTGGCGCTCACGAAACGCCTGCCCGCCGGCGAGTCCGTCTCCTATGGACACACGTGGACGGCCGAGCGCGACACCACCGTGGCGCTCGTGCCCGCCGGATATGCCGACGGTGTGCCGCGGTCGCTGTCGGGCCGCATGGACGTGTGGCTGGGCGGGCGGCGCCGGGCGGTCGTCGGGCGCGTGTGCATGGACCAGCTCGTGGTCGACTGCGGTGACGACGCCCCGGCCGTCGGCGAAGAGGTCGTGTTGTTCGCTTCCGGTGCGAGCGGTGAGCCGACCGCGCGCGAGTGGGCCGACAAGCTGGGCACGATCGACTACGAGATCGTCACGTCGATGTACCGCCCGCGCGTGCAGCGGCGGTACCTGGGGGAGAGGCCGTGAGCCCTTCGGCTCGGTTGTGGGCCATCGTCGGCGGTCTCGGCGCGGTGGCCACGGGTACGGCCGCCGCGGCCCTCGTCGCGGCGCAACAGCGCAGGCAGAGTGAGGACCAGTACGTGGACGAGCAGCTGGGCGAGCTGAAGCCCGACCGCACGTCCACGGTCGCGGCCGAGGACGGCACGCCGCTTTCGGTGGAGGAGATCGACCCCGAGGACGGCGGCGAGCCCGAGCTGACGCTGGTCGGCGTGCACGGGTTCGCGTTGTCCCGCAAGTCCTGGCACTTCCAGCGCCGCGCGATCGCTTCGCTGCGGCTGCCGCGCGTGCGGCAGGTGTATTACGACCACCGCAGCCACGGCCTGTCCGGCGCGGCGACGGCCGAGACCAGCACCATCGAACAGCTGGCGCACGACCTCGACAGCGTGCTGCGCGCGATGGTGCCCGAAGGGCCGATCGTCCTCGTGGGACATTCCATGGGCGGCATGGTGATCATGGAGCTGGCCGCGGAGAACCCTTCGCTGTTCGAGGATCGCGTGTGTGGCGTCGCGTTCATCGCGACGGCTGCGGGCGAGGTGGGCGCGCGCGGGCTGCCGCGTTCGCTGCTGTCGAAGTACAACCCGTTGACGCGCGGCGTCGGCAACCTCGCGGGCTGGCAGCCGGGCCTGGTGGAGTTCGTGCGGGCGGCCGGTGGGCAGCTGGAACGGCAAGCCGTGCGGCGCCTCGCGTTCGGCAGCCGCGACGTCTCGCCGCGGCTGGTGGACTTCATGATCGAGATGCTCGCCGTGACGCCCGTGCGGGGCCTGGTGAACTTCGTCGACACGCTCGGCAGCCACAACCGCTACGCCGCCCTGGCGGGCCTCAAGCACACCCAGGTCCTCGTGATCGGCGGTGACTCCGACCGGTTCACGCCGTTCTCGCACGCCGAGCGCATCGCGGCCGAGCTGCCCGAGGCCGAGCTCGTGCGCGTGCGCGGCGCGGGCCACATGGTGCAGCTCGAACAGCCCGACCTCGTCACGGGCCGGCTCATCGATCTTCTGCAGCGCTGTTCCGGGAGCGCCGCACCCAACCGGCGGAACTGGTGGTGGACACGGTGACGTTCCTTCTCGCGACCCCCGACGACACGATGGCCTTCGGCAGGTCCCTGGGCGCGTCCCTGCGCGCGGGCGACCTGGTGCTGCTCGCGGGCCCCCTGGGCGCCGGCAAGACCACGCTCACGCGCGGCATCGCCGACGGCCTCGGCGTCGGCGGCCGCGTGAGCTCCCCGACGTTCGTCCTGGCCCGCGTCCACGCCGCGGGTCCCCTCGGCGTGCCCTTGATCCACGTCGACGCCTACCGCCTCGGCGGCGACCTCGCCCAGCTCGACGACCTGGACCTCGACACGGACCTGGAACGCTCCGCCGTCGTGGTGGAGTGGGGCGAGGGCTCGGCGGAACGACTGTCGTCCGACTACCTGGTGGTGCGGATGTCCCGTCGGGACGACGACGTGCGCGAGGTTTCGCTTGAGCCTCACGGATCTTGGGCGGCACGGATGTCGGCGTTGCCGTCGGCTTAGGTGGCTCCGGCTCCGGCTCCGGCTCCGGCCCCGGCTTCGGCTTCGGCCCGGCCCCGGCGCGCCGCCGCACGTCCGGCGAGGTGCCAGGCCAGGGGTGGGTGGCTTCGCCAGTGGCAAGGTGCCCGGCTTCGTGGCAAGGCTGCCAGTCGTGCGGCAAGGCCATACCGCGGATGGCAAATCTCATCGGTGATCGGCAAGTCTCGCTGGCGGGTGGCGTCTTGTCGCGCCGGTGGCAGGCCGGCTGCGGCTGCGCCGCGCCGCCGCACGTCCGGCGAGGTGCCAGGCCAGGGGTGGGTGCCTTCGCTGGTGGCAAGATGCCCCTAGCCGCACAGCACACCACGGCGTCGACCTGCGGCACCGCGCGGAACAGCGCCTCGATCGACGAGGTGTCCTCCAGATCCACCTGCACCGGCCCCCGCCGCGACGCTCGCACGACCCCGTGCCCGGCCGCCTCCAGCGCCGCGGCGACCGCGCTGCCGACGGTCCCGCTCGCCCCCACCGCGATGATCTTCACGCCCCCATTATCACCGCGGGCGCAACACCGTTTCAGGCTTCCACGATCCCCCGCGCCAAGCCGAGTTCGACGAGGTCCTGAGGCCGTAACCGCAGCTGGTCGGCCGTGGCCGGAACCTCCGTCATCGGGCGTTTGAGGATCGCGGCGGCAGCCTCGGGCGAGGTGACGGAGAAGTAGGCGTCCGGCGCGATCCACGTGTTGTCCGGTGCCGCGAAGGCCAGCGCGCCGCCGGAGCCGCCCTCGCCGATGACGAGGGTGGTGATCGGGACGGCCGCGGTGGCGATCGCCTCGAACAGCGACGCGATGGCAGGGCCGGCGCCGCCCTCTTCGGCGTCGGCGTCGTTGGCGGCGCCCGGGGTGTCGACGAGCGTCAGCACGGGAATGCCGAGCCGCGAAGCCAGGCGCACGAGGCGGGCGGCCGTGCGGAAGCCCGCCGGACGCGTGGCGGTGCCGCACTGCGCGGCGAAGGCCACCGCACGGCCCTCGCGCAGGCCGAAGCCGCAGAGGACGCCGTCGTCGACCGCGCCGGTACGGTCGCCGCGAAGGGTTTCGTGCCAGTCGAAGTACGCGTCCACGTACGAAGCCGCGCGGGGGCGGCGCGATGACCTCGCGGCGCGGACAGCGTCCCACCCCGTCTCCGGCAGCGGTACTGAACGCAACGCGCCCGGGGGAGCAGCCGCCGAGGAAGAACGGGAAGTCAGCAACACCAGCCACCGCTCCAGCACCGACGCCAGCGAAGACGGCGACACCAGCTGATCGACCTGCCCCCACTCGTACTTCGCCTCGACCGTGTAGGCCTCCGAAGGCGACGTCGCCGGCCGCACGCGCGAGCCCGCGAACCCCACCTGCGCCAGCGGCAGCCCCAGGACCACGTCGGCGCTCGCGCCCAGCGTCGCCCAGCCGCCGCCGGTCGTCGGGTCGCGCAGCACGGAGATCTGGGCGACGCCGTCCGCCCGCGCCGCCGCCGAAGCGCGCGCGATCCGCTGCAGCTGGGACAACGCGCGCATGCCGTGCTGCATGCGGCTGCCGCCCGTCGCGATCAACGCCACCACCGGCAGTTTCCGCGACCGCGCCCAGGAAAAAGCGGCCTCCACCCGGTCACCGGTCCGTCGCCCGATCGACCCGCCGAGGAACCCGAATTCCCACACCACCAGCACCGCGGGCGTCGCACCCACCAGCGCCTCGCCGACGACCACGGACTCCGTCTCACCCGTCCGCGCCACGGCCGCCGCGTGGGCCTCGCGGTAGCCGGGCCAATCGAGGGGGTCGTCCACACCACTATCCACATCGGACAACTCAGTGAACCCGGTCGACACCTGCGCGATGACCTCGCGGGCCGAGGGCCTCACCCCAGCGCTCGCTTCAGGATCTTGCCCATGTCGTTGCGCGGCAACGCGTCCAGGTATCGCACGACTCGTGGCCGCTTGTGCGGCGCCAGCAGTTTCGCCACGTGATCCGCCAGCTCCGAAGCCGACGGCCGCGCACCGGCAGGCACCACCCACGCCACGATGCGTTCACCGAGATCGTCGTCCGGCTCACCCGTCACGGCCGCCTCGGCGACGCCTGGGTGCTCCAGCAGCGCGTTCTCGATCTCGCCGGCGCCGATCTTGTACCCGCCGCTCTTGATCAGGTCGGTGGCCTTGCGCCCGACGATCTTCACGTAGCCGTCGGCGTCGCGCGTCGCCATGTCGCCGGTGCGAAACCAGCCGTCGGCGAGCGCGGCGGCCGTCGCGTCGGGGCGGTTGAGGTACTCGGTGAACAGGTTCGGCCCGCGCACGTGGATCTCGCCGACGGTCTCCAGCTCGGTGATTCGGGAGCCCGCCTCGTCGACCAGCCGCAGCTCGACGCCCGCCAGCGGCACGCCGACCGTGCCCGGCTTGCGCTCGCCGTCGGCGCGGACGCTGGTGTTCATCAGCGTCTCGGTCATCCCGTAGCGCTCCACGACCTGCTGCCCGGTCGCCGCCGTGATGCGCTGGTGGTCGTGCACGGGCAGCGCCGCCGACCCGGACACCAGCAGCCGCGCGCCGCGCAGGGCCGAGGCCAGCTCGGCGTCGCCCGCCACCGTCTCCGCGATCCGGTGGTACATCGTCGGGACGCCGAACATCATCGTCGCGCCGCTGGTCAGCTCACGGGCGACGCCCTCGGTCGAGAACCGCCCGAGGTGCCGCACCGAGCCGCCCCGGCGCAGCGGGCCGAGGATGCCGAGGATCAACCCGTGCACGTGGAACAGCGGCAGCCCGTGCACCAGCACGTCGTCGCCGGTCCACTCCCACGCGTCCTCCAGCGCGTCAAGCGTGGACGAGATCGCGCGGCGGGGGAGCACCACGCCCTTGGGCGGGCCGGTGGTGCCGGAGGTGTAGACGATGAACGCGGGCGCCTCGGCGTCCGGCTCGTCAGCGGGCACGGACCCCGACCCGGTGAGCGGGATGTCGCGCCGCTCGAGCCCGGCCAGCCCCTCAGGCAGCTCGGCGCCGGCCTCGGCCAGCACCAGCGCCGGCGTGCTGTCGGCCAAGATGTGAGTCAGCTCGCGTTCACCGATCTTCGGGTTCAGCGGCACCACGGGCACCCCCGCGAGCAGCGCGGCGACCACGGCGACGCTGGTGTGCAGCGTCGGCGTCGCCCACACCGCGACCCGGCCGGCGGGCAGCTCGTTCGCCAGGGAACCGGCGACCGCGCCCAGCTCGGCGTAGGTGAGCGCCTGGTCACCGAAGCGCACCGCCTCCTTGCCAGAGCCGTCGGTGATCGCGGGGAACAGCGGATCGGGCACGGTGAGGACCTCCTGCGGCGCGGCGTCGGCGGGCGTCTCACCGGCACCGTACCGCGCCGTGACCTCGGCCACCTGCGACGCGATTCACACGGTTGCGGGGTTGCCCCTTCGGCCCGCCAGCCTGTCACTTCGAGACTGGACGTAAGCTGGGAAACCGTGCTGGTACTGGCGATCGACACCTCGACCCCGGCCGTGACCGCGGGCATCGTCGCCGTGGACGAGTCGGAACTGACCACCCGGGCCGACCGCGTCACGGTCGACCCGCGAGCCCACGGCGAGCTCATCACGCCCCACGCCCTCGCGGCGGCCGAAGCAGCGGGGGTGACCCTGCGCGACCTCGACGCGATCGTGTGCGGCGTCGGCCCCGGCCCGTTCACGGGCCTGCGCGCCGGCATGGCCACGGCCGCGGCGTACGGCCACGCGCTCGGCATCCCCGTCTACCCGGTCGGCAGCCTCGACGCGATCGCCGCCGAGGTGGTGCGCACCGACAAGCCGTTCCTCGTGCTCACCGACGCCCGCCGTCGCGAGGTGTACTGGGCCGAGTACGACGCGGCCGGCACGCGCGTGAGTGGTCCCCACGTTCAGCGGCCCGCCGAGGTCGAGACCACTTCCCGCGTCGCCGCGGGTGACGGTGCGCTGCAGTACGCCGACGCGATCGGCGTGGTGCCCATCGAGCCGCGGTTCCCGTCGCCGTCCGGGCTGGTCCGCGTCGCCCGCGAAGCCCTGCTCGCCGGCGCGACGCCCGAGCCGCTGACGCCGCTGTACCTTCGCCGCCCCGACGCCGTCGAGCCGACGGCCCGCAAGCGGGTGACCTCGCCGTGAAGCTCGACCGCCTGCGCCGCAGCGACCTGAAGCGCTGCGCGGAAATCGAGCAGGTGCTCTTCCCCGGCGACGATCCGTGGAGCGCCCGCGCGTTCCACTCCGAGCTCGACCAGGGCCACTTCTACCTGGCCGCGCGCACCGACGACGGCACCGAGCTGCTCGGCTACGGCGGCGTCGCCGTGGTCGGCCGCCGCGGCGAGTACGAGGCGGAGATTCACACCATCGGTGTGGTGCCCGAGGCGCAGGGCCAGGGCATCGGCAAGGCGCTGCTGCGCGCCTTGCTGGACCGCGCCGACGAGGTGTCGGCGCCCGTGTTCCTCGAGGTGCGCACGGACAACGACACGGCCGTCGGCCTCTACGAACGGCACGGTTTCGAGAAGCTCGGCATCCGGAAGCGCTACTACCAGCCCTCCGGCGCCGACGCGTTCACCATGGCCCGCCCGGCGCGGACCCCGGCACGAGATGAGGTGGCCGGCTGATGTCGCGCGTCATCATGGGTATCGAGAGCTCCTGCGACGAGACCGGCGTCGGCCTCGTCCGCCTGCACGACGACGGCGCGGTGGAACTGCTCGCCGACGAGGTCGCCTCCAGCGTCGAGCAGCACGCTCGCTTCGGCGGTGTGGTGCCCGAGGTCGCCAGCCGGGCGCACCTCGAAGCGATGGTGCCCACGGCCGAGCGGGCGTTCGCGACGGCCGGGCTGAAGCTGTCCGATGTGGACGCCATCGCCGTGACGGCGGGGCCTGGGCTCGCCGGTGCGTTGCTGGTCGGGGTGTCGGCGGCGAAGGCCTACGCGTCGGCGCTCGACGTGCCGCTTTACGGCGTGAACCACCTGGCCGGGCACATCGCCGTGGACACGGTGCAGCACGGGCCGTTGCCGTCGCCGGTGCTCGCGCTGCTGGTGTCCGGCGGGCACACGCAGCTGCTGCGCGTGGACGACATCGCGTCGAAGATCACCGAAATCGGGTCCACTGTGGACGACGCCGCCGGTGAGGCCTACGACAAGGTCGCCCGCGTGCTGGACCTGCCCTACCCGGGTGGGCCGCCGATCGACAAGGCGGCTCGGCTGGGCAACGGCTCGGCCATCGCGTTCCCACGCGGGATGACCGGCCCACGCGACGCGAAGTTCGACTTCTCGTTCTCCGGCTTGAAGACCGCGGTGGCGCGGTGGGTGGAGAACGTCGAACGCGACGGTGGCGAGGTGCCGGTGAACGACGTTGCGGCTTCGTTCCAGGAGGCCGTGGCGGACGTGTTGACCGCGAAGGCCGTGAAGGCGGCGAAAGAACAGGGGATCGGGACCATCGTTATCTCCGGCGGCGTCGCGGCGAACTCACGGCTGTCGGAGCTGGCGGCCGAACGCTGTGCCGCGGCGGGCATCGAACTGCGCGTGCCGCGGCCCCGGCTGTGCACGGACAACGGCGCGATGATCGCGGCGCTGGGCGCCCACGTCGTCGCGGCCGGGCGGCCGACGGCGCCGTGGGAGTTCTCCGCCAACCCCGGGCTTTCGGTGGAGATCGTGTCACTCTAGTAATCCGGCCAAAAGCAGGCCGACCCCCACGCGGCAGGTAACTGTTGCTACGAAGCCATTCGGCCGTGACTGTGGTCGGATTACTAACGATCGGCACAGTAGGAGCGGGCCTGCTCCAGCGCGGTTTCGACGCCCAGCAGGCGCTCGATCGCGATGGTGGCCTTCTCGGCGGCATGGCCGTCGCCATAGGGGTTCGGCGTCTGCGCGGGGCACAGGCTCCCGGCCAGCAGCCGGGTCGCGGTGCCGATGATCTTCTCCGGATCCGTGCCCACCAGCCACGCGCACCCGGCGTCGACGGCCTCGCCGCGTTCCGTGACTTCGCGCAGCACCAGCACGGGCGTCCCGAACGTCGGCGCCTCCTCCTGGATGCCGCCTGAATCCGTGAGCACGAGCGACGCCAGCCGCAGCGCGCGCACGAGGTCGGGGTACTCGAGCGGCTCGGTGATCGTCACGCGCTCGACACCGCCGAGCGTCGCGGTGACCTGCGCCCGCACCGCCGGATTGGGGTGGACGGGGTACAACACCTGCACGTCCGGATGGGTTTCGACGATCCGCCGCACGGCGCTCAGGGTCTGGTTCAGCGGCTCACCCCAGGACTCCCTGCGGTGCGACGTCACCAGCACCAGCCGCTCCCCGGCCTCCGCGATCTCCATCTCCAGCAACGCCAGCGCCGGATCGTGCGCGGGCAGGTCGCGCGCGGTGATCGCCAGCACCGCGTCGACGACCGTGTTCCCGGTCAGCACGATCTTCTCCTCGGCGATGCCCTCCGCGCGCAACGCCTTCGCCGCGGCTTCGGTCGGCGCCAGGTGCAACGCCGCGATGCGTGCCACCATCTGCCGCGTGCCTTCTTCGGGGAACGGCGCGGTGAGATCGTTCGTCCGCAGCCCGGCCTCCAAGTGCACCACCGGGATCCTCAGCCAGAACGCCGCGAGCGCCCCCGCCAGCCCCGTCGTCGTGTCCCCCTGGACGACCACCGCCGCCGGCAGGAGGCTCCGCAACTGCGCGTCCAACGCCGGCAGCAGCCCGCTCACCAGCTCCGCCTGCGTCCCGCTCACCCGCGCCGGCACGTCCAGCCACGCGTCCACACCCAGCCCGAACGGCACCAGCGCCTGCTCCACCATCCCCTGGTGCTGGCCGCTGTGCACCAACACGGGCCGCACCCCGTCGCGCCCCTCGAGCGCCACAACCAGCGGCGCCAGCTTCACCGCCTCCGGCCGCGTGCCGGCCAGCAACATCACGTCCACGTGTCCCACACTTTCGAGTGTCCCGGAAACCCCAGCCCACCGACGTTCGAGCGAACGGCCGGGTCTTTCACCGCGCGCCACACACGCGTCGCAGCGAGGTGCGGCTGACGGGGGTTTTGTGCTGTTCGGTTGTGCGTCCTGCTGCCGCGCGCCCTGAGGCTCCGCGGTTCGCGCCGTTGCCGGGCGACCGGCGGGTGCCGGTCGCCCGGGTCCTGCCGGTTGCCTGCGCCCACGCTGCTTGCGACGACTGCGCCGGTGGTCGCCGAGGTGGCCTGGGAAGGTTCCCCAGGTTCGTATCCACCCCGGGACGATCGGCGCGTGCCGATAGTCGGCGCGCGGCGCCGGTCGATGGCGGCCACGGTGGTACCGCCGTTGCGATCACGTGCGGGCGTTAGTTGTGGTCTTCGGTTCGTTGCCGTCGCATCGGCCCGGGAGCGCCGCGTGGGTTGCGCCGGCTCTGCGCAGCCGACGGTGGCGCCGCGATTGCTGTCGCTTGTGGCCGGTCGCCCTCTTTTTGTAGCTCGGCCTGTGAAGTGGCGCCGGGCTGCCCGTGGGGGCGAGCAGCCCGGCGCACGTATCGCGCAACCGTGGGCCACCGGCTGGATCCGGTGGCCCACGGCGCTGCTAACCGCGGGCGAACCGCCGGTTGCGGCGGTAGGCGGCGATCACCGCGACGGTCCCGAGGACCACGAGGAGCGCGCCGACCGTGATCCACCAGCCGACGTCGGCGCCGGTGGCAGCGAGGGTGCCCACGCCGCCACCGGCGACGCCGACGCCCGCACCTGGCATCTTGTACATCAGTCGATCACCCCGGACCGGTCAGGCGACCGAGCGACGACGGGTGAACCGCAGGCCGACCGGCACGGCGACGGCCGCGAGCACGCCGAGGCCCACCCACAGGCCGGCGCCCGACGCGAGCGGCATCGGCGGAGCGGCCGGGCCGCAGGTCGCCGACGACACGATGACGTCGCCGCTGCCGAGGGCGCCGACGACGCCGCCCAGCAGCTTCAGGTGCAGCGCGTTGACGGTGAGGCTGCCGTCCTTGTTCTTGATCTGCTCGTTGAGGATCAGCGTCGCCACGTTGACCGGGCCGAGGCCGACCTTGATCTGCGTGTTCGGCGCCGGGTTCGAGTCGACGTCGCCGACGCTGCCCAGATCGGCTCCGACCAGCGTGGAGCTGCCCTTGACCCCTTCCTGGGTCGCGGTGCAGACGGCCTCCACGGCCTTGATCCCGACGTTGCCCAGAGCCGCCTTCAGCAGCGGCAGCCCGACGTTGGCGGTGCTCGCCTTCGCCGTGACCGCGCCCGAGTTGTCGTCGCGGACGGCCGAGGTGTTGATGACCCCGGCGGTGAGGATCCCGGCGGCGTTGGCGCTGACCGTGCTGTTGCTCGTCGGTCCGTCGGTGTTCGCCGCCGCCAGCGGGCCGAGCTTGACCGCGGACGCGCCGAGCAGCTTCACGTCGACGTTCACGCCGTAGGCGGAGCCGTCACCGGGCGCCGCCGAAGCCGGAACTGCTCCGGCGAGGGCGATGCTCGCCACCACAGCGGCGAGCATCCCGCCTCGTCGCAAGAGGTGTTTCTTCACTGGTCCTCCGATTTTTGTCAGGGCGAGCCGGTGCACGGACGAATCCCGCTGAACAAGAGTCGGCACGCTGACCGAATATCGGTGGCGTTGCCGGAAATGGCACACAATTCCGGGGAGACCACCGTATCGGGTGGTTTCGCCGGACCGGTCCCCACGTCGGTGCGGGCATCACCTGAACGGCCTAGCAAGGTTCTCGCCATTCGTGCCGAAAGGCGCTGGGAGATCCCTGATAAGGGGGATACCTGTCGAAAGTTCCGGCACCCCTGTCCTACGCTGGCGCCGGGGTCCGCCGTTCTTCCGAACGTTTCCGGCTGAGAGGGTCGTCGTGGCAGTAGCGAACACACCTGTGTCCCCCGTCTCCCCGTTTCCGCTGCGTATGGCGGTTCTCGGGGTGGTCGCGTTCGGCGTGGTCCTCGTGCTCGTGGAGCGGTCCTACCGCGAACTGGAAGTGCAGCTCGCGGGCGCGATACTGAGGGTCATCACCTCATCGGGTGTTTATGTGGCCGGTAGTCGCGAATCTGTGTACTTCGGGTTGACCGGCGCTACTCCGTTCGGGTTGAGAATGACCCCGGAATGCTCTTCTGTATTCCTCTTACTGCCACTTCTGCTCGTGACCGCGGTGCTCCTCTACTTCCGCCCGCAGAATGCGCGACGACTGTTTCTCTCGCTGGTAATTTCCGCGATCGCCGTCATTCTCGTGAATCAGTTGCGTATTCTCACCATCGTCGGTCTGGTCCACGCACTGGGCACCGACGAGGGCTACTACTGGGGCCACACCCTGCTCGGCTCGATGGTCAGCGTCCTCGGCGGCGCGGTGTCGCTCGTGCTGTTCGTCTGGCTCGCGACCCGCAGGACGAAGGCGGAGAAGAACCAGGGCACCGCCGCGTGAACGACACCGGCTTCAAGGTCCTGCTCTCGATCACCCAGGCGTTCGCGCTGACGATGAGCGTCGCGTTCGTCGTCTACGTCGCGATGATCGTGGTGCCCTACCTGCGCCGAAAACCGGCCCCGGTGGGCAACCCCGAAGCGTTCGCCTGGCACTTCTTCGTGCCGTGCCGCGACGAGGAAGCCGTGATTCGGGAGACCGTGCGCTACCTGCGCACCACCTTCCGCCGCGCGCACGTGTGGGTGGTCGACGACGACTCCGACGACCGCACCGCCCGCGTCGTCCGCTCGGTCTGGCGGCGCAACGGCGGCTACGACCCCAACCTGCACCTGGTGGCGCGCAAGCGCCCCGAGGCGCGCACGGGCAAGGGCGACGCCCTCAACGCCGCCTACCAGGCCCTCAACGAATGGCTCGAGCCCGGCACCGATCGCGACCGCGTGGTCGTGGTGGTCGTCGACGCCGACGGCCGCCCCGCCGCCAACTGCCTCGAAGTCTGCGCGGCCGAGCACCTCTTCGGCGACGAGAAGATCGGCGCGGTGCAGCTCGACGTGCGCATGAGCAACGTCCGCACCCGCCCGCCGGGGCACACCTGGTTCGCGCGCGCGTTCGGGCTCAAACTGGCGCAGCTGCAGGACCTGGAGTTCCGCACGGCGATCGCCGCGATCCAAACGTCCCGCGGCTTCACCGGCACGATCTCCATGGGCGGCAACGGCCAGTTCACCCGCCTCGCCGCCCTCGACTCCATCGGCGGCGACGAGCACCAGCCCTGGCGCGGCTCCCTGCTGGAGGACTTCGAGCTCGGCGTCCACCTGCTCACGGCCGGCTGGCGCACGGGCTTCACCCCGGATTCCCATGTGGCGCAGGAAGGCCTCTACAGCCTGCGGCGTTTCCTCGTGCAGCGCACACGCTGGGGCCAGGGCACGATGCAGTGCTCGCGGTACCTGCGCCGCATCTGGGACTCGCCGCACGTGTCCACTTTGGGCGCTGCGGAGATGATGTACTACCTGGCGCAGCCGTGGATGCAGCTGCTCGGCTCGCTGCTCTACCCGGTGCCGTTCATCCTCCTGCTGGTGACCACGGCCGGCGACCCGTCGCAGGTCTGGACCTGGTTCACCGGCGGCGCCTGGATCCTCTTCGCCATCTACGGCTCGTTCGGCCTGCTGCCGTTCGTGGTGTGGGGCCCGATCTACCAGATGAAATGCCTGGGCAGCACGAACATCTTCCGCGGCCTCGGCATGGGCCTGCTGTACGCGGCCTACATCTACACCTTCTACATCACGTCCTGGCGCGCCGTGATCCGCCTCGTGCGCGGCCGCAACGGCTGGTCCAAGACGCGGCGCAACACCGAGGTCACCAGCGGCGTGAAGGTGGCGCTGGACAGCTGAGACGAGAGAAGGGCCCCTCCGCGGAGGGGCCCTTCTTCGTTGTGCAGACTCAGAAAGCCGGCTTCAGCACCACGTCGTCGAGGTTCACGTACTCGACGCGGTGTCCGAACTGCACTTCCACGTACTTCATCTTGCCGCGCACCACCACGTGGTCCGACACGTCGAACGTCGTCGCCGAGTAGTACTCCGACGGAACGACGCCGCCGACGGAGTACTTCTGGCCCGCCGCGAACGTGTAAGGCATGGGCGCCAAGGCCTGCACCGCGACGTTCGCCGGGTAGGCCGACGCCTCCGGGAACGCCCGCCCGTACACGGGGATCGTCGCCTTGCCGGGTTTCGGCGTGGCCACGAGACCGCTCGCCGGGACCACGGTGTTGCTCGGCAGCCAGCCCTTCTGGCCCAGATACCAGATCGCGGTCCAGCCGCCCTGGCGTCCGGCCACGGCGTACTGCTGGCCGGTGGCCACGCGGCTGCCGACGTCGGAAACATCCATAGTGGACGGTCCGGTTCCGTGCAGCCCGGCGTCGGACAGCAGGGGAGACGCGGCGTCCGGCGCGGTGTGCAGCACCACGGCCTCCGAACCGCGCGCGGCGCACGGGGTGCCGGAGCCGATCTTGTCGCAGCCGGTGAACACGGGCTGGTTGGCGGCGAACTTCGGCGCGATCGTCACCATCGGCGAGCCGGCCCGGCCGGTGGCCTTGATCGGCGCGCCCAGCAGGTCGAAGTAGTGCGACCAGTCCCAGTAGGGGCCTGGGTCCCAGTGCATGCCGGCGATCGTGGCGGGCGTGGTGCCCGGCACGTTGTCGTGGCCGATGATGTGCGCGCGGTCGAGCGGCACGTCGTAGCGCTTCGCCAGGTAGCCGACGAGCTTCGCCGACGACCGGTACATCGCTTCGGTGTACCAAGTGCCCTGCGCGGCGAAGCCCTCGTGCTCGACGCCGATGGACTTCGCGTTGACGTACCAGTTGCCCGCGTGCCAGCCGACGTCCTTCGTCGGCACGTGCTGCGCGATCAGGCCGTCCTGCGAACGCACGGTGTAGTGCCACGCGAGGTAGGTCGGGTCCTGCGCCAGGGCGAGCGCGTCGTCCCAGTAGCCCTCGGTGTCGTGGATGACGATCGTGTTGATCTTCTGGCTCTGCGGGCGGTTCGCGATGTCGTGGTTGCCGTAGTCGCCGCCGGGCAGCTCCTGGTAGGGCGCCGGCACGGACTCGCAGGCCACGGACTTCGGGCATTCGGTGGCGGGCGGGGCGTCTGTGCGCAGGCCCAGCCGCTCGGCCTGTGCCTTGTCAGGTGCGACGCCGGGGGTCGCGGCGAGCGTGACGGCCTGGCCGTCGTCTGTCGTGCGCGTCTCGCCGGTGGCGATGGTGCTGTAGACCTCGTCGGCGAAGGTCTGTGCCGCCGTCACGTCCTCCGAGCCGCTGTACGCGGCGACGGCGCCATACCAGTCCTTCGCGTCTTCGCTGCGTACGCCGAGCTTGCGCTGGTACTCGGCCAGCAGGGCCGCGCCGCCGCGGACGTTCTGCTTCGGGTCGGTGCGCAGCGTCGCCGCGTCCGTGTGCAGCAGGGCCGCGGCCTGGTCCACGGTCTGCAGGCCGGGCGGGATGGCCGCGGGCTGCTGCGTCGGCTTCGGGTGCAGCGCCGGCCGGGCGTCGTCGCCGCGCGGGTCTTCGCCGTTCTGGTCGAACTCACTGGTCACGACGCCGGCCGTGCGCAGATCCGTGAGGTGCATCGGCCCGTAACCGGCGGCGGTGCTGGGCGTACCGGCGTTGTAATCCCAGCGAGACTCCAGGTACGAGACGCCGAGCAACACGTCCAGCGGGACGCCGAACTCCTGCGCGGCGCTCGCGAAGTCCTGCTGGCGCTGTTGGTTCGCTGGTTGGGCTTGGGCAGGTGCCGACGTCGCCAACGCGACCGCCAGCAACCCCGCCCCGCCCGCGACGGCCAGCCGCCGCGTAACGGAGTGGAACATCGGTGGGACCCCCAGGTGTCGGTGCTTTTCCGGCAAAACTTAACCAGAAACGGCGGCGCCTCGTAAGCCTCCGCGACGGCGGTTTCGCCCAGCGGTCGTCAGCGGCTGATCACGAGCACGAGGAAGCCGTCGAACGCGGGTTGCTCCTTGAGCGCGCCGTACTTCGCGGCCCAGGTCCCGTCGGCGAGATCGCTGGTCAGCTTGCGGGTGAAGCGCTCCTCGGCCGCTTCGTCGACAAAGCTCCACGCCGAACACGCCTGACGCGCCGCCGGCTCCAGCAGCATCTCCGGCCGCGCGAAGTACGCCTCGTTGAACCCGTCGACGCAGTCGTGCGGCACCGGCACGGGCACGACCACGGTGTCGCCCAGGTACTTCGCGATCTCGCCGATCGCCGGGTACCTTCGCGCCTCCGTGTCGAGTACTTCCGGGGCGTACTCGTACAACCAGAAGTCCCGCACCCGATCGGGATCGCAGGTCAGGATCACGACGGGACCCTTCGTGACGCGCCGGACCTCGCCCAGCCCCTTCGCGAGATCCGGCCACTGGTGCACGGTGAACGTCGCCATGGCCGCGTCGAAACTGTTGTCCTCGAACGGAAGATCCTCCGCCGTCGCATCCACCGCGGGCCGGTCCGCGCGCCGCAGTGCCCGCATCGACGCGGATGGCTCCACGGCGGTCACTCGGCGGTCGGCCGGCTCGTACGACCCCGCGCCGGCCCCGACGTTCAGCACGGTCTTCGCGGCCCCGAGCGACGCCAAGACCGCGGCGGCGATGCGGGGTCGGGGTTGCGGAACCCGGTGTAGACCTTGCCGATCTCGCCGTAGTCCGCGTCGCCGGCGCTGCCGTCGGCCAGCCTGCTGCTCACGGGCGCGAGCCTAGCGATCTTCGGCCGCGCTCAGGCGATATTCGTCCAACAGCCGGAAGAACACGTCCAGCGGGTCCGCGTCCCCGGCGTGCCTCTCGATCGCCGCGGCCCAGCCCAGTGACATCGACCAGCCGGTTCGCCCGCGCACCCACTCGGCGAACGGTCCCGTCGGCTCCATCACGAACTCCTCGTCCACCCCGTGCACGAACAGCGCCGCGCTGTACCCGACGAGGTAGGTCTGCAGCTCCTGCAACGACCCCTTCCGCACCCACATCCGCGGCCGCAACCGGACCTGGTCGAGCAGGTCCTGCGCGTTCCGGCACTCTTCGAGGAGCTTGGGCCGCCCGCCGCCGTAGGAAAGTTCCCGGACGAACGCCTTCACGCGGCTCCGGATCTCGTCGCGGATCACGCGGACCTCGGCGAGGGTTTTGCCCGCCGGATCGTCGAGTTCCCAATCGCGGTAGGACTTGCCGGGGAACACGGGGCAGGCGTCGCCGCAGCCCATGGTGATGACGACGTCGGACGCTTGCACCGCGTCGGCGGTGAGGACCTTCGGCGTCTCCGCGGTGAGGTCGATGCCGACCTCCGCCATGGCCTCGACCACGACGGGGTTGAGGCTGTCGGCCGGTGCGGACCCGGCCGAGCGCACCTCGACGAGGTCACCGCCGAGGTCCGCGAGGAACGCGGCGGCCATCTGCGACCGGCCCGCGTTGTGCACGCAGACGAACAGCACGGACCGAGTCATGACAGGGCCTCCTGAGGGGTACGGGCAACGCGGAACAACAGCGCGACGAGTCCGATGCCGACTGCGGCGCCGACGACTTGCGCGGCGACGAACGGACCCACCGAACCTGGCGCGATCCCGGCGAACGTGTCGGTGAAGGCGCGCCCCACGGTCACCGCCGGGTTCGCGAACGACGTGGACGAGGTGAACCAGTAAGCGGCGCCGATGAACGACGCCACCGCCACCGGTGCGTGGTGCCCGCGTCCGGTGCGGTCGAGCCCGAAGATCAGCACGAGCAGCCCCGCCGTCGCCACCACCTCGCCGAGCCACAGATTTCCGGTCGCACGGTCGTGCCCGGACCACTGAACGAGCGGGCGGGCGAACATCGCGTTGGCCAGGATCGCGCCGCCGATGCCGCCGGCAAGCTGCGCGGGCACGTAGGCCGCGACGTCGCGCAACGCGAACCCATCGCGACGGGTGAGCCAGGCCGCCAGCGAGACCAGCGGGTTGAAATGCGCGCCGGACACCGGCCCGAACAACGCGATCAGCACACCCAACCCGAAAACGGTGGCCAGCGAGTTCGCGAGCAGCTGCACACCGACGTCACGCGACAGCTCGGCGGCCTGGGCGCCGGAGCCGACGACGACGGCCGCCAGGGACGCCGTTCCGATGGCCTCGGCGACGGACCGCCGCCAGACCGACGTGGTCACCGTTGCGGCGCGCGCAGAACAGCCGCGAGACGCTCCATTGTGGACGGAAGAGCCCAGTAGTACACCCACGTCCCTCGTCGCTCGCAGTCGATCAAACCGGCCTGGCGCAACAGTTTCAGGTGGTGCGAGATCGTCGGCTGCGCAAGGTCGAACGCGGGCGTCAGCTCGCACACGCACATCTCGCCGCCCTCGCGGGAGGCGATCATCGACAGCAGCCGCAGCCGCACCGGGTCGCCGAGCGCCTTGAACACGCGGGCCAGCTCGGCGGCTTCGGCTTCGGCGAGCGGTGCGGAGGTCAGTCCCGCGCAACACCCCGCGGACTGGTCGACCAACTCCTGCATTGACATCTTTCTATATTGACATCCGCCGATCCAAGGCACAAGCTTATTTCCACAAACATCGATACAAGCTGATCCAGCAAGGAGAAGCACGATGACCGACCTGCGCGAAACCGTGCGACAGCGCTACGCCGCGGCCGCTCTCGAAGTCACCTCAGGTGGGGCCGGGTGCTGCGGCCCGTCGCCGGTCGAGGTGGACGAGAAGTTCGGCTCGACCCTCTACGCCGCCGACGAACGCGACGCACTTCCCGCCGATGCCGTCGCCGCCTCCCTGGGCTGCGGCAACCCGACCGCCGTGGCCGACCTCCGACCCGGCGACCACGTCCTCGACCTCGGCTCCGGCGGCGGCATCGACGTCCTGCTGTCGGCCCGCCGTGTCGGGCCCACCGGCAAGGCCTACGGGCTGGACCTGACCGACGAGATGCTGGCGCTGGCCACCGCCAACGCCGCCAAAGCCGGCGCCACGAACGTCGAGTTCCTGCGCGGCGCGATCGAGTCCATCCCGCTGCCCGCGAACACCATCGACGTCGTCATCTCCAACTGCGTGATCAACCTGTCCACCGACAAACCCGCCGTCTTCGCGGAAACCTTCCGCGTCCTCAAGCCCGGCGGACGGATCGGGGTGTCCGACGTCGTCTCCGACGACACCCTCAGCCCGACCCAGCGCGCCGAACGCGGCGACTACGTCGGCTGCATCGCGGGCGCCCTGTCCTTCGCCGAATACCGCCATGGCCTCGAAGCGGCCGGCTTCACCGGCATCGAGATCGCCCCGACCCACCCCATCGCCGACGGCATGCACTCCGCGATCATCCGCGCCACCAAACCCGCCTGACCGACCGGATCCTGGCACTGTC
Source organism: Amycolatopsis sp. NPDC051373 (assembly GCF_040689465.1). Classification (NCBI taxonomy): domain Bacteria; kingdom Bacillati; phylum Actinomycetota; class Actinomycetes; order Pseudonocardiales; family Pseudonocardiaceae; genus Amycolatopsis; species Amycolatopsis sp. NPDC051373. The sequence goes on along the minus strand of NZ_JBFBAE010000006.1, from coordinate 261,502 downwards.
GCAAGGGTGAACCTGACCGTCGTCGGCCAGGCCGTGGGCCTGTTCGCCGTGACCAACGTCGACGACCTCCTGGTGCTGGCCCTGTTCTTCGCCCGCGGCGCGGGCCTTCCCGGCGCGACCCGAGCCGTCGCGATCGGCCAGTACCTCGGGTTCCTGGCGATCCTCGCCGTCGCCGTGGCGGCCGCATTCGGGGTGACGTTCCTGCCGGCCGGCTTCGACCCGTACCTCGGCCTGCTGCCGATCGCGCTGGGGATCCGCGCCGCCGTCCGAGCCTGGCGCCACCGCGGCGACGACGGGGAAACCAGCCGGCCCGGCCGCCCGCGGGCCCTCGAAGTCGCCGCCGTCACGTTCGCCAACGGCGGCGACAACATCGGCGTCTACGTCCCCGTCTTCGCCACCGCCGGACCGGGCGGCACGATCGTCTACGCGGTCGTGTTCCTCGTGCTGGTCGCCGCCTGGCTCGCCGCCGGCCGCCACCTCGCCACGCGCCCCGCCGTCGCACGGGCGCTCGCGCGCTGGGGCCACATCGTCCTGCCCGCCGTGCTGATCGGCATCGGCCTGCTCATCCTGACCGACGGCGCCTAGCCGCGGGTGGCGGAACCAGTGCGAAACAACCCCCGGTCAGCCCGCTTCGCCGAGGATTCCCCCACGTCAGATGGACCCTCCTTGCAATGCTGGCACTCCCATGGCTAGAGTGCTAATCGAACGGCCCGAACACGCCCGGCACCCGCGACGGCGGGGGTGGTAGGAGCCGTAAGTCATCCTGCCGACGCTTTCGACGACCGTGGAGGTCAACCCGGTGAGCGTGAACATCAAGCCGCTCGAGGACAAGATCGTTGTCCAGACGAGCGAGGCCGAGGAGACGACCGCTTCCGGCCTCGTCATCCCCGACACCGCCAAGGAAAAGCCCCAGGAGGGCAAGGTTCTGGCCGTGGGCCCGGGCCGGATCGACGACAAGGGCAACCGCGTGCCGCTCGACGTGGCCGTGGGCGACGTCGTGATCTACTCCAAGTACGGCGGCACCGAGGTCAAGTACAACGGCGAGGACTACCTCATCCTCTCCGCCCGCGACGTGCTGGCCGTCATCAACTGACGTCCGCTCGAAGCGCATGACGCCCCGGGCCCCGCACAAGCCGGGGGACGGGGCGTTCTTGCGTTCAAAAACCCCTGAAAGGTAAGCGGAACACGCTATGCCCAAGCAGATCAGTTTCGACGAGGACGCTCGTCGCGCGCTCGAGCGCGGGGTGAACAAGCTCGCCGACGCCGTCAAGGTGACCCTCGGCCCGCGTGGTCGCCACGTCGTTCTGGACAAGAAGTTCGGCGGCCCGACCATCACCCTCGACGGCGTGACCGTCGCCCGTGAGATCGAGCTCGACGACCCGTTCGAGAACCTCGGCGCGCAGCTGGCCAAGAACGTGGCCACGAAGACCAACGACGTTGCCGGTGACGGCACGACCACCGCCACGGTGCTCGCCCAGTCGCTGGTCAAGCACGGCCTTCGCAACGTCGCCGCCGGCGCCAACCCGACCTCGGTCGGCAAGGGCATCGAGGCCGCGGCCGAGAAGGTCATCGAGGTCCTCAAGTCCAAGGCCACCCCGGTCAAGGGCCGCGAGAACATCGCGCAGGTCGGCACCGTCACCTCCCGCGACGCCACGATCGGCCAGCTGCTCGGCGAGGCCGTCGAGCGCGTGGGCGAGGACGGCGTGATCACCATCGAGGAGTCGTCGACCCTGGCGACCGAGCTCGTGATCACCGAGGGCGTGCAGTTCGACAAGGGCTTCCTGTCGGCGCACTTCGCGACCAACCCCGAGGACCAGAAGGCGATCCTCGAGGACGCCTACATCCTGCTGTCCCGCGAGAAGATCTCGGCGCTGGCCGACCTGCTCCCGGTGCTGGAGAAGGTCGTCGAGGCCAAGAAGCCGCTGCTGATCATCGCCGAGGACGTCGACGGCGAGGCGCTGTCCACTCTCGTGGTGAACTCGCTGCGCAAGACGATCACCGCCGTCGCGGTCAAGGCGCCGTTCTTCGGCGACCGCCGCAAGGCGTTCCTGGACGACCTCGCGTTCATCACCGGCGGCGAGGTCGTGTCCGCCGAGATCGGCGTGAAGCTGTCCGAGATCGACCTCAGCTCGCTGGGTCGCGCGCGCCGGATCGTCGTCACCAAGGACGACACCACGATCGTCGACGGCGCGGGCTCCAAGGACGCCATCACCGGCCGGATCGCGCAGATCCGCAAGGAGATCGAGACCACCGACTCCGACTGGGACCGCGAAAAGCTGCAGGAGCGGCTCGCGAAGCTCGGCGGCGGCGTGGCCGTGATCAAGGTCGGCGCGGCCACCGAGACCGAGCTCAACGAGCGCAAGCACCGCATCGAGGACGCCGTGGCGTCCACGAAGGCGGCCGTCGAGGAGGGCATCCTCCCCGGCGGTGGCTCGGCTCTGGTCCACGCGGTCAAGGAGCTCGAGGGCGACCTCGGCCTGACCGGTGACGAGGCCACGGGCGTCCGCATCGTCCGCGACGCGCTCACCGCCCCGCTGTTCTGGATCGCGACCAACGCGGGCCACGAGGGCGCGGTCATCGTGAACAAGGTCCAGGAGCAGAGCTGGGGCCAGGGCTTCAACGCGGCCACCGGTGAGCTCACCGACCTGATCGCGGGCGGCATCGTCGACCCGGTCAAGGTGACCCGCTCCGCGGTCGCCAACGCCGCGTCCATCGCCCGGCTCGTGCTCACCACGGAGAGCGCCGTGGTCGAGAAGCCGGTCGACGAGGAACCCGACGCCGGCCACGGCCACGGTCACTCGCACTAGTTCCACCAGCACGCCGAACCGGGGCGGTACTCCCTTCCGAGGGGGTGCCGCCCCGGTTTCGTGTGCGCCAAGGGATCTGCCGTGAACCTCGCCACTTCGCTCGACGTCGACGGCGACCGCGCGACCTACGAGGTCCGCACGAATGTGCAGCTCTACCAAAATCGCTTGGTGCACCTGGGTTTCGCGCCCGCAGGCGACCGGTTCCTGCGCACGCTGTCCGCCACCGGCGACGTCCGGCGCACACACGCCAACTTCGCCCGCCACCTCGAGGAAATGCTGCTGCAGAGCGTCCGCCGCCGCCCGGTGCCGTGGGAGGACGCGCTGGAGATCTTCCTCGATCGCGTCGAAGGCAGCCGCCTGAGCTGGTTCCTCTACGGCTCCGGCGCCTTGGCCGTGCGCGGGATCGACGTCGGCCCCGGCGACCTCGACTTCTCCGTCGTCGACGCCCACCTCGCCGGCAGGCTCTTCGAAGACCTGCTCGTCGAGCCGGTCACCGAGTTCACGGGCTGGGTCGCCGACCGTGGCGGGCGGGCGTTCGCGGGCTGCGTGATCGAGTGGATCGCCGGCGTCCACGAGACGGGTGAGCCCCACGAGCAAAGCCCCACCGGTCGCCTCGACCACGTGCGCCGGCGCGGACACGACGTGCCGGTCGCGCCGCTCGACCTGCAGCTCGCCGTCAGCCGGCGCCGTGGCCTGACCGATCGCGTGCGGAAGATCCTGGCCGCCGGTTTTCCCGACGCCGTCCAGTAGTCTCAATGTAACTACTGGAGGCGCCGATGACTTCGGGAACGCGAGAGCTTTCCGCCACGGCCTACGTGGTGCTCGGCATGGTCGCCCAGCTCGGCGTGACCACGCCGTACGCGGTGAAGCAGGCGTTGCGCCGCTCGATCGGGCGGTACTGGCCCATCCCGCACGCGCAGCTGTACGCGATTTCCGGCCAGCTGCAGGAACAAGGCCTGCTCGAAGGTGCCCAGGAGACGTCCGGCCGCCGCCGCAAGACCTACTGCGTCACCGAAGCTGGCCATCGCGTGCTGCGGGAGTGGCTGAGCCGGCCCGACGCCGAGCCGGCCGAGATCCGCGGCGTGGCCTGGCTCAAGCTCGCGTTCAGCGACCTCGCCGACCCCGAGAGCCTTTCGCTGCTCGCGGCCGAACAGGCCGAGCAGCACCGCAGCCGCATCGCCCGGCACGGCGCCGCCGCGTCCGACCACGCCACGCAGCTGGCCCTCGAGCTGGACCGCGCCGCCCTCCGGTTCTGGACCGGACTGGCGGCGCGGCCACGGTGAGCGCCGGCCGGAACCGGCGCCCCGCGGCTCAGGCGGTGAACCCGCCGTCGACCGTGATCGCCGTGCCCGTCAGGTAGCGGCCGTCCGGGCCCGCCACGTGGGCCACGGTCGCGGCGACGTCCGCCGCTTCCGCGTAGTGACCGAGTGCGATGTGCGGCACCTGGGCCGCCGAAGCGGGACCGTCGACCGGGTTCATGTCGGTGTTGGTCGAGCCCGGGTGGACCACGGTGGCGGTGATGCCCCGCGGCCCGAGGTCGCGCGCCAGGCCGCGGGTGAAGCCGATCAGCGCCGCCTTGCTCGCCGAGTACAGGCTCATGCCGGGGAACGGCACGCGCTCGGCAAGGTCGCTGCCGATCGAGACCACGCGGCCGCCGCGGGGGAGGTGCTTCAGCGCCGCCTGCGTGGCGACCAGCACGGCGCGCACGTTCACCGAGAGCGTGCGGTCGATGTCGTCGAGCGAGAGCCCGTCGAGCGGCCCCGCGATGGAGATGCCCGCGTTGTTGACCAGGATGTCGAGCCCGCCGAGCTCCTCGGCGACACGGTCGACGGCCGAGGTCACCGCGGCGGCGTCCGCGGAGTCGGCCTGCAGCGCGAGGCCGCGCCGGCCCTGTTCCTCGACCTCGGTGACGACCTTGGCCGCCTTGTCCGCCGAGCGTTCGTAGGTGATGGCGACGTCGGCGCCGTCCGCGGCCAGCCGCTTCGCGATCGCCGCGCCGATGCCCCGGCTGCCGCCTGTCACCAGGGCGACCTTGCCGTCCAGCGTTCCCATCAGAAGGTTCCTTTCTGTATCGATGACTACATAAAAGACGCCGTACGATGGCGTCGTCAAGTTTTTCTGTATCGCTCACTAAAGAAGGTGGTCCATGTCACCGCGCGGCCGGCCGCGCGCGTTCGACCGGGAACGCGCGCTCACCGAGGCCATGTTCGTCTTCTGGGAGCGCGGCTACGAGGGCGCCTCGCTGGCCGACCTCACCGGCGCGATGGGCATCAACCCGCCCAGTCTGTACGCGGCCTTCGGTGGCAAGGAGGCGCTGTTCCGCGAAGCGGTGGAGCAGTACAGCGCCACCTACGGCAGCCACACGCCCCGCGCGCTCGCCGAAGAGCCGACGGCCCGCGCCGCCGTTGAAGCGATGCTGCGCGACAACGTCCGCGTGTACGTCGATCCTGCGCACCCCACCGGCTGCATGGTCGTGCTCGCCGCCACGAACTGCTCGCCCGCCAACCGGCCCGTGTGCGAGCTTCTCGGCGAGGCCCGCGCCCACGTCCGGGACCTGATCCGCACCCGGCTGAGGCGCGGCGTCGAGGCCGGCGAGCTGCCGGAGACCACCGACGTCGAAGCGCTCGGCGGCTACTACGCGACCGTCCTGTTCGGCCTGTCCGTGCAGGCCCGCGACGGTGCCGGCCTGCCGGAGCTCACGGCGGTCATCGACACCGCCCTCACGTGCTGGCCGGAAAACCCCGGAAACGACACCGGGGCGATGTCCGAAGTGGACACCGCCCCTGTCGCGAGTTCGTGATCGCGCTCAGCCGCCGGACATGCTCAGCACTCGTTTGTCCTGTTTGATCAGGTTCTCCCGCTCGGACTCGGACAGTCCGCCCCAGATCCCGTAGGGCTCGTGCACGGCCAGTGCGTGCCGCCGGCACATGTCCAGCACCGGGCAGGCCAGGCAGACCGCCTTCGCCCTGGCCTCGCGGCGTGCCCTAGCCGGCCCCCGCTCGCCGTCCGGGTGAAAGAACGCCGCGCTGTCCATCCCCCGACACGACCCCTCCAGCTGCCAGTCCCACATGTCCGCGTTGGGACCGGGAAGCCTGCGCGTGTCTGCCATCCTGACCGCCTCCGTCATCCGGTCGATGCCATTAGCTGCTCTGCTGTGGTGCCGATACTCCATTCGGTGCAACGGCGGTAACGTTAGAAGCGCGCCAATAGTTGTTCAAGGGCTTCGGGATGATTCAGCCGTTAGGCATCCCCCGGAATGGTGAGCAGGGGTTTTGGCTCCGGTTGCCGTGACTCTCGCGGGCCTGGATATTGGCCGGGTGGGATCCGGAGCGCGTGAAGGAGAACCCACCCTGCCGGTGGCCTCGGTCGCTCGCCGGCTCGGGGTCGCCCCGTCGACCCTCCGTACCTGGGACCGTCGCTACGGGCTGGGCCCCAGCCGCCACACCGACGGCCGGCACCGCCGCTACGGCAGCTCCGACATCGACCGCCTCGAGCTCATGCAGCGCGCCCTCCTCCGCGGCGCCTCGACGGCCGAAGCCGCCCGCTACGCGCTGCAGCAGATGCCGCGCGCGGAGATCGTCCAGCCCGCTGACGAACTCGCGACCCCGGCACACGCCGCGCCCGCCGACGGTGAGGTCCCGTCGCGCCTGGCCCGGCGCCTGAGCACGGCCGCGCTGGCCATGGACGTCGGCGCCGTGCAGCGCATGCTGGCCGAGGCGCTCGACGAGCTAGGCGTGCTCGCCGCGTGGTCGGGCGTGGTCGAGCCGGTGCTCACGGCGCTCGGCGCGCGCTGGCGCGGGGTCAGTGCCGGCGCCGAGGTCGAGTACCTGCTGGCCGAGTGCGTGTACGCGGCGCTCGTGCGCGCGACGCCCGTGCTCGACGCGCCGCTCAACCTGCGTCCGGTGCTGCTCGCGTGCGTGCCGGAGGAACGGGACACCATGCCGGTCTACGCGCTCGCGGCCGCGCTGGCCGGGCGGCGGATCGGCGCGCAGCTGTTCGGCGTGCCGCTGCCCGCGGAGGTCCTGGCGGTGGCCGTGCGACGCAGCGCGCCCGCCGCGGTGGTGCTGTGGGCGCACCGGCGCGATGTGGGGGACCCGCGGCTGTTCGCGCGGGTGTCGCGCGGCCGCCAGCGCAGCCGGTTGTTCGCGTGCGGGCCCGGCTGGGACGTCGCCACGCTGCCCGACAAGGTCGAGCTGCTCGCCGATCTGCCCGCCGCCGCGGGCCGCGTCGAGCACGTTCTTGTCGGGGCGGGGCGCTAGAAAGGTCCCGTGCTCCGAACCTCTCTCGTCGAGCTCGCGTTCGGCGATCTCGTGCCGCCGCTGGTGCCGGTCACGGCGCCGCGCTCCGCCGCGCCCCGGCACCGGCTGCTGGCCGCGGTCGTGCTCGGCGCCCAGGGCCGCTACGCCGCCGCGGCCACCGCGCTGGCCGACCTGCGCCGGGGTGCCGACCCGGTGGTGGCCTCGCTGGCCGCGACCACGCTGGCGTCGCACCGCCGTCAGCTCGGCGGGCACGTCGCCGCGCGGGCGCTGGACGGGGAGGCGCTGGTGGCCCTCGACGGTGCCGGCGCGACTCGCGTGGATCCGGACGGCCTCGACGCGGCCGGCGCGCGAGCCGACGCCCTGCTCGGCCTGGCCGCCGACAACCTCGCCCTGGGCCGCCTCGCCGCCGCCCGGCGTCTGGCGGCCCGCGCGGCGGAGGCCGACGACCGGTGGCGCGCGACCGTCCGCGGCGGCTGGGTCGGGGCCGAGATCGAGCTGGCCGCCGGCCGCCCGCGAGAAGCGATCGCGCCCGCGCGGCGAGCTGCGGAAACCGCGCGGGTGCGCGGCTCGTCTCGCCACGTCGTCAAATCCGACATCGTGCTCGGAGTCTCACTCGCGACGGCCGGGGAACCGGAGCAACGCGCTACTGCACTCGACGTCGTCACAAATGCCGCCATGGCCGCCGAGAAATACGAACTCCATTCACTTATTTGGGTGGCGACACGCGTGGCGGCCGATCTGGACCCCGGACACGCCGAGAAGTATCGATTCAGAAGCCTTGAGGTGTTGCACGCAGTGTTACGGCACGCAGATCCTTGCGTGATGCGGATCGCAGAGGATTCACCATGGGTGCCCGAGAGGCCGGGTTGAGCCCTCTGGAAACGCCGTTCCGGCATCCGGGCTAAGAAACTTCAAAAAAAGCCACCGGATCGTGTCAAGGTTCGGGCTAAAGCGTCCGATAGGGGAAGTGGAATGTCACCCGGCTGCAGGAAGGAAACCCCGTGACGACGGTCTTGATCTGCGACGACCGACGCAGTGTCCGCGAAGGGCTCACCCGTGTGATGTCCGCGGTCCCTGGGGTCAGTCGCATCGACTGCGTAGCGCACGGTGACGAGCTGTTGGCCCGGTACACCCGTCAGCCGGTCGACGTCGTGCTGGTCGGGACGCAGCGCGCGGTCCCGACGGGCGTCGAAGCCACTCGGCGGCTCGTCTCCGCGAACCCCCAGGCGAATGTCATCGTCTTCGGTGCCCCCGACGACGCCGGCAGCATCGCTGCCGCCATCGCCGGCGGTGCCCGCGGCTACCTCCGCTGGGACGCCTCGCGCCCCGAGCTGGTCGCCGCACTGGCCCACACGCTCGCCAGCACCTCGGTTCCGGCGCCGCGCCAGCCGTCGGACCCCGGCGTGCAGCTCACCGAGCGCGAGCTGCAGGTGCTGCGCGGCATGAGCCAGGGCAAGAGCAACGGCCAGATCGGCCGTGAGCTCTATCTGTCCGAGGACACGGTGAAGACGCACGCGCGGCGGCTGTTCCGCAAGCTCGGCGTCCGCGACCGCGCCCAGGCCGTGGCCCACGGTTTCCGCCGTGGCCTCGTGTCCTGAGCGCTGCGTCCTGAAATCAGTAACTGCTAAACCACGCTCCGCGTGACAGGTTGTCCGTTCTGACGCCACGGTGACGACGGGCCAGGGTTGCCGCCCTGGCCCGTACCTGTGTCCTCGGGTCTTGACCCGTGTCATCGGTGACAAATGTGTCACCTGTCACGTTCGTCGCCTTCGTCCCCACCGCTCGGGCAGGCTCCCCAGCCGGCGCCACCCTCCCGGGCAGCAAGCCGTACCCCGCAGGTCAGCCGCTCGTTGGTCTTCTGGTCGACATGTGCGGTGCGGCCGGGTCCACGGACGCGGCACACCGGTGACCACCTCTGGCGGTTGTCGGAAAGGTCGCCGACGGTACGGTAACTGTCACCGGCGGGCGGGGCACGATGACCACGCGCCGGATTCTTTGCACGCCTACACGTAACACTGGGACTGTTGTCTGCGATGGCCAATGTGGGGGACGGATTGGATGAGCCGGTCGCCGCTGCCGTGGAGGGAGACCCCCAGGCAGTCGATCGGCTGCTGGCGGCCATCCGCCCCCTGGTAGTGCGGTATTGCCGCGCTCGAGTTGGCAGGCAGGAGCGTTCGTTCGCTTCGGCAGACGATGTTGCGCAGGAGGTGTGTCTCGCGGTGCTCACGGCATTGCCTTCGTACCGTGAACAAGGCCGCCCGTTCCTGGCTTTCGTCTACGGCATCGCCCAGCACAAGGTCGCCGACGCGCACCGCGCGGCGGCCCGCAACCGGGCTGAACCGGTGGCCGAGGTCCCCGACGAGGTCGAGGTCGGCGTCGGTCCGGAACAGCGCGCGTTGCAGGGCGAGCTGAACGAACGGATGGCGCAGCTGCTGCAAGTGCTCCCCGACAAACAGCGCGAGATCGTCGTGCTGCGCGTCGTGGTGGGCTTGTCGGCGGAAGAGACCGCGGAGGCCGTCGGGTCGACCCCGGGTGCCGTTCGAGTGGCCCAGCACCGAGCGCTTGCTCGCCTGCGTAAGGTGCTCGCCGCCGAGGAGGTGATCTGAGTGACCGATCACGACGACGATCGTGACCTGTCGCCGTCCGCGTTCACGAGCGGCATGACGGCCTACGACCCGGAGGCCGACGGTGATCTCACGGCCATCCAGGCCGACGACGCACTGCTCGACGCACTCGGCGGCACGGACCCGGCCATCGCCGACGGGCTCGGCGACCAGGATCTCAACGCGCTGCTGCTCGCCTGGCGCCGCGACATCGACAGCGAGCCGCTGGCCGAGCTGGTCGACGTCGACACCGCCGTCACCACGGTGAAGACGGCCTCGCTGGCGCGCAAACGCGCCGACCGCAGCCGACGGCGCCGCATCCTGGTGCCGGTCGCCGCCGCGTGCGCCGCGGTGGCCATCGCGTTCGCCGGCACCGGCCTCGCCGCACGTGACGCCCAGCCCGGCGACACGCTGTGGGGCCTGACGAAGGTCCTTTACACCGACCACGCCCACTCGGTCGAAGCCGCCGCGGCGGCGAAGCTCGACCTCGAGAAGGCGAACCTCGCCCTGGCCGACAACCGCCTCGCCGACGCCCGCAAGGCCCTCGACGACGCGCAGGCCGCCCTGAACCAGGTCACCGACGACGAGAACCGCGACCAGCTGCTCGAGCAGCACCGCCAGCTCGCCGCCCAGCTCGGTGCCCCCGCCGTGCCCACCACGGGCCAGAACCCGCCGAACGACCCGTCCACGCCGCCGCCGGTCAACAACCCGGCCAACACGGCGTCGCAGCAGTCGAGCGGCCAGCCGACGTCCCTGCCCGGCACCGGCTCCACCAGCCAACCGGACACGACCAGCGTCACGGCGCCGCCGCCCCCGCCTCCGCCGCCCCCGGACACCACCACCGACACGCCCACGCCGCCCACGACACCCACCGACGCCACGGGCAACGCGACGGGCAACGACCCCGGCAGCGGCGGCGTCAGCCCCCGCAACGAATCCTCGGAAAGCGGGAGTGCCGGCGGTCAGAACAGCTCGTCGGAGAACCCGTAAGACCTCACCTCGAAAACGCCCTGGCTCCGGCCGGGGCGTTTCTCGTCTCCGGCCCGGCTCGGCCCTGCCGCAGACGAGAGCGGCCCTGGTGAGCAGTCTCACCAGGGCCCGTTCAACGCAACCACAAACCTCAGTACGCGCTCTCGTTCGCCGTCACACCGTCGGCGAAGCCGCGGCAGTAGTCCCAGCTCACGTAGTCGCCGGGGTTCGGGTCGAAGGCCGGCTCGTGGGGTCGCATGCGGCCGTCCGCGAGGAGCTGTTCGAGGCTGGCACGCAGGAGGTGCCAGTCGTGATAGTGGGGTTCGTCGCATTCGCCGCAGTCCACGACGATGCCGCGGACGCCACGAGGCTCCAGGAGGGCTTGGTACACCGCCAGGTCGGAGAGGTCGGCCAGCAGCTCGGTGCGTTCGTCCGGGCTGATGGGCTCGTCCAGCTGGTCTTCGGGATCGAGGAACGCCCGAGCCGGATCGTCCGGGTCGTCCGCGAAGGGGTCGGGGGGCAACACGTCGTGCGGCACGGCCTGCACGGTACCCGCCGTGTGGCGCCCGTCCCCACCCACCCGGGTCAGGGGTGAACCCCGGATATCATGAGGGGAAGGCTCAGCCAGCCCCTCGGCCAGATCGCTCACCCCCGCCAGGAAGGCCCTTCGCCCGCTATGACCAGCGAAAGCATCACCGCCCCCGTGCCCAGCAAGTTCGCGATGCTGGGCCTGACCTTCGACGACGTGCTGCTGCTGCCGGCCGAATCCGACGTGGTGCCCAGCGGGGTCGACACCAGTACCCGCCTCACACGCAACATCACCCTCAATGTCCCGCTGGTCTCCGCCGCCATGGACACCGTCACCGAAGCCCGCATGGCGATCGCCATGGCGCGCCAGGGCGGCATCGGCGTGCTGCAGCGCAACCTGCCAATCGACGAGCAGGCCGCCGCCGTCGAGGTGGTGAAGCGGTCCGAGGCCGGCATGGTCACCGACCCGGTCACCTGCTCGCCCGACGACACGCTCGCCGAGGTCGACGCCCTGTGCGCCCGCTTCCGCATCTCCGGCGTCCCGGTCACCGACGCGTCCGGCTCGCTCGTGGGCATCATCACCAACCGCGACATGCGGTTCGAGGTGGACTACACGCGCCTGGTCAGCGAAGTCATGACGAAGGCGCCGCTGATCACCGCGCAGGTCGGCGTCACGGCCGACGCCGCGCTCGGCCTGCTGCGCCGGCACAAGATCGAGAAGCTGCCGATCGTCGACGGCGCGGGCAAGCTCCGCGGCCTGATCACGGTCAAGGACTTCGTGAAGACCGAGCAGTACCCCAACGCCACGAAGGACACCGACGGCCGCCTGATCGTCGGCGCGGCCGTAGGCGTCGGCGCCGACGGGCACAAGCGCGCGATGACGCTGGCCGAGGCCGGCGTCGACGTGCTGATGGTCGACACCGCCCACGGCCACTCCCGCGCCGTGGTCGAGACCGTCAAGCTGCTGAAGAAGGAGCTGGGCGACACCGTCGACATCGTCGGCGGCAACGTCGCCACCCGCGCGGGCGCGCAGGCGCTCGTGGACGCGGGCGTGGACGGCGTGAAGGTCGGCGTGGGCCCGGGCTCGATCTGCACGACGCGGATCGTCGCCGGTGTCGGTGTGCCGCAGATCTCCGCGATCTACGAGGCCGACCAGGCCTGCCGCCCGGCCGGCATCCCGGTGATCGGCGACGGCGGCATCCAGTACTCCGGCGACATCGCCAAGGCCATCGCGTCCGGCGCGTCCAGCGTGATGCTCGGCAGCCTGCTCGCCGGCACCGCCGAGTCGCCCGGCGACCTGATCCTCGTCGGCGGCAAGCAGTTCAAGGTCTACCGCGGCATGGGTTCCCTGGGTGCGATGCAGTCGCGCGGCCAGGGCAAGTCGTACTCGAAGGACCGCTACGCGCAGGACGACGTGCTCAACGAGGACAAGCTCGTCCCCGAGGGCATCGAAGGCCGCATCCCGTTCCGCGGGCCGCTCGCCAACGTCGTGCACCAGCTCGTCGGCGGCCTGCGCGCCGGCATGGGCTACGCGGGCGCCGAGACGATCGCGCAGCTGCAGGAGGCTCAGCTCGTGCGCATCACCGCGGCCGGGCTGAAGGAGAGCCACCCGCACGACATCACGATGACCGTCGAGGCCCCGAACTACTCCGCGCGGTAACTCCGCCCGAACGGATCTTCCCGACATCCCGCCCGTCCCGGCACTCTTCGAGACGTTGATCTTTCTCGAAGGGGACGGGCGGGATGTCGGGCAAGCCGGACGCCGACACCGACCTCGAGCAGATCCGCACCGACTACAAGAAGCTGCTTTCGACAGGAGCCGGTGCTGCGCACGGATTCCGTGGAGCGCGTCTCCTTCTGACGCGGTTTTCGGGGCCCTGAGCGCCGAGCGGCATTTGTCCCCTCACGGCGACGGCCGCGGTGCGGCTGAGTGGTGCGGTGAAAGCGGATCGTCTCGCCGAGTTGTTCGTGGTCGTCGTCGGCTTCGCCGTGCCGGCGACCGTCGCGGCGGGTCTTGTGGTGGAGTACGGAGGACCGGCGCACGTCGAGGCCGCGCAGGTCGTGAGCTGCCGCGAAGTGCCCGGCGCCGGCGACCGCACGATCCGGTACGTGGTCCGGTTTACCACCCAGATCGGCGAAGACGTCGAGGTCTCCGGCGACGACCCGGGCCTCGACGCCGGCGTCGGCGCCTCCGTGGAGCTCACCCGGGCCGACCACTCCGGCGCGGTGCGCGCGGTGCGCAGCGGCGGCGAGACGACGATCGTGCGCACCTCGTTGTTCGTCGGCCCCGTCTGGGGCGGCGTGATCGGGGTGATCGTGCTGGCCTACGCGGTGTTCCTCATGGTGCGGGGCGGGAAGCGGGCGCTGCGGGTGTCGCTGGTGGTGGGCCTGCTTTCCGCGGTCGTGGGGGCCGTGGCGGGCGCGACGTTGTTCTGACCCGCCACAGCAGCACGGGCGTGGCCAGCATCAGCAGCCCCGCCAGGCCGATCGCCTCGCGCGTGCCGAGCCACGCGCCGAGCGCGCCCCACACCAGCATCAGCGCGGCCCGCGTCGCCCCGCCGGTGATGCCCCAGGCGGACAGCACGCGGGCGGCGCGCGAGGTCTCCGTCTCCTGCAGCCGATAGGTGGCCGAAACGGGGTTGAAGATGCCGATCGTGAGGATCAGCCCGAACTCGACGAGCATCACGAACCCCAGCCCCGCCGGCCCGTGCGGCGTGAAGGCGAGTGCGACCGGCCAGATCACGCGTAGCGTCCCCGTCACCAGCAGCACGCGCTCAGGGCCGAAGCGCGCGGTGATCCGGCGCGACAGCCGCGAGCCGAGCAGCCCGCCGAGGCACGGCACGCCGAACGCCAGCCCGTACTGCCACGCCGCGAACCCGAGCTCCCGCAGCAGCAGGATCGCGAGCAGCGGTGACGTCGCCATGATCAGGCCGTTCACCAGCGTCGTGTTGAGGAACAACGCGCGCAGCCGCGGGTGGCCGAGGATGTAGTGCCAGCCGTCGAGGACGTCCCTGGTCCGGACCGTCGCGGGGCGCGCGGTGGGCGGCGGCTCGGGCGTGCGGATGGCGCCGATCGCGAGCGCGGAGAGCAGGTAGCTGACGCTGTCGAGCACCACCGTCGTGAGTGGTCCGAACACGCCGATCAGCGCCCCGCCCGAAGGCGGGCCGACGGCTGTGGCGGTCCACTGCGTGGTCTCGAACCGGCCGTTGGCAACGAGCAGGTCCTCGCCCGTCGCCATGCCCTTGAGGTAGGCGCCGCTGGCCGCCGTGAACACGATGTTCGCGGCCGCCACGACCACCGACACGGCCACGAGCTGCCCGAACGTGAGCCCGCCCAGCGCGTAGCCGAGTGGCAAGGTCAGCAGTGCGACGAAGCGCACAGCATCCATCGCCACCAGCACCGGCCGCTTGCGCCGGAACTCCACCCACGGCCCGAGCGGCACGGCGATCAGCGCGCCGACGGCCAGGCCCGCGGCGGCCAGCACCGAGACCTCCGTGGTGCTGCTGTGGAGCACCGTCACGGCGATGAACGGGAACGCGTCGAGCGCGAGCCACGTGCCCGCGGTGCTCGTGGCGTACGCCAGCCACAGCCGTCGGAAGTCCTGCCCCAGCGCCACTCTGGTCCCCCTGTCGTCGTCCGACGCATCCAACAGCGCGCGAAACGGCGGTGGCAAACAACCTCGTGACGCGGTGCACAACCTGCGGTTGTCAGCCCCTTGCCAATCCGGCCAAAAGTAGGCGGACGCCCAACCGGACGTGCTTGTGCAAGCCGGCGGTCTCCGCTGTGGCTGTGGTCGGATTGGCAAAAACAGCGCAGTACGGGCCCCGTGCGTTGGTCACCCACGCGGACTAGCGACAATGGACGGCGTTGTCGTCGGTGCGAGAAGGGACATCACGTGCGGGATCTGGTCGAGATCGGGATGGGTCGCACCGCGCGGCGGGCGTATGACCTCGATGACGTGGAGATCGTGCCCTCGCGGCGCACGCGGTCGTCGTCGGTGGTGTCGACCTCGTGGCAGATCGACGCCTACCGCTTCGACCTGCCGCTGGTCACGCATCCGACCGACGCCATCGTGTCGCCGGGCACGGCCGTCGCGATCGGCGAGTTGGGCGGTCTGGGCGTGCTCAACGCCGAGGGCCTGTGGGCGCGCCACGCCAACGTCGAGGACGCCATCTTCCGGCTGGTCCGCGCCGCGGAGGACACCGAGGACCCCGCGGCCGTCGTCCGCGAGCTGCAGGAGCTGCACGCCGCGCCGGTCCGGCTCGACCTGCTGAGCGAGGCCATCAAGACCGTCCGTGAGTCGGGCGTCACGGTGGCCGCGCGCGTGAGCCCGCAGCACGCCGCCGAGCTCACCCCCGACCTGCTGGCCGCCGGTGTCGAGATCCTCGTGGTGCAGGGCACGATCATCTCCGCCGAACACGTGCAGCGCGACGCGGAACCGCTCAACCTCAAGGAGTTCATCGGCCGCCTCGACGTGCCGGTGATCGCCGGCGGCGTGAGCGACTACCGCACGGCCATGCACCTCATGCGCACCGGCGCGGCGGGCGTGATCGTCGGCCACGGCTACACCTCGGGCGTCACCAGCACCGACCGCGTGCTCGGCATCGGCGTCCCCATGGCCACCGCCATCGTCGACGCCGCCGCCGCCCGCCGCGACTACCTCGACGAGACCGGCGGCCGCTACGTCCACGTCCTCGCGGACGGCGGCATGACCACCTCGGGCGACATCGCCAAGGCCATCGCCTGCGGCGCCGACGCCGTGATGCTCGGCGCGCCGCTGGCGACCGCCTCCGACGCTCCCGGCCAGGGCCTCTACTGGACCGCCGCCGCGGCGCACCCGTCGCTGCCCCGCTCGCGCGTCGTCGCCGGCCCGGACTCCGACTACGCGGTGGACCTGAAGACGCTGCTCTTCGGCCCGTCCTCGGACGCCGAGGGCGTGGTGAACCTCTTCGGGGCCCTCCGTCGCGCGATGGCGAAGACGGGGTACTCGGACCTGAAGGAGTTCCAGCGGGTCGGACTGACCGTCCGCCGCTGATCGTCGCTTGCCGAGGCCCCCGCGTCCTGGACGTGGGGGCCTCTTTCACGACTTTCAGGACGCCGTGCGAGACGCCCAGTGCCGGCCTCGGCGCGGGGTGCGCCAGTGCCGTCCACGCTCGGGGCGCAGGGGACCGCGCCCGGCCGGCTGGTGCGCGGCGAACCGGGCCGCCGTGAGTCCCATCAGGACGGGATACCGCACTTCCCCGTGGCGCAGCTCGGTGTCGCGCGGCCGGCCTTCCTCGCGGAAGCCGAGTTCTCCGTGCAGCGCAAGGGAAGCGAAGTTGGCGCCGTTCACGCTCACCACGCACTCGCGGTAGCCGTGCTGCTCGAACATGACCGTGAGCAGCACGGTGACGGCGTCGGCGGCATATCCGCAACGGCGGTGCTGCGGGCCGATCCCGATGCCGTAGCTGAAGCGGCGCGTCGCCGGATCGGCCTGGATCCACATGGACCCGACCACTGCCCGGCTGTGCCGCGCCTCGATGGCGAAGTGGAAGTCGTCGCCTGAATCTGCGGCGCGGCCCCGGTGCGCGGCCCAATGCCGGTAGCCGCCGAGGCGCAGGTCGTGGCCGCGTGCCGCGTCGCGGTCGAACCCGGCGAGCACGCGGTGGTCGGCGGGACGGATCTCCCGCAGGCGCACCTTCACGCCGGCCTGGCTCGCCGCGCCGGCCCGCCTCCGGGCTCGGACCGAATTCACCGTCATCGGCGGGCATCGTATCGGTTGGCCGAGCTCGGCTTCCGCGGTTCGGCGATGTAACCGGCGAGTAACTTACCTCTGGTCAGAAGGACATCGCCGGGTTACGCTCGGACCTGTGACTGCCAGTAACACCACCACAGCGCAGGGCGGGCCCGACTACGACGTCGTCGTGGTGGGGTCCGGGTTCGGGGGCAGCGTGGCGGCGCTGCGGCTCACCGAGAAGGGCTACCGCGTCGCCGTGGTGGAGGCGGGGCGGCGGTTCGCGGACGACGAGTTCGCGAAGACGTCGTGGGACCTCAAGCGGTACCTGTGGGCGCCGCAGCTCGGCTGTTACGGCATCCAGCGCATCCACATGCTCAACGACGTGATGGTGCTGGCCGGCGCGGGCGTCGGCGGTGGGTCGCTGGTGTACGCGAACACGTTGTACCGCCCGTTGAAGCCGTTCTACGCCGACCGCCAGTGGGCGCACATCACCGACTGGGAGGCCGAGCTCGCGCCGCACTACGACCAGGCGAGCCGGATGCTCGGGGTGGTCACGAACCCGACGATGACGCCGTCCGACGTGGTGATGCGCGACGTCGCCGAGGACATGGGCGTGGGCGAGTCCTTCCACCCGACGCCGGTGGGGGTGTACTTCGGCAAGCCCGGCGAGACCGTGCGCGACCCGTTCTTCGGCGGCGCCGGGCCTGACCGCGTCGGCTGCACCGAGTGCGGCGCCTGCATGACGGGGTGCCGCGTCGGGGCGAAGAACACGCTGGTCAAGAACTACCTGTACCTCGCCGAGCGGGACGGGGCGAAGGTCATCCCGCTCACCACCGTCGCGTCGGTCGAGCCGGCGGGCGACGGTTACCGAGTGACGCTGCAGAAGACCGGCACGCGCTCGAAGCGCTTCCGCACCACCGTGACCGCGGGCCAGGTCGTGTTCGCCGCGGGGACCTGGGGGACGCAGAACCTGTTGCACCGCATGAAGGACACGGGCGCGCTGCCGAGGCTGTCGCGGCGCCTAGGCGAGCTGACGCGCACGAACTCCGAGGCGATCATCGGCGCCGCGCGCACCGCGGTGGACTCCGCGCGCGACTTCAGCCGCGGCGTCGCGATCACGTCGTCGATCCACCCCGACGAGAACACCCACATCGAGCCCGTGCGCTACGGCAAGGGCAGCAACGCGATGAGCCTGCTGCAGACCGTCTCCACGGACGGCGCTTCGCCGGTGCCGCGCTGGCGGCAGGCGCTGACGTTCCTGGTCAAGCACCCGCTGCAGTCCGCGAAGCTGCTCAACGGCTACCGCTGGAGCGAGCGCACGGTGATCCTGCTGGTGATGCAGAGCCTCGACAACTCCATCACCACGTACACGCGGCCCGGGCTCTTCGGGCGGCGCAAGTACACGTCGAAGCAGGGCCACGGCGAGCCCAACCCGAGCTTCATCCCGGCCGGGCACGAGGCCAACGTCCGCACGGCCGAGCGCATCGGCGGGATGCCGGGCGGCACCTGGGGTGAGATCTTCGACATCCCGCTCACGGCCCACTTCATCGGCGGCGTGCCGATCGGGGACAGCGTGGAATCCGGTGTGATCGACCCGTACCACCGGGTCTACGGCTACCCGGGACTGTCCGTTGTGGACGGTTCGGCGATCACGGCGAACCTGGGCGTGAACCCGTCGCTGACGATCACGGCGCAGGCGGAGCGGGCGTTCTCGTTCTGGCCCAACAAGGGTGAGGCGGACCAGCGCCAGGGGCAGGACGCGGCCTACGCGCGGCTCGACGCGGTGGCACCGAAGAATCCCGCTGTTCCCTCCGACGCCCCTGCCGCACTCCGTCGATAGCTCCTACGATCGCCGGGTGACGACAACGGCGTTGACCCGCGTGCAGGAACTGCAGGACGAGTGGGCCCTGGTCATCGGCTCCCTCGACGAGACCGCGGTGCGCGCGCCGAGCGCGTTGCCCGGTTGGACACGCGCGCACCTGCTCACGCACCTCGCTCGCAACGCCGACGCCGTCGGCAACCTCCTGACCTGGGCGTCCACCGGGGTCGAGCACCCCATGTACGGCCCCGGCACGGCCCGCGACGACGACATCGCCGCCGGCGCTGCCCGCGGCTCGGCCGAGATCCTCGCCGACGTCGTCGCGTCGGGGGAGCGGCTCGTGGACCTGGCTTCGACGCTGCCGGACCACGCGTGGACCGCGCCCGTCCGCGGCCGCGGCGGCCAGCCCATCACCGGCGCCGACGCCCTGACGCTGCGCCTCGCCGAGACCACCATCCACCTCGTCGACCTCGACGCCGGCCACGACTTCACCAGCGCGTGCGCCCTGCTGGGCGGCTACGTCGACGACGTCGTGGCCAACATGATCCGCATGTACCTCGGCGACTTGCCCCCGATCCGTCTCACCGACGGCACCCACACGTGGACCATGGCCGACGGCTCGGCCGGCCTCGTCACGGGCACCCCCGGCGACCTTCTGGCGTGGCTCTCGGGCCGCGGCCCCGGTGACGCGTTGGCGGGCCCCGTGCCGGAGTTCAAGTCCCTGGTGTGAGGCGGTTGGCCTACCACTGGGTGGGCGAGTTCTGCAGCGGCCCTTCGGCGGCGTTTGCCGGCCCTCAAGAACACCGGCTACAACGACATCCCCTACGGGGCCATGGCCGACGCGACCCCCGCCGAGCGCCAGAAAGCCCAGCAGAGCGCCGTGCAGAACCTCAACACGCTGGTCGACGTCGTTCCAACGCGGCCGCCGTGACCAGCGCGGCGCCGAGCCCCACGCGCGACCGCCTGACCGGCGTGTACACCCAGTTGCGGACCGACCTCCTCGGCATCCAGCAGCGCGTCACCGCCCTGTCGCCCGCGGCCGCCGCCACCTTCGGCCCCCGGCTCGCGGCCGCCGCCGGCCAGGTCCACGCCGCTTTCGAAGCGGCGCGCCAGGTCCTCGCCGCTGAGCCGGGCACGGCGCGGTTCCTGCGCGACCACCCGGTCTGCTCGTGAGAACGGCCTGGTGGTTGCCGATCGTGGTCGTGCTGGCGGTGGCCTCGGGTTGCGCAGCGAGTCCGCCGCCCGCCCCGCCCGAGCCCTCGGCGCCGACCCTTTCGCCGGCCGAAGACCTGGCCTGGCATTGGGTGGGTGCCCTCTGCAGCGCGCCCAAGGCCGACCGGGCGGAGCTGACGAACCTCGGCACGCGGGCGGCCTACACGCAGGGCGAGCTGACCAGCACGTTCGCCCAGCGCGAGCAGGACAAGCAGAGCGCCGCGCAGTCACCGACGACCTGGTCCAGACCGTGCACGGCAACGCGGCCAAAGTCGCCGCCGCGCCGCCCAGCGCGGCGCGTGATCGGCTGGTCGCGACCTACCGGAAGCTGGAGGACGCGCTGACCAAGGCCGCCACCACGTGGACCAGCTGCCGGACACCGAGATCACCCAGTTAGGCACCGCGCTACTGGCGATCTCGAAGGAGGTTGAAGCCGCGCTGCAAACCGCGCGGAAGACCATCGGCGCCGACTCGGCCACCCAACGCTTCATGGCGACGGCCGGTACCTGCCTCCTCTGATCACCGGCAGCGGTGACGTGCTTCACTGATCAAGTGCGGAAAGTGCAGTGGATGCACCTTGGTCCGGTCGTGACCGTGCTGGTCACGGTGCTGGCCGGTTCGGCCTGCTCGACTCCCGCACCACCCCCGCCGGCCGCACCGCCGAAGCCGTCGCCCGTTTCCAGCGCGCCGCCCGCCGATCCCCGTGCCCGGCAGTGGGTCGACGACTTCTGCACGCACCCGAGAAACACCGAGCAGTACCTGTCGTTCCTGCCGGCCGCGACGGACATGTACCCGTCGTCCACGACGTCCGGGATGGAGTCGACGAGGGCCATCGCCGCGCAGAGCGTGCGGAGTATCGCCACCTACCTGCGTGAGAACGCGGCCCAGGTCGCCGCAGCGCCGGCCGGTGCCGTGCGCGACCGGCTGACCGCGATCTACACCCAGCTCGACACCGCCCTCGACCAGGCGCAGCAGACGACGCAGAACCTGCCCACCACCGACTACGACCAGTTCAAGCGCGCGCTGCACGCCGCGGCCGACGAGGTGCACTCCGACGTCGAGCGGGCCCGCAAGGCGATCGAGGCCGACCCCGATCTCGGTGGGTTCCTGGCGGATTACCCGATCTGCTCCTGACACCCGCTCGGGCGACGGAATGAACCACCCTGGTGTCCGGAACGTCTGATCAATATGACTGTCGGGAGAAGGACGTTGCTGCGGGCCGCCGGGCTCACCACGCTCGGCGCGGTGGCGGCAGCGTGCGCGCCGAACTCCGCGCCGCCGCAGCAGCCGCCGGCGAGGACAACGCCGACGACAACAGCACCGCCGCCGTCGACGAAGCCGTCCGGGCCGCCGGACTGGAACGCGTTGAGGAGCAAGCTCAGCGGTGACCTCGTGCTGCCTGCCGACAGCGGCTTCGGCAACGCCAAGCGCGGCTTCAACCCACTGTTCGACGGCCACACCCCGGCCGCCGTGGCGAAGGTGCAAAAGCCCGAGGACGTGCAGGCCTGCTTCGGCGCGGCGGCGGGAAGGTTGCCGATCGCCGCGCGCAGCGGGGGCCACAGCTACGCCGGCTACTCCGTGCCCGACGGCGGCCTGATCGTCGACGTCGGCAGCATGTCGAGCGTCCAGGTCCAGGGCGACCAGGTCGTGATCGGCGCCGGCGCGCGGCTGGGTGACGTCTACGCGGCGCTCGCCAAAGCCGGCCGCTGCCTGCCCGCCGGCTCGTGCCCGACGGTCGGCATCGCCGGGCTCACCCTCGGCGGCGGTATCGGCGTCGTGGCGCGCAAGTACGGCCTCACCTGCGACCATCTCGTCTCCGCCCAGGTCGTGACGCCGGACGGCAAGCTGCGCACGGCGAGCGCCGACTCCGAGCCCGACCTGTTCTGGGCCCTGCGCGGCGGCGGGGGCGGCAACTTCGGCATCGTCACGTCGTTCACCTTCCGCACCGACCCCGCGCCCGGCATCACGGTGTTCTCGCTGCACTTCCCGGGCGGCTCGGCGGGCGACGTGCTCGACGCGTGGCAGCAGTGGCTGCCGACGACCCCGCCCGAGCTCTGGTCGAACCTCGTCGTATCGGGCGGTTCGCCGGTCGCGTGCCGCGTCGGCGGCGCGTTCGTGGGCGGCACCAGCGAGCTCACCGCGTTGCTGGGCAAGCTCAACGCGTCGCCGTCCAGCCGCACGATGAAGAGCCTCAGCTACGGCGGCGCCATGAACTACTTCTCCGGCAGCTCCGCGCGCCAGACGTTCGTGGCCTCGTCGCGGATCATCACCGACCCGGTGGCGGGCGGGAAGGTCAGCGACCTCGCCGCCGGCCACAAGGGCATGGACCTGCTCATCGACGGTCTCGGCGGCGCGGTCGCCGACGTCGCCCCGGCCGACACCGCGTTCCCACACCGCAAGGCGCTGGCCAGCATCCAGGTCTACGCGCCCGCCACCACCGGCAACCACACCACCGTCGCCAAGTCCGTGTCCACTGTGGTCAGCGGCCTCGCCGACGCGGGCGCCGGCGGCGGCTACGTCAACTACCTCGATCCCGCCATGCCCGACTGGAAAACCGCCTACTACGGCGACAACGCGGACCGGCTCGAGCAGGTCGCCAAGACCTACGACCCGGACGGCGTGCTCAAGTTCGCCCAGTCCGCGTAACGAGCTCGTGGGTGCCGGCGCGAGACCGGCACCCACGAGTCCTACAGATCCACCCCGGTGAACACCGTCACCCGCTCCTCGGTGAGGTCGTTCATCGCCGACAGCACGCCCTCGCGCCCGACGCCCGAGCCCTTCACGCCGCCGTACGGCATCTGATCGGCGCGGTACGACGGCACGTCACCGATGATCACGCCGCCCACTTCCAACTCGGCCGACGCGTGGAACGCCAGCTGCACGTCGGAGGTGAACACGCCGGTCTGCAGCCCGTACGCGGAGTCGTTGACCGCCGCGAAGGCCTCGTCCACACCGTCCACAACGGACACCACCAGCACCGGCCCGAAGACCTCCTCCGACCACACGCGCGCTTCCGGCGGCACGTCCGTGAGCAGCGTCGGCGCGACCTGGGTGCCCTCGCGCGTGCCGCCCGTGAGCACCTTCGCACCCGCGGCCACGGCTTCCTCGACCCACGCGATGATCCGCTCGGCCGCGGCCTCGTCGACGACCGGGCCGACGTCTGTGTTGCGGTCGTAGGGATCGCCCGTCTGCTGCGCCTCCACGGCCTCCACCAGCGCGGGCACGAACTCCTCGGCCACCGCCGCGTCGACGATCACGCGCTGCACCGAGATGCACGACTGCCCGGCCTGGTAGTTGCCGAACGTCGCGATGCGCTGTGCCGCGCCCTCGGGGTCGGGCCAGTCGCGCAGGACCACGGCCGCCGCGTTGCCGCCGAGCTCCAGTACCACGTGCTTGCGCGGCGCCGCGTCGGCGATCGACCAGCCGACGGGGCCCGAGCCGGTGAACGACACCACGGGCAGCCGCGGGTCGGCCACCAGCGCCTGGGTCTCCGCGTTTCCCAGCGGCAGCACGGAAAACGCGCCGGCCGGCAGGTCCGTCTCGGCCAGGATCTCGCCGAGGATCAGCGCCGACAACGGCGTGCGTGGCGCCGGCTTCACGATGATCGGCGCGCCGACCGCCAGCGCCGGCGCGACCTTGTGCGCCACCAGGTTCAGCGGGAAGTTGAACGGGGAGATCCCCAGCACAGGCCCGCGCGGCACCCGCCGCGTGAGCGCCAGCCGCGCGTCGCCCGACGGGTCGGCGTCGAGCCGCTGCACGTCACCGCTGAATCGCCGCGCCTCCTCGGAAGCGATGCGGAACACCGAAACCGCGCGGCTGACCTCGGCTTCCGCCCACTTGAGCGGCTTGCCGTTCTCCGCGGTGATCACCTCGGCGATCTCCTCGGCCCGCATCCGCAACCCGCGCGACACGTGCTCCAGCGCCGCCGCGCGCTCGTGCGCGGGGGAGCGGCGGAACTCCCGCGCGACGCCCGCGGCGGCCGCCACGGCGCGCTCCACCTGCTCCGCGCCAGGCACCGCCACGGTCGCCACTTCGCTGCCGTCGACCGGGTGCCGCACGACGAGGGTCCCGGCCCCCTGCTCCGCCCGTCCGGCGACCCACGCGGGCCGCGGCTCCGGGGTGATCATGTCCATGCGTACCAAGGTATGGGGGCCCGGTGCGCGCCGTGTGAACCCCCACCCTTACGGGGCTCACACGGCGCGTCGGTCACGGCGTCACGAGCTCACGGCTTCACGAGGACTTTCAGCGCCTCGCGGTCGGCCATCGCCTGGTAGCCCGCGGGCACGTCGGCCAGCCCGATCGTCCGGTCGAACACGCGGCCCGGCTGGTAGCGGCCCTCGAGCACGTCCGGCAGCAGCTGCGGGATGTAGTGGCGCGCGGGGGCGACGCCGCCGGTGATCGTGATGTTGCGCGTGAACACCGGGCGCCCGATCGGGCCCTCCGGGTACTGCGGCACGCCCACGCGGCTCAACGCACCGCCTGCGCGCACCACACCGAGGCCCATCTCGAACGCCGCCTTGGTGCCCACGCACTCCAGCACGGTGTGCGTGCCGTGGCCACCGGTCAGCTCGCGCACGCGCGCGATGCCCTCCTCGCCGCGCTCGGCCACGACATCCGTCGCGCCGAACTCGCGGCCCAGGTCGGTGCGCGCCTGGTGGCGTCCCATGAGGACGATGTGCTCGGCGCCGAGGCGCTTCGCGGCCAGCACGGCGGACAGGCCCACCGCGCCGTCGCCGATCACGGTCACCGCCTTGCCCGGCGCGACGCCCGCGGTCACGGCCGCGTGGTGGCCGGTGGAGAACACGTCCGACAGCGTGAGCAGTGAAGCGAGCAAGTCGTCGGAAGTTTCTTCAAGTGCCAGCGGGAGTTTCACGAGAGTGCCGTCGGCCTGCGGTACGCGCACGGCCTCGCCTTGACCGCCGTCCACGCCGTCGACGCCCCAGTTGCCGCCGTGCAGGCACGAGGTCTGCAGCCCCTCGCGGCAGAACTCGCACGTGTTGTCCGAGTACACGAACGGCGCCACGACCAGGTCGCCCTTGCGCACGCTCGTCACGTCGGCACCGGTTTCCTCCACGACGCCGAGGAACTCGTGGCCGATCGGCCTGCCGTTCTCCTGCGCGGGCATGCCGCCGTACGGCCACAGGTCGCTGCCGCAGATGCAGGAGCGCACGACGCGGACCACGGCGTCCGTCGCCTGGGCCACCTTCGGGTCGGCCACCGTCTCCACTCGGACGTCGCCGGCGCCGTAGATGAGTGTCGCTCGCATAAAGATCCTTTCCGGGTTTTCGCGGTCATCTGTTTCGAGTCATCCGGGCCGGGATTCATTCCTCATGACGCATGCCCCGGCCGTGTCATGACAAATGTCCGGGGTGCTCAGCCGGGTCTCCACCTACGTTCAGAGCATGACCAACCCGACCTCGGAACGCTGGCACAGCAACCCGTTCGTGGCCGTCTTCGACCGGATCGGCCCGCGCCGGGCTCCCGTCCTCACCGGCGCGGTGTTCCTCGTCACGGCGGCGGCGCTCGTCGCCCAGCTCGCGGTGCCGGGGCTGCTGGAGCACGTCCGGCGCGACGGCGCGGCGATCGACACCGGGCAGTGGTGGCGCCTGCTCACCGGCATGTTCTTCCAGGACGGCGGACTGCTCGGTGGCGTCTTCAACCTGGTGGTTTTGGCGATCTTCGGCACGCTGGCGGAGAGCTACTTCGGCCGCGTGCGCATGTTCGTCCTGTACTTCGGGTGTGGGCTGTTCGGCCAGTTCATGAGCTACGTCTGGCTGCAGCCGGTCGGCGCGGGCAACTCGATGTGCGTCGCTGGTCTCATCGGCGCACTGGCCGTGGCGCTGCTGCGGGCGCCGGCACGCCACGGCGTGCAGTTGTCGACGCAGGCGTTCGTGGTGCCGATCCTCGTGGCGCCGCTCGCGGTCGTCGACACGCTCGTGCACGACAACCACGGCCTGCCCGCGTTGCTGGGCATGGCGCTCGGATTCGCGCTCCTGCCCAAGGTGCGCGGCTAGCTCGGGGCACTGGGGGTACGACGGCCCGGTCGGGGGACCGGCCGTCGTCGGGTCACTTGCTCCGGTAGAGATCCCGCAGCAGCAACACTTCCGCGCAGTGGTGGATGGTTTCGCGGTTGATGTGCAGCACGAGCGCGGCCATCGGGTACTCGGCGAACGGCCCCTCCGCCTTGCCCACCGGACGCGCGAGCGCTTCGGCGTCGAGCCCCCGCACGCCCTTGATCCAGCTGTCGTACGCGGAGTCGAGCTGGTCGAGCGCCTCGGCCGCGGTGCCGGCGTAGGGGAAGGTCTCGTAGCTCATCGCCGGCCCGCCGAAGTGCGACGCGGCGCGCATGCCGAGCACTCCGACGATGACGTGCGAGAGCCGCCACGCGATCGTGGTGACGGGCGGTGGCACCGGCTCCGGGTACGCGAAGTCGACGGTGAAGTCCCCGGTCCCGGGCCCGTCCGGCTTCTCCGCACGCGGGCGCACGGTCCAGCAGTTCGGCACCGGTTGC
This sequence comes from Amycolatopsis sp. NPDC051373, assembly GCF_040689465.1. NCBI lineage: Bacteria > Bacillati > Actinomycetota > Actinomycetes > Pseudonocardiales > Pseudonocardiaceae > Amycolatopsis > Amycolatopsis sp. NPDC051373. The sequence goes on along the minus strand of NZ_JBFBAE010000006.1, from coordinate 235,078 downwards.
CAGAAGTACTCGTCGTCCCCGAGCCCGTCGAGGCGCGAACGCACGTGGTGCTGCCAGTGCCAGTCGAGTTGGTCGTGCAGTTCGGTGGTCCATTCGACAGTCATGGGGGAACCGTAGGACGCTTCGCGGACAGGTGCGGTCCTCATTCGGGGGCCAGTCACGGGGTGAGGGCGGCGTGACCCAGCCCACCTGGGACGATGGAGGCAAAAGCGCTCATTCGCCTGGAGGTCGTAGGTGGCCAATCCCACCGGTCCGGTACTCGTCGTCGACTTCGGGGCGCAGTACGCGCAGCTGATCGCCCGCCGCGTGCGCGAGGCGCAGGTGTACTCCGAGGTCGTGCCGTCGAGCTCGACCGCCGAGGACCTGCTGGCTAAGAACCCGTCGGCGATCATCCTGTCGGGCGGCCCGTCGAGCGTCTACGTCGAGGGCGCCCCGGGCATGGACCCGAAGCTGGTCGACGCCGGCGTGCCGATCCTCGGCATCTGCTACGGCCACCAGCTGCTCGCGCGGGCGCTCGGTGGCGTCGTCGAGCCCACCGGCGTGCGCGAGTTCGGCCGCACCGACGTGCGCGTGGTCGGCGAAGGCGGACGGCTGCACGCCGGTCTGCCCGGCCACCAGACGGCGTGGATGAGCCACAACGACAGCGTCACGAAGGCGCCCGAGGGCTCCGTCGTCACCGCCAGCTCCGACGGCGCGGCCGTGGCCGGCTTCGAGGACGTCGACCGCGGCTTCGCCGGCGTGCAGTACCACCCGGAGGTGGCGCACTCGCCCCACGGCCAGGAGGTGCTGCGCCGGTTCCTGTCCGAGATCGCGGGCATCAAGCCGCAGTGGACCACGTCGTCCATTGTGGACGAACAGGTCACGCGCATCGCCGAGCAGATCGGCGACGGGCGGGCGATCTGCGGCCTGTCCGGCGGCGTCGACTCGGCCGTCGCTGCGGCGCTGGTGCAGCGCGCGATCGGCGATCGCCTCACGTGTGTGTTCGTGGACCACGGGCTGCTGCGCGCGGGCGAGCGCACGCAGGTGGAGCAGGACTTCGTGGCGGCCACGGGCGTGAAGCTCGTGACCATCGACGCGCGGGAACGCTTTCTCGGCGCGCTCGCCGGCGTGACCGACCCGGAGGAGAAGCGCAAGATCATCGGGCGCGAGTTCATCCGCGTGTTCGAGCAGGCCGAGCGCGACCTCAAGGCGCAGGGCGACTACAAGTTCCTCGTGCAGGGCACGCTCTACCCCGACGTCGTCGAGTCCGGCGGCGGCGAGGGTACGGCGAACATCAAGAGCCACCACAACGTCGGCGGTCTGCCCGACGACCTGCAGTTCGAGCTCGTCGAGCCGCTGCGCCTGCTGTTCAAGGACGAGGTGCGCCGCGTGGGACGCGAGCTGGGGCTGCCGGAGACGATCGTGCAGCGCCAGCCGTTCCCCGGCCCCGGCCTGGGTATCCGCATCATCGGCGAGGTCACGGCCGACCGGCTCGAGACGCTGCGGGCAGCCGACGCCATCGCGCGCGAGGAGCTCACGTCCGCGGGCCTGGACCAGGAGATCTGGCAGTGCCCGGTGGTGCTGCTGGCCGACGTCCGCAGCGTCGGCGTGCAGGGCGACGGCCGCACCTACGGCCACCCGATCGTGCTGCGTCCGGTGTCGTCGGAGGACGCGATGACCGCCGACTGGACGCGGCTGCCGTACGAGGTGCTGGAACGCATCTCGACGCGCATCACCAACGAGGTGCCGGAGGTCAACCGCGTTGTCCTCGACGTGACGAGCAAGCCGCCGGGCACCATCGAGTGGGAATGAGCTGAACGCGAAGGGCCCCGTCGGGATTCGACGGGGCCCTTCGCGTTGAGTGGTGCTCGGTGTCAGTACCGCTTGCGCCGCAAGGAAGCCGCCAGCAGCAGCACTCCGATGAACACCGCACCGCCCGCGACGACCCAGCGGAAGTCGAAGGTGGGCAGCCAGCTCGCGCCGTCGGAGAGCACGTAGCCCGAGACCAGCAGGGTCGCGAGGCCGACGATCAGGGTGATCACGTCCACGCCTCGGCGGCGGGTCGGGATGTTCGAGTTGTCAGCCACGGAGCACCTCCAAGCTGCCGGCACCGTTGGTCACGTTCAGGGTGATCTTCTGCCCGCCCGGCCCGTCGTCGCCGAAGTCGGTGCCGGTCAGCGCTGCCTGGCCGACGCCGCTCGTGGAACGGTCGAGGCAGTCGACGTCGCCGGCGGAGTTCTTGCAGGTGTAGGTGACGTCGGCCGTCGCGGGCACGGTCACCCGGGTGTCGCCGGCGCCGTTGCTGACCGAGGTGGTGATCGGTTCGCCGGCCGGCAGCTGCGTCAGGTCGAGGTCGATGTCGCCCGCCGCGTGCCGATACACCGGCTGCAGCTCAGCGACTGAGTGCGGGGTCGCGTCGAGGTCGCCGACGCCGCCGCGCAGGTCGATGCTGTTGAACGCGCTGGTCGTCATGATCATGCCGACGATCGCGAGCGGCAGTGCCAGTGCGATGAGCCCGCGTGAGCCGCGGACGAACGCGCCCGCCACCATGCCGACGCCGAGCACGCCCAGCACCAGGCCGATGATGTGGCGCACCGAGAACCAGTCGACGCCGTTGAGGTTCAGGACCACGCCCACGCCGGCCACGACCACGGCAGCCGCCATCGTCACCGAACCGATCTTCGACCGCGGCTGCCGCGGCTGCGGGGTCGGATCGTCGGACTCGTAGTGGTAGGGGTTCTCCGGCGGCGTCGGCCCCGCCGGGTCCGGCAGGTCCCAGCCCGCCGGATCGGCGGCCAGCGGGTCCCAGCCGGGAGCGGCGGCGCCCATGGGCTCCGTCGTGGTGTCCGTCATCGTGAAGGCTCCGGTTCCGGGCACGGCCTGGGCCGTCTCATACGCGGGGTACGCGACGACCGGCGCCGGGCGGTTGTCCTGCCCGCGGCTGCGGTGCAGGAGGTAGAGGCTTGCCGAGAGCAGCGCGAACCCGATGAGGCCACCGCCGTCGAACCAGCCGTTGCCGAACGTGAGACCGACCGCCGGGATCAACGCGAGCGTCAGGACCACGGTGAACGCCTTCGACATCGTCGAGCGCCCGCGGCCGATCATCGCCTCGAAGCCCGAGGTCTCGTCGCCCTCGTTCGGGAACAGCAGCCAGCCGAGCAGGTAGAACACCAGCCCGAAGCCGCCGAACACCATCGCCGCGACCAGCGCCACCCGGATCACGACCGGGTCGATGCCGTACCGGTTCCCGAGTCCCGCCGCGACCCCCGCGACCTTGCGCCCCACGTGCGGCCGGCGCGGCCGGCTCACCCAGAAATCCTTCACCGTCTCCTCGAAGCCGTTGAAAGGATTCGACTTCGGGCTCGGCGCCTCGTTCGCACCACTCATACGGCAAAGCATGCGCGACCCGCGGCGGCGCCACATCGGGGACGTTCCCTGAGGTTTCCCCTGAGTGCCGCCGGTGTCCGGGTCGTGATCAGGGGCTTCCCCGATGTCAGAACTGCTCGCGGCGTGTGACGATGGACGGCGTGCAGGACTTCCTCGACCTCGGCGCCGCCGGGCAGGTGAGCGACCCGGCCCGGGGGCCGGTGCCGGCTGCCGTCATGACGGCCATCGTGGCTTCCGGGGCCCCGGGGACTACCGGGGGTTCCGGGGCTTCCGAGGTCGCCGGGCAGCCGGGGCGGCCGAAGATGCACCGGCGCCGCAGCGGACGGGCCGTGGCCGGCGTCGCGGGCGGGCTCGCGGACCACCTCGGCGTGCCCGTGCTGTGGGTGCGCCTGGCGTTCGCGCTGCTCGCGGCCCTCAACGGCGCCGGTTTGCTCGCGTACGGGCTGCTCTGGGTCTTCGTGCCGCAGCAGGCCGAGGACACCGCCGAGGTCGACAGCAAGAAGGCCGCGAAGGAACGTCAACAGGCGTTCGGCCTCATCGCGCTCGGGATCGGCCTCGCCATCGCGAGCGGCACGCTGTCCGGCACCATCCGCGGCTGGGTCGCCGTGCCGCTGGCCATCGCTATGCTCGGCGCGGCCGTGGTCTGGCGCGAGGCCGACGAATCACAACGCCGGCGCTGGCGCACGGGGGCGCGCGACGGCGTCACGGGCGCGTTCGTGGGCGGCGGCGGCCGCAGCGCCGCGATCATCCGGATCCTCGCCGGCGTGGCGCTCGTGGCCACCGGCATCGGGGTTGTGGTCTTCCGAAGCGGCAGCTTCGACCAGGTCAAGTTCGCCCTCATCGCCGTGCTCGCCACGCTGGTCGGCGTGGCCGTGCTGACGATCCCCTTCTGGCTGCGTCTGGTCCGCGACCTCGGCGACGAGCGCCGCGCCCGAATCCGCACCGACGAGCGTGCCGAGATCGCCGCGCACCTGCACGACTCCGTGCTGCAGACGCTCGCCCTGATCCAGCGTCAGTCCGACCAGCCGCACGAGGTCGCGCGGCTGGCGCGCGGCCAGGAGCGCGAGCTGCGCGGCTGGCTCTACGGCCCCGGCGGCTACGGCAAGCCGAGCGACAAGAAGTCGAAGGAGCAGGAAGAAGGCGCCGTCCCGCTGTCCGAGGCGCTCGGCGCCGCGTGCGGCGAGGTCGAGGACACCTTCGCGATCTCCGTCAGCCAGGTCGTGGTCGGCGACGTCGAGATCGACGGACCCCTCATGGCCCTCGTCCAGGCCGCCCGCGAAGCGCTGGTCAACGCGGCCAAGCACGCCGGCGTCGACGAGGTCAGCGTGTACGCCGAGGTCGAACCCACCGAGGTCACCGTCTTCATCCGCGACCGCGGCAAGGGCTTCGACCCCGACGTGGTCCCCGCCGACCGCCACGGCCTCGCCGACTCGATCCGCGGCCGCATGGAACGTCACGGCGGCACCTGCAAGCTGCGCACCGCGCCGGGCGAGGGCACCGAAGTCCAGCTGGCCATGCCGCTCAAAGCGGCCAAGGGTGCGGCGTGACCTCGCTATGCTCAGGCTGGGCGACAACGAGCGAGGGAGCAGCACGGTGACGGAGACCCAGCGCGAGCCGGTCAAGGTGTTCCTCGTGGACGACCACGCGCTCTTCCGCGCCGGGGTCCGCACTGAGCTCGACTCGATCACCGACGAGGTGCAGGTGGTCGGCGAGGCCGGTTCGGTGGCCGACGCCGTCGCCGGCATCGCGCGCACCAAACCGCAGGTCGTGCTGCTCGACGTGCACATGCCCGACGGCGGTGGCGCCGAGGTGCTGCGCCGCGTGCGCCCGGAGCTGCCCGACGTCGTGTTCCTCGCGCTGTCGGTGTCCGACGCCGCCGAGGACGTGATCGCCGTGATCCGCGGCGGCGCGCGCGGCTACGTCACCAAGACCATCTCGTCGAAGGAGCTCGTGCGCGCGATCGTCCGCGTGGCCGACGGCGACGCCGTGTTCTCCCCGCGCCTGGCCGGCTTCGTGCTCGACGCGTTCGCCGACCGCCCCGGCTCGGCACCGATCAACGACCCCGAGCTCGACCTGCTCACCCCGCGCGAGCGCGACGTCCTGCGCCTGCTCGCGCGCGGCTACGCGTACAAGGAGATCGCGTCGGAGCTGTTCATCTCGGTCAAGACGGTGGAGACGCACGTGTCGAGCGTCCTGCGCAAGACCCAGCTGTCCAACCGCTACGAGCTCTCCCGCTGGGCCTCGGACCGCCGGCTCGTCTAGGCGGCGGGCTCCGCGGCCACCAGCGGCTTCGGGGCCACGGCCTTCTTCCGCTGCACCCGCGTGAGCGCGACGCCGCCCAGCACCACGACCATGCCCGCGATCACGCGGAAGCTCAGCTGCTCGTGCAGGAAGATCGCACCCAGCGCCACCGACACGATCGGCAGCAGGTACCCGACCACCGACGCCGCGACGGCGCCTTCGCTGGCCAGCAGCTGGTAGTTGAGGGCGAACGCGATCCCGGTCCCGCCGATGCCGAGGATCACCACGGCGAACGCGGCCAGCGGCGTCAGGTGCACCGGCGAGAGCCCGCCGAACGGCACCACCAGCACGAGGAAACCGGCGGCGATCATCATCTGCCCGCCGGAGAGCGCGTAGGGCGAGTCGCCGGTGTCCGACAGGTAGCGACCCTCGTAGACGAACGCGAAGCCGTAGCTCGCCGCCGCCGCGAGGCAGGCCAGCGCGCCCCAGCTCAGCAGCCCGGACGCCTCCCACGGCGCGAAGATCAGCAGGATTCCCGCCAGGCCCACCACAAGTCCGGCCGCGCGCATCGCCGTCATCCGGTGGCGGACCCCGAGGAACGGCGCCACCACGAGCACCCACAGCGGCGTCGTCGAGTTCAGCACGCCGGTGATGCCGGAGTCCACAGTGGTCTCACCGATCGCGAAGAGCAGGAACGGCAACGCGTTGTGGAAGAACGCGGCCACGGTGAGGTGGCGCCACGTGCGCTTGTCCGTCGGCAGCCGACGGCGCCCGAGCCGGCACAGCGCCACGAGCACCACGGCGCCGAGCACCAGGCGCGCCAGCACCAGTTGCACCGGCGAGAACGCCGCGAGCCCCAGCTTGATCCAGAAGAAGCTCGAACCCCACATCAGTGCCAGCGCGGCAATCCTGAGCAGGGTCTTCGTCTCGCCCACCCCAGTTCCTCCTTCTCGGCCGACGTTCAGCCTGGCCCCGCCCAGACGTAAGGACAAGCGAAAATAACTGCAGGAACGCTTAAGCAGAGCTGTAGAATTCGGCCATGCTCGACGTGCGGCGAATGCAGGTTCTGCGCGCGGTGATCACCAGCGGGTCGATCACCGCCGCGGCGCGAAACCTCGGGTACACCCCGTCGGCGATCAGCCAGCAGCTCTCGGTCCTCGAACGCGAGGCGGGCACCGAGCTGCTCGAACGCGTCGGCCGTGGCATCCGGGCCACCCCTGCGGGCGTGCTGCTGTCGGAGCACGCCGAGACGCTGAGCGCGGAGCTGGCGCGCGCCGAAGCGGCGCTGACCGAGCTCAAGGAGGGGCGCACCGGCAAGCTGGCCATCCGCTACTTCGCCACGGCCGGCGCTTCGGTGATCCCGCACGCCGTGGCCGCCGTCCGCCGCGAGCACCCCGGCGTGTGGCTCGACCTCAAACTCGTCGACCCCGACGACCCGATGCCCGAGGTGGAGGAGGGCCGCGCCGACGTCGCGATCGTCGTCTTCCCTCGGCCCGCGCCGCCGGCGAAGGGGATCGAGCTCGTGCACCTGCTCGACGACCCGTATCGCGCGGTGCTCCCGCGCGCGCACCCGCTGGCGCGCAAGCGGGTGCTCGACCTGACCGACCTCGCCGACGAGCCGTGGGTGGGCGTGGACCCGATGCCCGGGATGTGCCGCGCGATCCTCGACGGCGCGTGCGCCTCGGCCGGGTTCGCGCCCAACATCGTGGTCGAGTCGGAGGACTACCTCACGGCGCAGGGCTTCATCGCGGCCGGGCTGGGCGTGGGGCTGGTGCCGGAGCTGGGTGTCGGGCCCGCACACCCCGGCGTGGCCGTGCGGCGGATCCGCAACCCCGAGCCGTGCCGGATCATCCACGCCGCCATCGCCGCGCGAGCCGTCGGAAACCCGGCCGTGCGGACGCTGATCGACGCGATGCGTGAGGCGACGGCGAAGGTCGCCTGACGGCTCAGACGGCTCAGACGGTTCTGACGACTCGGACGGCTCAGACGAAGAACAGCTCGGAAACGCCGATCCCGATCAGCACCGCGCACAGGATCGCGGCGACCGTGAGGATCAGCTTCCGGCGGGCGGCCGCCTTCTGCCGCAGCTCCGCGGCCGACACCGCCTGCTGAGCCGCCGACGGCACGAACCGCGCGGACGGCGGCTGCAGGGGCTGGTGCTGTAGCGGCTGCTGCTGGGGCGGGATCTGCTGCGTGGGCTGGGCGGCCATCGGCTGCTGCATGGGCTGCGGCGCGGCCGGCGCGTAGGGCACCTGCTGCACCGGCATCTGCATCAACGGCCCCGGCTGGCCCGGTTGCTGCGGGGGCAGCGGCCACGACGCGGGCATGGTCGGCATCGCGGGCGCCGTCGGCGGGATGAACGCGGTCTGCTCGCGGCCCTCGGTGATGGCGCTGAGCGCGGCCACCGTGTCGGCCATCGTCGGACGCGCCGTCGGGTCCATCCGCAGCATCTTGCGCAACGCGCCGGCGAGCACCCCGGAGTTCTGCGGCGGCCGCTCGGACGCTTCGCCGTCCTCACCGAACGGCGGCACGCCCTCCACGGCCGTGTACAACGTGGCGCCGAGCGAGAACACGTCGGCCGCCGGCGAGGCCGGGGCACCGCGGGTGACCTCGGGCGCGCGGTAGGCGGGGTGCGCCCCGCCGCCGGTGATGCCGATGTCGGTGAGCTTCACGCCGCCGTCGTCGGCCAGCAGCACGGTGCCGGGTTCGAGCGTGCGGTGCACGATGCCGGCCGCGTGGATCGCCGCCATCGCGTCGCCCAGCATGATCCCGAGCGACGCCGCCTGCTCGGGCGTGAGCCGCCCGTGCTCGGCGAGGAACGACGCCATCCCGCGCGACGGGATGTACTCCATCACCAGCCAGACGTCAGGTCCGTCGGGCAGCACGTCGTACACGGTGATCGCGCTCGCGTGGTCCACGCGAGCCGCGTCCTTGCCCTCCTGCATCACCGCGGCACGCGCCTGCTCGGCGCGGTCCGGCGGCAGGCCGACGGGCAGGTACATGCGCTTCATCGCGACCGTGCGGAACAGCCGCGTGTCGAACGCTTGCCACACGATGCCCGCGCGGCCGCGGCCGATCGGCTGGTCGAGCCGGTACCGGCCGCCGACGATGGTGCCTTCTGAACTCAAATCTGATCCTGGATCAACTGTTCGACGACGGCGGACTGCCCGTAGACGTGGATGTCGTGGTGTCGGGAGGGTTCGACTTCGAAGTGGACGACTTTGTCGGAGTCTCCTGCTCGGACGACGTCTCTCGCGACGGAGTGTTCCGCGCGGAGGTCCGGCGAGACGTCGTCGTCTCCTCCCGTGAAGAGGTCTCCTCCGAAGAGGACGTCTCTTCTTCGCTCGTGGTTGCTTCTTCACTCGAAGGAGCCGTATCTGTGGTCGGAACCACAGCCGACGACGTCGCCGGGGGAGCGGGCTGCTGCGAAGCGTCGGGCGGGTTGTTCGAGCTCAGCAGCCACACACCGAGCGCCACCAGGCCGACCACCACGATCGCGCCGATGATCGCCGGCTTCTTCCACGCGCCGGGCTTCTCGTCCTCGTTGTCGGTGGGGCTGGTCTGGGCCCGCGGGGGCGGTGGCTCGTCGTAGCCGTCGTCATACCCGTCGTCGTACTGGTCGTCGTCGTAGACGTCGTGGGTCGGCACGGACCGGGTGGCGGCCAGGCCGTTGCGGCCCGGGTCGCCGTACAGCGGCGGCTCGCCCTGGTACTGCTGGTCGTACCGGTCGTAGTCGTTCTCGGGGTACGCGGCGGCCGCCGGGTACTCGGCCTCGTCGTCGTAGTACTGCTGCGCCGGGCCGGGCGCGTCGAGCAGCGTGCCCGAGTGCGCGGCGTCGTCCATGTCTTCTTCGGGGAACAGATGCGTGGCGGCCGCGCCGGCCACGGCGGCAGCCCCCAGCGTGCCGGCCGAGGCCACCATCACGGTCTCGCCGGCCGGTCCGCCCAGCGGCGTTTCGCCCCGTGCGACGGAGGCCAGCAGCTCTTCGCACTCCTCGGCGGTGGGCCGGTGGTGGATGTCAGGGTGCAGCAGCACGGCGAGCACGCTGGCGAGCGGGCCCGACTGCCGCGGCGGGTTGATCTGCCCCGCGGCGACGGCGTGCAGCAGGCTCAGCGTGTTCTCCGACAGCCCGAACGGCGGCTGGCCCTCGCACGCGGCGTACAGCGTGGAGCCGAGCGAGAACACGTCGGACTCGGGGCCGGGGTCACCGCCGATCGCGACCTCGGGCGCGAGGTAGGCGGGCGTGCCGGCGATCATCCCGGTCTTGGTGACCGTGACGTCGTCCTTGGCGCGCGAGATACCGAAGTCGGTGATCTTCACGGTGCCGTTGCCGGCCAGCAGGATGTTGCCCGGCTTGATGTCGCGGTGGACGATGCCGACGGCGTGCGCCTCGCGCAGCGCGGCGGCCACCTGCGCGCCGATCCGCGCGACCTCCAGCGGCGGCAGCGTGCCGCGTTCCTGCAGGACCTGGGCCAGGCTCGTGGAGTTGAGGTACTCCATGATCAGGCACGGCTGCCCGTTGTCGTCGGTGACGACGTCGAACACCGAGATCGCGTTGGGGTGGTGCAAGCGCGCGGCGATGCGGCCCTCGCGCATGGTGCGCTGCCGGGCGTCTTCGGCGTCGTGCTCCTCGAGGCCCGGCTGCATCAGCAGCTGCTTGACGGCCACCGTGCGGCCCAGCACCTCGTCGTGTGCCTGCCAGACGGCACCCATCGCGCCCGTGCCGATCCGGCCGATGATGCGGTACCGGCCGGCGACCAGACGACCCTCGTCGCTCACGCGACCTCCCTTTGGGGCTCCGACTGCCCGGAGCGGGACGTGCCCACCCCGCAGATGCGACCTCGAACCGGCCGCAGCACCGCAGCGTAGGCACCTGTCGTGGGCCGTGTGCCGGTTTTCCCGAGACCGGCCCGCGACAAGGCTAGGCGTTCACTCTGTGCACACACACTCGGCACGGTCTGATCGTCTACCCGGAACAGGATCGTCGCAGGTCACGAGAATGCGACGGCGGAGAGCAGTCGCGCTTCGGAGATGACGTCGCGCTCCACGACGTCGAACAGCTGCGTGACGCGAAGCAGTGTTCCGTCGGTCTGGTGCAGCACCGCGACGGCGACGACCGAGCCGTCGTCCTGCACGCGGGTCTCCTGGACGTCGATCGAGCGGGCCGCGCTCCACGCGCGGACCAGGCTGCCGGCTTCGCCCTGGGCGAGTCCGGGAGCGAGCAGCGCAAGCGCGCTGTCGGGGTTCTTGTCGATCGAGGAGTAGAAGGCCTTCACGGCCCGCAGCTTGTCGGCGTCGGACATGGTCTCCGCGCCCGTGGACTCGGCGTGCTCCGACGGCGGCGTGCTGCTCGGCGCGGACGTGCTGGGCGTGCCGGCCTGCTCCGTGGTCGAGCCGGTGTCGCGCGTGGGCTGCGTGGTGCCGGCGCCGGACTCGACCTGCGTGCCCTCGCGGTGCCCGGACGTGGTACCTCCGGCGCCGTGCTCCTGCGGACCGGGCACAGCCTGGCCACCGAGCGCGGCGGCGCCGCTGAAACCGGTGGGGATGGTGTCCTCGGCGACCGGCGTGGTCGGCCGGGGTCCGCCGCTGAGCAGCGCCGCGGTGACCACGGCGCCCGCGACGAGCGCGCCGGCGCCGACGAGGCCCACCTGCTTGGCGCGGCGGGCGAAGCGGCTCTCGGGCTCCTCGGCCGGCTCGGCGGATCTGGTGGCCTCCGCGCGGTGCGCCGGGTCCATGCGGTGTGACCGTGGCGGCAGGTACTTCTGCGGCTCGCGGAAGACCTGCTCGAGGTAGTCGCGGTCCGCGTCGCCGACGCCGTCGAGCAACTCCGGAGGGATCACGTCCTCGACGCGGACGGCAGTGACCTCGCGGGTCTCACGCCGTGTGCGCTGCCGATCAAGCACGAATGTCCTCGCTCTGGGGTTCGGGGGACGACGGTACGGCCGTTCGGTCGTACGCCGCTGGCCCGGATGGCCGACTCGTGGTCGGTTCCGGATCCGCTGTCGCCAGGTAACCCTGTGGCGACGGGCACCCGCCAGGCTCAGTCGCCGGAATGCCGTCGTCATACGACGAGCGGCAGCTTATGTCACCCACCCGGACCAAGTTCAACCGCTTACCGCACCGCACGTGCATCGGAACGGGCAGTCTGCACTTGCACGAAACGGTAGGCCCTTGCCGGACGATCATGCCTGGTCAGGCGCCGTCGTCGGCGATCTTCTCGTCGTCGCCGAAGGTGAGCGTGCGCTGCTCGATGGTCTTGGTGCCGTCGGTGTGGGTCACTTCGAGCGTGTTGACCGTGGTGTTGTTGTCCGGGTCGATCTCGACCTTCTTGACCTCGAAGTACGCGACGTTCGCGTAGCGCTGCCGCAGGCCCTGCGAGCCCTCCTGCTTGAGGTCCCCGGTGGTGACGGCCGCGGCCTCCGAGGGGTCGGTGGTGACGTTGTTGAAGAACTTCTCGGTGTTGTCCCCCATCGCCTTGGGGTCGGGGGAGGCCGTGTAGAAGACGCTGGTCGGCGAGGTCTCGCGCTGCGCCGGGGTGATCGGCGGCTTCGCGGGCGGCCCGGCCGGTGTCGACTTCGGCCCGGTGGTGACGGGGTCCGACGAGTCGCCGCCGGACGACGAGTCCGTCGGCGACTCGTCTTCGCTGGTCTCGGAGCCCACGGCGTTCTGCGGGTGAGTGCTCGGGTCGTCGCCCCGGGTGCCGGAGCGGCCGCCGCCGGAGCTGCTGCTGTCCTGCGGGCCGCCGCCCGTGCCGCCCTGCTGGCCGAGCGATGGGTCCGGGAGGATCAGCGGGTTGCCGCCGTTCTGCCGGCCCGGCCAGCCGCCGCCGAGCGCGTCGGTGGTCGTGGTGGGTCCGCCGACGAGGAAGGTCCCGGCGAACAGCAGCCCGACCACCACCGCGCCCGACGCACCGGTCGCGAACCACGCCGCCTTCCGCCACGTCTTGGGCGGGGTCACCGACGCGGGCACGGAGCCGAGGTCGAACTTGCCGAGCCCGTCGAGCAAGGGAGCGGCGTACACGCGCACTTCGTCGTCTTCGTCGAGCGAAGCCTCGTCGAACGGGCCGCGCACCCGCGGCTTGGCCGGGGCCCGCAGCGTGACGCGCTGACGCTGCGGGGGCTCGGGCTTCGCCGGCTGCTCGGCGGCGGGCTCCCGCGGCGCGCTCAGCTCGACGTGTTCGCGGGCGAGCTCGGCGTCGTCGTGCTCCGGGGGCTGCGGCTGGGCCAGCGTGGCCGCGGTCGCCGCGACCCGCTCGCGCCTGCTGCGGCGCACCTGCGGCCGGCCGAGTCCGTCGTGCATCGGCATGTCGGCGAGCGAACGCGTGGTCCCCGGCGCCGCCCAGGCGCGGTCGATCTCGCTCACGGGCTGGGGGACCGGCACCACGGCCAGTCCGGTGGGCGGGCGCCGCTCGTCCTGCGCGAACTCCGGTGCGCGGTCGCCGGACTGTGGCAGCACGGCTTGCCCGGCGAACGCACGCGGTTCTGTCTGCGGAGAGGGTTCGGCGAGGTCGTCGGTCCGCGGAAGCACGGTGTGTCCGGCGGGCCCCCGTCGTTCGGTCTGCGGGGACTCCGGCGCCGCCGCCTCGGCGAGGTCGCCGGACCGAGCTCCGCTCCAGGGCGACTCGGGTTCGGGCGCCGGCGGGCCGTCGATCGGGCCGGCCTCGTCGAGCCGGCCGGCGGTGAAGCCCCGGTCGCCGTGGCCGGGCTGTGGCAACTCGGTGCGGCCTCGCGTCGGCGGTGCGTACGGCCCGCGTCCGTTCAGCGCGTGCTCGGGGAGCGCGTCGTAGGCGCGGTAGTCCTCGTGGACGCGGTGCTCGTCGCGCGGCTCGTCCGGCCTGCGCGTCGGCTGCGGGAGCGGGATCGGGCGGCGCGAGTGCGTCGGCCGGGCCTGCTGGGGCTGCGGCAGGAGCACTCCGGGCCCTGGCACGGGCAGAGTCCCCTGCGTCGGCGCGAACGTCGAGCGCGGATCGGCCGCCCGCCGGCGAGGTGGGGGCAACGGCAGGGCGCGGGCCGCCGCGTCGACGCTCTCGCCGCCGGGCCGGTGGCGGTGGTGACCTCCGCCGTGCGGCGGGACCACGGGCGTCCACGTGTCCGTGTCCTGAAGACTGCGAGCCCGGTGCCTGCCCGGCACCGTGACCTCCGCGGCCGTCACCGTGTCCGGGTGGCTCGAGCTGCTCGACCCACCCATCGCGTTTCCCGTCATGCCCGTCCGACCCCTCCCCGGTGTGGGCGTGACGGCGCCGGCACTCCGATCAACCCGATCGGAGCAGAGGCGCGAACGGAGTCACTTGCGTCCACACTTGCGAACTCCCGCGCATCTGCACGCGCACGCGGCAGTGGGCGCGCGGAGCCGCAGCTCCCGCGCGTCCTCCGGGCCTCGCCCCACCCAGACGCATGGGTCCTCACGAACCCAAGAGTAGGAAACCGCCAGGCGAAAGTCTCGGGGCAACCTGCAACTTGCACAGGTTTCACTCTGTCGGGGACGACCGAACGGGCGTGAGGTCACGCTACGCAGTGCGATCGCGCCAGGCAGGGCCGGTCACCCTCCGCTGCGGTACTTCTCCCGGGTCGTCTGGAGAGCCTTCGTCGCCACAGCACCGCTACCGACAGCAATCACGATGGCGATGATGTCGGCTACGCCTCCCCCGGAAGTGAGCAGCCACGCGAACAGTGATGCCGCCGTGGTACCACCGGCGACCGCCCAGCGGCTGCGCACGTACTGCGCGACGGGCGCACCGCCGGCCCGCTTACCCGCTGCGTTGTTGAGCAGCGCCAGGTAACCGACATGGCCCAGTGCCGCCAGCACGCTCGCGATCGCGATGATGACGGCGATGACGTTAATCATGGGTCCAGTCTGCCCGTTTTCGCGGACCGGCGGATCGGGGAAGTCCCCGATGTGGCCGTAAGTTCATCGGCCGAGGCGGCCGCGGCCCAGGTTGAGCAGCGCCATCGCGAGCTGGCGGCCCTCCGGACCCAGTTCGCGGTAGCGCGCGAGCACGTCCATCTCGCGGTTGTAGACGATCCTCGTGCCGCCGGCGGCCATGCGGGCCGCGCCGATCGTCTGCGACACCTCCACCCGGCGTTTCACCAGCCGCAGGATTTCGGCGTCGAGCCAGTCGATCTCCTTGCGCAGCGAGGAGATGTCCTCGCCGGCGACGGTGTTCTCGGCGGGCTGTCCGTCGGCGTTCTGAGTCTGCGCGTTCATCGGGACCTCTCTGAAGTCCGGACTCCCAGTGGCCCCTGGGACGGCGAAAGCCCCGGGTCCGTGGACTCCGGGGCTGCGGGTGATGGCGGGTGGGGCACTACGCGATCACGGGAGCCGGAGTCCGGGTCCCGTAGAAAAATCGCTCACTGCTGTGCCGCACGGGGTCAGTATGGCACAGGAGTTTCACCGCGCCGCCGGAAACTCCGCACCCGCGCGTGCACCACGAGGGTGACGAACAGCCAGAACAACGGCATCGCCGGCCAGAAGAACCCGACGCCCAGCACCGCCCACCGCACGATCAGCAGCACCGCCAGCGCCACGACGATCGCGGCGTGGATCCGCAGCGCCGGGTGCTCGCGCAACGCGGCGCGGGTGAGCGGCCAGCCGGATCCCGGCCGTCGCGCGACTTCCGGGCGCGGCAGGTCGGTGGTGAGTGCGCCGAGCTCGTCGACGTAGCGCGTCGCGTAGACCGCGCCGAGCCGTTCCTCCACCTCTTCGAGCGTGAGCCGGCCTTCGGAACCGGCGGATTGGATGGTCGCTGCGACGCGTTCTCGGTCGCTGTCGGATGCCCTCAACCGGGCGGGAATCTTGTCGTCCATACCGTTCGATGCTCCGCGCGCGAACGCCCCGGCGCGTCGGACAGGAGGCGACACCGCGGCGTACGTCGACAGGCGCAGTTGCCTCTGACGAACCTGTCGTACCCCAGGGGTAGCGTGGTCAGGCGATGGACACCCTCTTCGATCTTCCCGCAGAAAAGCCCGCGCCTGCCCGGAAGGCCGCCGCCGAGCTGCTCGAGGACCTCAATCCCGCGCAGCGCGAAGCGGTCATGCACGCCGGCGGGCCGCTGCTCGTCGTCGCCGGCGCGGGGTCGGGCAAGACCCGTGTGCTCACGCGCCGCATCGCGTACCTTTTGGCGGAGCGGGGGGTGCACCCCGGCGAGATCATGGCGATCACGTTCACCAACAAGGCCGCGGCGGAGATGCGCGAGCGCGTCGCGTCGCTCGTCGGCCGCCGGGCCAACGCGATGTGGGTGTCCACGTTCCACTCGATGTGCGTGCGGATCCTGCGCCGCGAGGCGAAGACGCTGGACATGTCGTCGAGCTTCTCCATCTACGACTCGGACGACACCAAGCGCCTCATCACACTCGTCGCGCGCGACCTCGACATCGACCCGAAGAAGTACGCCGCGCGCACGCTCGCGGTGCACATCTCGAACCTCAAGAACGAACTGACGGACCCCGACGCGGCCGTGGCCAACGCCGCCAACGACCTGGAGCGCCGCGTCGCCGAGGTCTACGTCGAGTACCAGCGCCGGCTAGAGGCGGCCAACGCGTTCGACTTCGACGACCTGATCATGCGCACGGTCTCGCTGCTGCAGGCGTTCCCGGACGTCGCTGAGTACTACCGCCGCCGGTTCCGCCACATCCTCGTCGACGAGTACCAGGACACGAACCACGCGCAGTACACGCTGGTGCGCGTGCTGGCCGGCACTGAAGCCACGGACACCGGGATCGACCCCGCGGAGCTCGTGGTGGTCGGTGACGCGGACCAGTCGATCTACGCCTTCCGCGGCGCGACGATCCGCAACATCGAGGAGTTCGAGCGCGACTTCCCCAACGCGCACACCATCCTCCTGGAGCAGAACTACCGCTCCACGCAGACGATCCTCTCGGCGGCCAACGCCGTGATCGAGCGCAACCCCAACCGGCGCGCGAAGCGGCTGTGGACGGATTCGGGCGACGGCGAGAAGATCGTCGGCTACGTGTCGGACAACGACCACGACGAGGCCGCGTTCGTCGCGGGCGAGATCGACGCGTTGGCGGAGAAGGGCGAGGCGGACTACTCCGACGTCGCCGTTTTCTACCGCACCAACAATCAGTCGCGGGTGTTCGAGGAAATCTTCATCCGGCTCGGCCTGCCGTACAAGGTCGTCGGCGGCGTGCGGTTCTACGAGCGGCGCGAGGTGCGCGACATGCTCGCGTACCTGCGGGTGCTGTCGAACCCGGACGACACGGTTTCCTTGCGCCGCATCCTGAACGTGCCCAAGCGCGGCATCGGCGACCGTGCCGAGGCCGTGGTGGCCACGCACGCGGAGCGCGAGCGCATCACCTTCGCGGCCGCGTTGCGCGATGCGGTCGAGGGCAAGGTGGCGCTGCTGAACCCGCGGTCGGCCAAGGCGATCACCGGGTTCGTGTCGCTGCTCGACGACCTGGGCGAGCTGGCGGCGTCGGGTTCCGAGGTGCACGACCTGCTGGAGGCCGTGCTGGAGCGCACGGGGTACCGCGCGGAGCTCGAGGAGTCGGACGACCCGCAGGACGCCTCCCGCGTGGAGAACCTCACGGAGCTCGTCACGGTGGCGCGCGAGTTCGCGGAGTTCACCGCCGAGGTCCAGCAGGACGAGAACGCCGAGCTGGTGCTCGACGACGGCGTGCCCGCGCCCGGTTCGCTCGCCGCGTTCCTGGAGCGCGTGTCCCTGGTCGCCGACGCCGACTCGATCCCGTCGCCCGACGGCGGCGACGAGGGCGACGGCGGCGCCGGGGTCGTCACGCTGATGACCGTGCACACCGCGAAGGGCCTCGAGTACCCGGTGGTCTTCTGCACGGGCTGGGAAGACGGCGTCTTCCCGCACATGCGCGCCCTCGGCGACCCGACGGAGCTCGCGGAGGAGCGCCGGCTCGCGTACGTGGCCATCACGCGCGCGCGGCAACGGCTCTACGTCTCGCGCGCGCTCGTGCGGTCGGCGTGGGGCCAGCCGCAGATGAACCCCGCTTCGCGCTTCCTCGACGAGCTGCCCCCGGATCTGGTCGACTGGCGCCGGTTGGAGCCGTCATCGCCGGGCTTCGGCAACTTCGGATCTTCCTCGGGCTCGTCGTCCTCGGGCCCGCGCGCGGCGACGACGTGGGGCCGGCGGTCTCCCTCGTCTTCGTCGACGACTTCCTCGTCGCCGTTCGGCAAGGGCTGGAAGGACACGGTGGCCCTCAAGCTCGACGTCGGCGACCGCGTCAGCCACGACAAGTACGGCCTCGGCACCGTCATCTCCTGCGACGGCGTCGGCCCCCGCGCCACGGCCACCATCGACTTCGGTGCATCCGGCAAGGTCCGCCTCATGCTGATCGGCAGCGTGCCGATGGTGAAGCTCTGATTTTTGTCGGACCCCTCGGTTAGGCTCCCTCCAGTCGAACACAAGTTCGAATGAATGAGGTAGGCTGGTGCTCGTTCGCCGGCCGCCTCGGGAGGGAGCACGAGGGTGTGGACGCGATCTTGTTTGGGGTCCTGGCCGCGGGGGTACAGGACTACTTACGGGGAGTTCTGGGGACCACGGGGGGCTCCGGCGGTTCTGCCGGTTCGGGGTGCGGCTCGCCGATGCTCGGTTCGGCCGAGTCTGCGGAACCCGGCTCCGGGTGTGCTTCGGGGGAAGCCCACCGCTTGGCCGCCGCGTGGCGCGCCCTGCTCCGCCACCACGACCTGGGCCCCGACGGCCACTGCCAAACCTGCGGAGCGGGTGGCCTGGGCCGCTGGCTACTCCGCCGCCGCCCGGCAAGCCTCTGCACGGTCTGGCAGGTCGCTGTCGCGTACTTCATCCGCCGCGCACCCACCGGTGAGCGCTAGAGCTGTCTCCGGCGGTCGAGAGGACGCACGGGCGCCGTAGCCACTTCTTCGGGCGGTGCGTGGAAGGGCTTGCGAAACGCACTCGGCCACGGAGAGCGCGGGGGCGCCGACCGTGGCCGAGTGGAACAGTTCGAAACCGAAGAACAGAGTCGAAACCAAAGAGCAATAAGGGAGAGCTAGCCGAAACTCAGACGACGATGCCGCGAGCGGCGAGCCACGGGCGCGGGTCGATCTTCTTCGTGCCGTTCTGCCAGACCTCGAAGTGCAGGTGCGGGCCGGTGCTCTCGCCGCGGTTGCCGATCTCGGCGATCTGCTCGCCGCACTTGACCTTCTGGCCTTCGTGGACGGAGAAGCTGTTCATGTGGCCGTAGACCTGGATGGTGCCGTCGTCGAGCTGGACGCGGACCCAGAGGCCAAAGCCGCTGGCGGGGCCGGCCTGGATGACGGTGCCGTCGGAGGCGGCGTAGATCGGGGTGCCGATCGAGTTCGCGATGTCGATGCCGAGGTGGCTGCTGCCCCAGCGGGCGCCGAAGCCCGAGGTGAACGTGCCGTGGGCCGGCAGGCAGGTCTTGGGGCGCTCGGCTTCTTCCTTGGCCTTCTGCGCGGCCGCGGCTTCGGCCTTTTCGCGGGCTTCGGTGACCTTCAGGCTGTCGGCCATGCGGGCGGCCTCGGCGGAGGCGTCCATCGAGTGGCCGACGGGCAGCAGCTCGGGGGCTCCCCCTGAACCCGCGCTGCCGAGGGTGAACGAGGCGCTCGCGTCCTGGGCGTTGGCGAGCGGGGTGACGGCGGTGTCGGAATCGGTCGTCACGGTTTTGAGGGTCTGGCCCGCGGCGGCAGCGGCGAACGCGCCGGCCGCGACAGCTGCGACCACGACCCGCCCACGCAGGGCGGAGGACGGCGGGGCGATGCGGTGCGAACCCCGCACGCGGATGACCGCACCGTCCAGTGCGTCCTTCAGCGCCGGGGAAGGGGCTTGGCCGCCGGGGGAGCGGTGTGAAGCCAAGACAGGGCCTTCCATCGTCGGGGAGCCGGGTCGTCGCGTGACTACGGGCGGGGGATCCCGTTGAGCCGACCTCGGGGGTGGTTGGCTCGGCGTTGCGCTTCGTGACCTGACTGTAATGGGGACCGTGGGACAGTAACGAAGGGGCACCGTTGTCAGCAAGGTGCGCCCGCCGTTTCGGCCGAACGGGCGGCTCCCATCACGCTGCTAGCTGTAGGGATTACCTAAAGTTAATCCGAAACTACTCCGATCGGTGTGATCTCTGTTACAGGACTTTCGGGCATTCGCGCCCCCAAACGGCCCCGTCGCACACCCCGCCGAACGGCCCCACCGTTGAAATAAACGTTTGCGGTCCCGTGTTGAAGGGAATCCACGCTCGCCCATGTGGCGCCGGTCACTCGTCTCCCCGGGTGATCACCCGATTGACCGATCAACCCGCCGACGAAGGGCCGACACTCCGCCGCCACCGGTTGCGACCTCCGCGAAGCCGTGGCCCGCCCCCGGCTGCCGCAGTCCTGCGGATGGCAAGGCGCATGGGCCGCTCGCTGTTGGGCTCGCGGTGCTCTGGTTCCCGCAGCCTGCGGTTGTTGCGGGCTGCCACTGCCGTGTCGCCGGAGTGGTTGGGCTGCTTCGCGTTGACTGGCTTTCGCGCCTTCGGCTCCCGGTCGCCGCCGGCTGCCGTAGTCCCGTGGATGGCAAGGCGCATGGGGCCGCTCGCTGTTGGGCTCGCGGTGCTCTGGTTCCCGCGACCTGCGGTTGTTGCGGGCTGCCACTGCCGTGTCGCCGGAGTGGTTGGGCTGCTTCGCGTTGACTGGCTTTCGCATCTTCGGCTCCCGGCCGCCGCCTGCTCTACCAGCGCCGATGCCCGCCCTCGCCTTGCCGGCCGCTCTGCCGCCGTCGCACTGCGGGGGCCGCGCGGTGTCCGACTTGCTAGCGTCGCGTCCGATGACTTCGTCCGAAGGACCCCACGACGGGGACTCCTCCCCGGCCCGTTCCGGCTCCGACCCGGACAGCCCCAGGCCGCCCGCCGGCCCCCGACGGCCCAGCCTCGCCGAGCGCAAGGCCGCCGCCCGCGAGCGCGCCCGCGCCGAGACCCGCCGCGAGCGCCGCACGGGCGGCCGCGGGTCCGCCGGCAGCCCCGGCGCCGCGGCCGGCCTCGATGCCACCGGCGGCGTCTCGTCCCGCGCGAACGGCAACGTCCCCGCGAACGGCACGGCTCCCGCCGATGCCGGCGACGACCCACCCGCCGCCCGCGGCGAGGCAGGGGCCTCGGCCGGTAGCGCCCGTGGTGCGGGCCGCGAGCAGCGCACTGTGAGCGGCGAGGTCCGCGCCGGCGAGCCGAGCATCGCGACCGGCGGCACCGATACCGCGCGGCAGCGAGAGCGCAGCAGCGCGCACGATGAACTCGGCACGATCGATCGTGAGGCGAGTGCCCGAAGCGGAGCCGGGGCTACGAGTCATGGCACTCGTCGCAAGGAGAGCGCGGCGGCCGGCGGTGGCGTCACCCGCACCAAGCCCGGCAGCGCCACGACCACCGAACCGGACCAGGCCCCCAGCCCCCACTTCGACCTCGACCTCGAATACACCGACCGCGCCCCCTCCCCGCAGCTCAAAACCGCCGTCGCGCTCCTGAGCATCGGCGCTCTCGCCCTGACGGCCGGCGCGATCCTCCCCGTCTCACCCGACGCGAACCCCGGCTACCTCGCCTGGCCCCTCCTCGCGCTCCTCGCGCTGGTCCCCGCGGGCATCGTCGCCGCAGCGGCCTACAGCGGCAGGCACGGTCTGGCCGCCGGCCTCACCGCGGGCCTGGCCGCCCTCGCCCCCGGCCGCCTCCTCCTCGACCTGCAGTTCTTCGCCAACGGCTCCAAAACCGTCCGCCCCGAGCTGTACCTCCCGGACCGCCTGCTGGACCGCAGTGCGGTCGGCGCGGGGTTCTGGCTGCTCCTCGCCGGCCACGTCCTCACGATCGCCGCCGGGATCGCGGCCGGGCAGGTGGCGCGGCAGCTCAACGAGGTCGCGGGCGACGACGGCGGACGACGGCGCTGGCGGCTGGTCGTTCCGCTGCTCACCATCGCCGCGGGCGTCGGCCTGCTGATGGCGCCCGTCATCTCGGACAACCCGTTCTTCCCGGCGCACTCAGCGTTCGAAGGTCCCGGCCTTGCACTCACCGGTTACGTCGTCATCGCGGGCGCGCTGCTTCTCGCTGTCGTGCTCGGGTTCGGCGCGGCGTCCGACGGCGTGGCGCGCGGGACGCTGGGCGGTGCGGCCGCGGCGACGTTCGCCGTGGCGCTGCCGCCGTTGGTCGGCGGGCTGGCGGTGGGCGGACTGCATCTCGCGTGGGGACCGGTTGTCGCCGTCGCGGCGATGCTGGTGGTGCTCGTCCTGGCACCCCTCGCGACGCCTCAAATCGCCCAGGTCGAACGCACCGATCTGGCCGGCGAAGCACGCGTCCCGAGCCTCACGCTGTGGCGCACCGCCACGGCCCTGCTCGCCTTGCTGACGGCAGTCGTCGGAGTTGTGGGCGCGCTCGCCCCGCAGCTCGACACGGCCACCGCGACCCAGAGCCCCGCCCGCTGGCTCCTGCTCACGGCCGCGATCCTCGTCGCCCTGCCGACGCCGTTCCTGTTCGCGTACAAAACCGCCCGCGGCATCCTCGCCGTCCTCTGGGCCGGCGTCGTCCTCGCCGGCACGGCCGTGCTCAGCACCGCCATCACCGCGTCGCAAGCGACCGGGCTGACGGGGCTGGACGGTCTCGGCGGCACCATCAGCTACCACCTCGGCGCCGGCGCCGTGTTCACCGCGATCGCGCTCGGCCTCGCCGGGCTCACGGCGCTCGCGGCCGCTGTCACCGGCGTCGTCGAGCGTGACGACGAAGGCACCGAAGGCCCGCGCCCCCGCGTACTGCTGCCCGTCGCTGCGGCCGCGATCCTGTCCGTCCTCGCCTTCGGCACGCCGGTCTTCACCGCGCCCGACTACCCGTCGCCCGGGCTCTGGTCCGATTTCGACACTCCGTCGTGGGGACTGCTCACCGCGCTGCTGGTCGTTCTCGGCGTGCTCGCGCTGAGCGTCCGCTCACGGCCCGGGGCCGCCGCGGCCGCGCTCACCGGGGCGGTGCTCGTGCTGGCCGTCCACGTGGCACAGCTGCCGCTCGTCGGGATCGCCGGACGGACGCCCGCGCTCGGGTTCTGGTTCGGCCTCGCCGCGATCGTCGTAACGGCAACAGCCGCCGCGACGGCCGCCGCCGAGGGCGAAAAAACGGCCCCGGTGGGCGGACTCACACCCCCTGACCGCGCACGGTGACCGACTTCACCAGGTGCGGAGTCCCCTGCTTCTGCGCTGGTCGCTAACCTCGACTGGTCCGACAGCGCGGTTCGGTAACGGACCACCACAGTGGCGTGTCGTCAGGAGACTGGAGTAGTGGACCTCTACGAGTACCAGGCGAGGGATCTCTTCGCCGCCCACGGAGTACCGGTTCTGCCGGGCTCGGTGGCAAACACCCCCGAAGAAGCCAAGGCCGCCGCGGAGCAGATCGGCACCCAGGTCGTCGTCAAGGCGCAGGTGAAGGTCGGCGGTCGCGGCAAGGCCGGTGGCGTCAAGCTGGCCCAGACGCCGGACGAGGCCAAGGAGAAGGCGGAAGCCATCCTGGGTCTCGACATCAAGGGCCACATCACGCGCCGCGTGCTCGTGGCGGAAGCGTCGGACATCGCGTCCGAGTACTACTTCTCCTTCCTGCTGGACCGGTCCAACCGGACCTTCCTGGCGATGGCGTCGTCCGAGGGCGGCATGGAGATCGAGCAGCTCGCCGTCGAGCGCCCCGAGGCGCTCGCCAAGATCCCGGTCGACTCGGTCACCGGCGTCGACAAGGCGAAGGCGCTCGAGATCCTCAAGGTGGGCAACTTCCCGGCCGACATCATCGACGAAGCCGCCGACGTGGTCGTGAAGCTCTGGGAGACCTTCGTCTCCGAGGACGCCACCCTCGTCGAGGTCAACCCGCTGGTGCGCGACCCCCAGGACAAGATCATCGCCCTCGACGGCAAGGTCACCCTGGACGAGAACGCTTCCTTCCGTCAGCCGGGCCACGAAGCCCTGGTGGACAAGGACGCCGAGAACCCCCTCGAGGCGAAGGCCAAGGCCAAGAACCTCAACTACGTCAAGCTCGACGGCCAGGTCGGCATCATCGGCAACGGCGCCGGGCTCGTCATGTCCACTTTGGACGTGGTGGCGTACGCGGGTGAGAAGCACGGCGGCGTGAAGCCGGCGAACTTCCTCGACATCGGCGGCGGCGCGTCGGCGGAGGTCATGGCGGCCGGTCTGGACGTCATCCTCAACGACACCGACGTGAAGAGCGTCTTCGTCAACGTCTTCGGCGGCATCACCGCGTGCGACGCGGTGGCCAACGGCATCGTCGAGGCCCTGAAGATCCTGGGCGACGAGGCCACCAAGCCGCTGGTCGTCCGCCTGGACGGCAACAACGTCGTCGAGGGTCGCCAGATCCTGGCCGACGCGAACCACCCGCTCGTGACCGTGGTGGACACAATGGACAACGCGGCCGACAAGGCTGCCGAGCTCGCCGCGGCAGGTGCGTGAGATGTCGATCTTCCTGAACGAGAACAGCAAGGTCATCGTGCAGGGGCTCACCGGCTCCGAGGGCATGAAGCACGCGACCAAGATGCTGAAGTCCGGCACGAACATCGTGGGTGGCGTCAACGCCCGCAAGGCCGGCCAGACCGTGACCATCGAGGGCAAGGACCTCAAGGTCTTCGGCACCGTCGAAGAGGCGATCAAGGAGACCGGCGCCGACGTGTCGGTCATCTTCGTGCCGCCGAAGTTCGCCAAGGACGCCGTGATCGAGGCCGTCGACGCCGAGATCCCGCTCGCCGTGGTGATCACCGAGGGCATACCGGTGCACGACTCGGCCTACTTCTGGGCCCACGCCGTCGCCAAGGGCAACAAGACCCGCATCATCGGCCCGAACTGCCCGGGCGTGATCAGCCCCGGCAAGTCCAACGCCGGCATCATCCCCGCCGACATCTCGGGCCCGGGCCACATCGGCCTCGTGTCGAAGTCCGGCACGCTGACCTACCAGATGATGTACGAGCTGCGTGACATCGGCTTCTCCACCGCCGTCGGCATCGGCGGTGACCCCATCATCGGCACCACCCACATCGACGCCCTCGAGGCGTTCGAGAAGGACGCTGACACCAAGGTCATCGTGATGATCGGTGAGATCGGTGGCGACGCCGAGGAGCGCGCCGCGGCCTTCATCAAGGAAAACGTCACCAAGCCGGTGGTCGGCTACGTCGCGGGCTTCACCGCCCCCGAGGGCAAGACCATGGGTCACGCGGGTGCCATCGTGTCCGGTTCCTCCGGCACGGCGGCCGCGAAGAAGGAGGCCCTCGAGGCTGCCGGCGTCAAGGTCGGCAAGACCCCGAGCGAGACCGCCGTCCTCGCGCGCGAGCTGTACAACAACCTCTGACCTGCATAAACGCGGGTCACACGGGCCGGGCACCAGAATCGGTGCCCGGCCCGTGGCGTTTCCGGCTGCAACCGAACGGGCATCCCGTGCGTCCAACGGCCCGGACGGGGGACCCTCGGATGCGCTAGCGTTCGGCGACGCGGCCGTCACGTGATTCGTCCGGGTGCCACCTTCCCCCGGAGTTGCCGGCGAACGACAGGAGAGCTTCCGATGACCTTCCCCAGCGGCGGGCCTGGCTACCCCCAGCAGGGCGGTGGCCAGCAGCAGCCCCAACAGGGACCGCCCCCGTCGGGCGGGTTCCCGCAACAGCAGCCGCAGCAGGGACCGCCGCCTTCGGCCGGTCCGGTGCTGCCGCAGAACCTTCCGCTCGTGCTCGCGCTCGTGGTGACCGTGCTGGGCGTCGTCCAGTACTTCATCGGCTTCTCCGACGAAGCGGGTGACGTCGGCCAGGACACGATCTTCCTGCTCACCGGTGGCCTGCTCGCGGCGCTGCACGCGCTGCCGAAGGCGCCGCGCGTGCTGCCGTTCGCCGCGCTGTTCAGCGTGGTCGGCGCGCTCGGGACGCTCGACACGGTGGTGGCCGAGCAGAGCACGCCGGGCATCGTCACGGTGGTACTGATCCTCGGCATCGTGCAGATGCTGGTCGCGGTGGCCGCGCTGCTGATGGAGTACGGCGTGCTCAAGCCGCCCGCACCGAAGCCCGCCGTGCCGCACTACCAGCAGTACGGCCAGGCGGGGCCCTACCAGCCGCAGCAGCAGCCGGGCCAGTTCTCGCAGCAGCCGGGCGCGACGCCGCCGGGCCAGCAGGCGACCACGTACGCGCCGCAGCAGGGCCAGTTCTTCCAGCAGCCGCAGGGAGAGCAGGGCAAGCCCCCGGCCACGCCGCCGGGCGGTTTCGGCCAGCAGGGCTGACCCGGCGCCGGCCCGACCGCCCCAACACGGCGTTCGGTGCGCTTGTCACCTCGTGAAAACACCCGCTGTGACTCTCCGTGTCACAGCGGGTGTTTCTTGTGTTCGGGTGCCCCCGACCGGGTGGGTTAGCTTCGCCACGCCCGGGGTGGGCGGCGTGCCTCACCCGAACGGTCCAGCACGGGTGTCAAGGTGCGAAGCATGCAGCAGCTCACCAGTTCTCAACGCCCGCCGGGCGGCGAGCCGGTGGGCGACACCGTCGAACTCGACGCCGAGGTCGCTCCGGCCACCCGGGTGCGGGTGTTGCTCACCGCCGCCTTCGGCCCGCTGATCACGGAGTACGCCGTGGTCGCGACGCTGGTCGCGCTCGTCGCGCTGACCGCCGAACGCACCGCGTTCTCCGCCGTCGGCGTGCTGCTCTCGGCCGGCCCGGGCTGGCTCGCGGGGTTCCAGGTGCAGCTCGGCATCGGCGGCCACCCGCTGGGCGTGCTGCCGCTGCTGCCGACGATCGGCGCCGTGCTGCTCGTGGCGCGCACCGCGTCCGGCGCCGCGCTGCGGCTCGGCTGCACGACGCTGCGGCAGGCCGTTCCCCTGATCTCCGTGATCGGCGCCGCGCACGCGTTGTTCGGCCTCCTGATCGGCCTGCTCTCGCTCAGCGCGCCGGTGCGGGTGAACCCGTTGCTGGCGTTCGTGGTGCCCGGCGTGTTCGCCGTGCTGGCGGCCACGGGCGGTGCGGTGCGCCGCTGCGGCCTGCCCGCGGCGGTGGCCGAGCGACTCGACCCGTCGGCCGTGCGCGGCCTGCGCGCGGGCGCGCTGGGGCTCGCGGCGCTGCTGGCCGTGGGCGCGATCGTGTTCACCGTCGCCACGGTGGCGTCAGTGTCCACTGTGGACGATCTGTTCGGGCCTTCGTTCGGCAACAGCTTCGGGCTGTTCCTGCTTTCGGTGGCGTACCTGCCCAACGCCGTGGTGGCGGCGCTGTCGTTCGTCAGCGGACCCGGTTTCACGGTCGGGTCGCTCGACGTCAGCCTCGTCGGCTACCGCGGTGGCTCCGTGCCCGCGGTGCCGCTGCTCGGCGGAATCCCCGAGCACACCGCCGCGTGGTGGCCCGTGCTGCTGGTGCTGCCGGCGGCCGTCGGCGCGCTGGTCGGCTGGTCGGTGCGCCACGCGGACGACGACCCTGCCGGCCGGATCCGGATCGTCGCCGTCGCGGGTGCCGTGGTCGGGTTCGGCTGCGTGGTGCTGGGGACGCTCGCGGGCGGACGTCTCGCCGACGGCCCGTTCGACCCGGTGAGCGTGCCGGTCGGGGTGGCGTCGATCGTGGCGTTCTGCTGGATCGTGATCCCGGGTGGGTTCGTGGCGTTCTTCGCCGGTGAGCACGCGCCGGCCGCGCCGCCGGACACGCTGGAGGTCGAGGACGCCGGCGAGTTCGTCGGCGAAGAGGACCTGGCTGACGAAGACCTGGCCGAAGCTTCCGACGAGTCCGACGAGTCCGAAGAAGACACGGACGAGCCGGGCGAGGAAGACGTCGACGAGGTCGATCCCGAGCTCGATCCCGAAGAGGCGCTGGCCGACGTCGACACCGAAGAGTTCGACACCGACGAGTTCGAGGCCGAGTTCACCGAGCCGGAGCCGGAGCCCGGAACCGCTCCCCGGCCCCGGCAGCCCGAGCCCGACTACGACGAGTACGACGCCGAAGCCGAGGCCGAACTGGGCCTCGAGCTGCCCGAAGACGTCGCGCTCGACCAGCCGGAAGCCGGCCCGGACCGGGCTTCCGACGGGCCCGGAGCTGTGACCGAGTCCACCGACGGCTCCGGTGAGGACGAGGGCCGCGAGCGCGACCGTTAGGGTTGGGGTGACCTGGTGAAGCGCGGTGCGCCCGAGGTGCGCCGCCGCCGTGCAAGGAGCCCGTTCTGGCCAGCCGCTTGGACCTGCCGACCCCGGTGAAGATCGTCGTGCTCGCGTCCGGTTCGGGCACGCTGCTGCAGGCGGTGCTCGACGCCGTTGCCCGCCCCGCCTTTCCGGCGCGGGTCGTGGCCGTGGGCGCCGACCGCACGGGCATCGAGGCGCTGGCGCGGGCCGAGCGCGTGAGCGTGCCGTCGTTCACCGTCCGCGTCGCCGACCACCCCGACCGCGACGCGTGGGACAAGGCGCTCACCGACGCCGTGGCCGCGTACGAGCCCGATCTGGTGGTGTCGGCGGGGTTCATGAAGATCCTCGGCGCGCAGTTCCTGTCGCGCTTCGCGAACCGGGTGATCAACACGCACCCGGCGTTGCTGCCGTCGTTCCCGGGGATGCACGCGGTCGCCGACGCGCTGGCGGCCGGCGTGAAGGTGACCGGGTCGACCGTGCACTTCGTCGACGCGGGCGTGGACACCGGCCCCGTCATCGCCCAGGAGGCGGTGGTCGTGGAGGCCGACGACACCGAAGACGTCCTGCACGAGCGGATCAAGGCCGTGGAACGCAGGCTGCTGGTTGAAACGATCGAGCGACTCGGCCGTGGTGGCTGCACCGTGGACGGACGAAAGGTGAGGTTTTCGTGAGCACTCCAGAGGGACGACGCCCGGTCCGGCGCGCGCTGATCGGCGTCTCGGACAAGGCCGGCCTGCTCGAGCTCGCGACCGGTCTGCACGCCGCGGGTGTGGAGATCGTGTCGACCGGCGGTACCGCGAAGGTGATCGCGAACGCCGGGGTGCCCGTCACGCCGGTGGAGCAGGTGACCGGGTTCCCCGAGTCGCTCGACGGCCGCGTGAAGACGCTGCACCCGCGCGTCCACGCGGGGCTGCTGGCCGACCAGGACAACCCCGACCACGTCGAGCAGCTGCGGAAGCTCGAGATCGCGGCGTTCGACCTGCTCGTGGTGAACCTGTACCCGTTCACGCAGACGGTGGCGTCGGGCGCGAGCCCCGAAGACTGCGTGGAGAACATCGACATCGGCGGCCCGGCGATGGTGCGCGCGGCCGCGAAGAACCACGGCAGCGTCGCGGTGGTCGTGGACCCGTCGCGTTACGCGTGGGTGCTGGAGCAGGTCGCGGCGGGCGGCTTCGAGCTCGTCGACCGCAAGCGGCTCGCGGCGCAGGCGTACGCGCACACGGCGGCGTACGACACGGCTGTCGCTTCGTGGTTCGCCAATGTGTACGCGCCGGCGGACGACTCCGGTTTCCCCGACTTCCTGGGCGCCACCTGGGATCGCGCCGACGTGCTGCGCTACGGCGAGAACCCGCACCAGAAGGCCGCGCTGTACCAGAGTGCGCAGCCGGGCCTCGCGCACGCGGAGCAGCTGCACGGCAAGGCCATGTCGTACAACAACTACGTCGACACCGACGCCGCTCGCCGCGCCGCGTTCGACTTCGCCGACCCCGCCGTCGCGATCATCAAGCACGCCAACCCGTGCGGCATCGCGGTGGGCGTGGACATCGCCGAGGCGCACCGCAAGGCCCACGCGTGCGACCCGGTTTCGGCCTACGGCGGCGTGATCGCCACGAACCGGCCGGTGACCGTCGACGCGGCGGAGCAGATCGCCGAGGTGTTCACCGAGGTCGTGCTGGCCCCGGACTTCGAGCCGGAGGCGCTGGAGATCCTGCAGCGCAAGAAGAACGTGCGGCTGCTGAAGCTGCCCGTGATCGAGAACCCGGCGCCCGTCGAGCTGCGCCCGATCTCCGGCGGCGTGCTGGTGCAGACCGTCGACGCGATCGACGCGCCCGGCGACGACCCCGCCAACTGGCAGCTCGCCACGGGCACGCCGGCCGACTCGGCGACCCTGGCCGACCTCGCCTTCGCGTGGCGCGCGTTGCGTGCGGTGAAGTCCAACGCGATCCTGCTGGCCCACGACGGCGCGACCGTCGGCGTCGGCATGGGCCAGGTCAACCGCGTCGACTCGTCGCGGCTCGCGGTCGCGCGCGCGGGCGACCGGGCGAAAGGTTCCGTCGGAGCGTCCGACGCGTTCTTCCCGTTCCCGGACGGGCTCGAGGTCCTGCTCGAGGCCGGCGTGCGCGCCGTCGTGCAGCCCGGCGGCTCCATCCGCGACGCCGAGGTGATCGCGGCGGCCGAGAAGGCGGGCGTCACCCTGTACCTGACGGGGACGCGCCACTTCGCACACTGAGGTTTTCTTGGGGGCCGGCTCTCTTTCGAGGGCCGGCCTTCTTTTTATTCGCGAAGGCGCGCGTATACGACTTCGTCACGGTAAGCGCCGTCTCGCCAGGTCACCTGGCACATCAGGCCCTCGCGGTGGAAGCCCGCCTTCTCCAGCACGCGCTGCTCGGCGAGGTTCTCGCTGTCGGTGAACGCCTCGAGCCGGTGGGCGCGCGTGAAGCGGAACAGGTGCTCGACCAGCAGGCGATGGGCCTTCGTGCCGAGGCCGTGGCCGCGGTGGTCGGGCAGCAGCGTCACCCCGATCTCGAAACAGCCACCCGCCGGCCCACCTCGATCGGCGGCCTCCCAGCTCGCCATCCCGGCCACCACCCCGTCCACGCTCACCGCGAGGGCCGTCGACGCGTCCCCCACGAACCCGTCCTCGGCGAACCGCCGCCGGCGCTCCTGCGTGCTGCCGAACCCGGCCCACTGGAACGCGCCCAGCACCTCGGGCTCCACGGCGAACCGATCGAGCACCGGCAGATCTTCCTCGGCGAACGGCCGCAGGGCGAGGTGTTTCATGCTTGTCTCCACCAGCTTCGCTCGGACGTGGTACGGACCGGTGGCCCCGTTCGGCCCAGTGTATCGCGGACACCGAGCGTGTTGTGGTTGTCGCGCTTCGGGTTCTGTTGTTCTACTTAGGACGGTTGCGTGCGCAACGGGCGGAAGAACTCGCGGATCTCGGTGACCAGCTCGTCCGGTCGCTCCAGAGCTGCGAAGTGACCACCGTCGTCGAATCGGGTGAATCGTGTCAAGTTGTACGCACGCCGGACCCACTCCTCGGGCGGGGTGAAGTTGTCCCCTGGCGAAGGAGGCGAAGCCGGTGGGCGTGGCGACGTGACCGGGGTGTTGCGGCCCAGCATGCCTTCGGTGTGCATGGTTTCGTAGTACAGGCGGGCGGAGGTGGTGATGGTGCCGGTCAGCCAGTAGAGGGTGATGTCGGTGAGGAGTTCGTCCTTGCTGAACACGGACTCGACGTCGCCGCCGCAGTCGCTCCACTCGCGGAACTTCTCGACGATCCACGCGGCCAGCCCGGCGGGGGAGTCCGACAGCGCCGCGGCGAGGGTGGCCGGCTTGGTGCCCTGGAGCTGGGCGTATGCGCCTTCGGCGGTGAAGAAGTGTTCGGCCTGGGCGAGGAAGGCTTCTTCGGCGGAGGCGAGCGGGGTGCCGTCGAGCGCCGGCGTGGCGCCCATCAGGTCGAGGTGGATACCGATCAGGTGGTCGCCGTGGTCGCGCCCGAGGCGGCTAGTGATCTGCGCGCCGAAGTCGCCGCCCTGCGCGGCGTAGCGCGAGTAGCCGAGGACGTCGGTCATGAGCCGGTCGAACGGGTTCGCGATGGCCGTCGGGTTCATCCCGGGTGTGCCGGGGTGCGGGGAGAACCCGAAGCCGGGCAGGCTCGGGGCGATGACGTCGAACGCGTCGGCCGGGTCGCCGCCGTGTGCCGCGGGGTCGGTGAGCGGGCCGATGATCTTCGTGACTTCGAAGAACGAGCCCGGCCAGCCGTGCGAGAACAGCAGCGGGACCGGCCGGGGCCCAGTTCCTTGGTGTGGACGAAGTGCAACGTGGTGCCGCCGACGTCGGCGAGGAACAGGGGCAGCGCGTTGAGCCGGTTTTCGGCCGCGGGCCAGTCGAATTCGGTACGCCAGTAGTCGATGAGCTCGGCCAGGTAACCCGGCGGTGTGCCGTGGGTCCAGTCGCGCCCGGACAACGTGGGTGCGAAGCGGGTTCGGGCCAGGCGGTCTTTCAGGTCGGTGAGCTGTTCTTCGGTGGTTTCGCTGCGGAACGGGCGTAGCACTCGGGGGTCTCCTTCGCGGTGATCTCCCTTCGAGGATGCGGTCGTCGCGTGGGCGAGGCTGGCAGGAATTCGACATCAGACCCGGCTTGACACGGCTGCCGGATCCCGGTGTACTTGAGACATCGAACAGGTGTTCGATGAAGGGTGTCGAGGGCCGCCTTCCCCGCGGTGCGTCGGTGCTCGTCCTGTGGGGCCCTGGCCTGGGCCTGCGGTGAGGGTGGGCGCCGGCTTGTGCGTGGAGGGGAGGGGTGTGCGGTGACGGCAGTGGTGGAGCCGGTGGCTCGGCTCGCTGCGCTGCCCGGCGTGAGCACGGCGAGCCGGGTCGCGGAGCAGGCGGAGCACGCCAGGACGACGGGAAGGGTGCTCCCGGTGTCCCCGGCGTTGGCCGGCCTGCTGCCCGACGCGGGGCTCCGGCGCGGGAGCACCGTGGCGGTCCACCGCTCCCCGTCGCTGCTCCTCGCCCTGCTCGCAGAGGCCACCGCCGCCGGGTCGTGGGCGGCGGTGGTCGGCGTGCCCTCCCTGGGCATCGCCGCGGCGGCGGAGCACGGCGTCGAGGTGTCGCGCCTCGCCCTCGTGCCCCGCCCGGGCGCCGAGTACCCGTCCGTGGTCGCCGCCCTCCTCGACGGCGTCGACCTGGTGGTCACCGAGCCCCGCTCCGTCCGCCCCGCGGTCGCCCGGCGCCTCTCCGCCCGCGCTCGCCACCGCGGCACCGTCCTGCTCACCCTCGGCCCCTGGCCCGCGGCCGACGTGGAACTCCACTGCGTCCCGGGCGAGTGGGCGGGGTTTCTCGGCTCTGGGGCGGGGTTCCTGCGATCCCGGCCCGCCGAGGTCCACGCTCGCGGGCGGGGTTCCGCTGCTCGGCCCCGATCGGTTTCCGTCGCCTTGCCCGGCCCCGAGGGTCGTGCGCTTCCGGTGGAGCCGCTCGTGGTTCCGGTGGGTCTTCCGCTGCAGCGGCTTGACGAGGAGGCCGTGGGATGACCGCCGTCTGTGTTTCGCCACGTGGATCGCTGGGACAGCGACTACGCGATTCACGTCGTTTCGCTCCGGACTTCGCGCGGGATGGTCGTGCGAAGGTTGACAGGGGCCGTGGCGCCGCCTGCGCGGGTTTCGCACTCGCCGTAGTGCCGCGTGGGTCGGCTTTGCGCCGGCGTGCGCCCGGGTCGCACGTCCTGTCCTTTTCGGCAACCGCCGGATCCGGATCGTGGTCCGTCGCCGGAAGTGGATCGGCGCCGGTCGCCGAGCCGAGCCGCGGAACTCGCGTGACATCCGTCCACATCAGACACTCCGAGGTGGCCGGATGACCATCACCGAAGAAACCCCCAGAACCACCACCCTCCCCGCCCGGATGCTCGTCCTCTGGTGCCCCGACTGGCCCGCCGTCGCGGCGGTGGCCGCGGCCGGCGCGCCGCTCACCAAGCCGGCCGCGGTGTTCCTCGCCAACCGTGTCGTGGCGTGTACCGCGGTGGCGCGCAAGAACGGCGTGCGGAGGGGGATGCGGCGGCGGGAGGCGGAGTCGAAGTGTCCCGAGCTGGGCGTGTTCGGCGTGGACGACGGGCGGGACGCGCGGCTGTTCGAGAACGTCGCGCGCGCCGTGGAGGAGCTGGTCGTCGGGCTGGAGGTGGTGCGGCCGGGGCTGATCGCGGTGCCGGTGGCGGGCGCGGCGGGCTACTTCGGCGGCGAGCACCCGCTCGCGGAGAAGTTGCTGGACCAGGTGGCCGCGGTGGCGGGCGTCGAGTGCCAGGTCGGGGTGGCGGAGGGGCTGTTCGGGGCCACGATCGCGGCCCGGCACGGTGAGTTCGTGCCGCCCGGGGAAACGAGACAGTTCCTCGCACCCCTGCGCATCACCGAGCTCGACCAGCCCGACGTCGAGCGCAAGGAGCTCGTCGACCTGCTCACACGCCTGGGCCTCAAGACACTCGGGGCGTTCGCGGAGCTGACCGAACGCGATGTGATGTCCCGCTTCGCCCTCGACGGCGTGCTCGCCCACCGGCTGGCGCGCGGGCTGTCGGAGCGCCCTCCGCTGCGCCGCAAACCGCCGGCCGACCTCACCCTCACCGAGGAGTTCGACCCGGTGCTGGAGCGCATCGACGTCGCGGCGTTCCTCGCCAAGAACCTCGGCGCGCGGTTCCACGCGGCGCTGGCCGATCGCGGCCTGGCGTGCACGCGCCTCGGCATCTACGCCACCACCGAGGACGGCGAGCAGCTCGGCCGCGTCTGGCGTTGCGCGGAACCCCTGACGCCCCAAGGGGCCGCCGACCGCGTGCGGTGGCAGTTCGAGGGCTGGCTGAAGGGCAACCGGCCCACCTCGGGCGTCGCGCGGCTGCGGCTGGAGCCGGAGGAAACCGTCGAGGGCAAGTCCCTGCAGCTCGGCCTCTGGCACGGTGGCAACCGCAGTGAGGACGACGAGCTCACCACCGAACGCGCCGCCCGCGCCTTCGTCCGCGTGCAGGGCCTGCTCGGCCCCGAAGGCGTCGTCACCCCGATTCTCGACGGCGGCCGCGACCCCGCCGGCCGCGTCCGCCTCATCCCGTGGGGCGACCCGCGCGAGCCCGTCTCGCCGCCGGACGCCACGTGGCCGGGCCGCCTGCCCGCACCGTCACCCGCGACGGTGCTCGAACAACCCGTACCGGTCAAGGTCGTCGACGAGCAGGGCGTGCCCGTCGGCATCACCAGCCGCAAGCAGCTCACGGCACCGCCGTGCCGGCTGAGCGTCGCGGGCGCCCCTCCGCGGATGGTCCTCGACTGGGCCGGCCCGTGGCCCGTCGCGGCCAGCCGTCGCGTGGCCACGCCGCAACAGGCCCGCCTGCAGCTGCTCCTGGCCGCCGCCGGAGGAGACGACGCCGACGAAGCCGTGCTGGTCCTGTGCTCCGGCACCGAAAATCCTGTGTGGACAGTGGAAGGAATCTACGACTGATGGACGACGAGACCGAAACCGCCTCCGTGCGCCGGGAACCCCCGCTCATCCCGGGGCCCCGCAATTCCCCCGAAAACGACTAGATGGGCTGGAACAACCCGCCCGTCCCCTGGCAGGACCTCGCGCGGGCCCTGTCCGGCGACGGCGACGTGCCGCCCGGCGACCACGGCGACAGCCCGGCGTGGGGCCGTAAACGCGATGTCTACCGCCGCCCCGCCGACGTGCCGCCGCCGCGCAGCGAGGTCGAGTCCGGTCCGCGCGTGCCGTACGCCGAGCTGCACTGCCACTCCAACTTCAGCTTCCTCGACGGCGCCAGTCACCCCGAGGAGCTCGTGGAGGAGGCCGCGCGGCTCGGCCTCGACGCCATCGCGCTCACCGACCACGACGGCATGTACGGCGTCGTCCGTTTCGCCGAAGCCGCGAAGGAGCTGGGCGTTGCCACGGTGTTCGGCACCGAGCTGAGCTTCGGCCTCTCCGCCCCGCAGAACGGTGTCGCCGACCCCGAAGGCGAGCACCTGCTCCTGCTCGCGCGCGGCGACGACGGCTACCGCAGCCTGTGCCGCGCCATCACCGCCGGCCAGCTGCGCGGCTACGACGGCGTCGTCGGCGAACGAGCCGAAAAAGGCCGTCCCGTCTACGACCTGCGCGCCGTCGCCGAAGAGGTCACCGGCCAGTGCGCCGTGCTCACCGGCTGCCGCAAAGGCTCCGTCCGGCAAGCACTGCTGGGCGACGGCCCGGCCGCCGCGGCCACCCAGCTGAGAAAACTCGTCGAGCTCTTCGGCCGCGACAACGTCTACGTCGAGCTCTTCGACCACGGCCAGCCCCTCGACAGCACCCACAACGATCTTCTCGCCGAGCTGGCGAACGACTTCGGCCTGCCCACCGTCGCCACCACCGCCGCGCACTACGCCCGTCCCGAACGCGGCCGCCTCGCCGACGCCGTCGCCGCGATCCGCGCGCGCCGCGGCATCGACGACCTCGAAGGCTGGCTGCCCAGCGACGGCGCCGCTTTCCTGCGCTCCGGCACCGAAATGGCCGAGCGTTTCCGGCGGTACCCCGGCGCGGTCCAACGCTCGGCGCTGCTCGGCGTCGAATGCTCGTTCAAGCTGGAGCTCCTCGCGCCCGAGCTGCCACCGTTCGACGTGCCGGAGGGCCACACCGAGACGACGTACCTGCGCCACCTCACGATGAAAGGCGCCGAAGCGCGTTACCTCGGCAAGGAGGATGAAGCCGCCGCGTACGCCCAGATCGAGCACGAGCTGAAGATCATCGAAGACCTCGGCTTCCCCGGCTACTTCCTGATCGTCTGGGACATCGTCCGGTTCTGCCGCGACAGCACCATCCTCTGCCAGGGCCGGGGCTCGGCCGCGAACTCCGCCGTCTGCTACGCGCTGGGCATCACCAAGGTCGACCCGGTGAAGTACAAGCTGCTCTTCGAACGCTTCCTCGCCCCCGACCGCGACGGTTACCCCGACATCGACCTCGACATCGAGTCCGACCGTCGCGAAGAGGCCATCCAGTACGTCTTCGCCAAACACGGCCGCCTCAACACCGCGCAGGTCGCCAACGTGATCACCTACCGCGCCCGCTCCGCGATCCGCGACGCCGCCCGCGCGCTCGGCTACTCACCCGGCCAGCAGGACGCGTGGAGCAAGCAGATCGACCGCTGGGGAGCGTTGCGCAGCACCGAAAAGGACCACGACCACGACATCCCGGACGACGTCGTGCAGCTCGCGTTCGCCCTCGAGGACTTTCCGCGCCACCTCGGGATCCACTCCGGCGGCATGGTGATCTGCCAGGAGCCGGTGAGCCAGGTCTGCCCGGTCGAGTGGGCGCGGATGGAGAACCGCAGCGTGGTGCAGTGGGAGAAGGAGGACTGCGCCGCGGCCGGGCTGGTGAAGTTCGACCTGCTGGGCCTGGGCATGTTGTCCGCGCTGCACTACATGCTCGACCTCGTCGAGGAGTACAAGGGCGAGAAGATCGACCTGGCTGACCTGGATCTGAAGGACCAGAACATCTACCGGATGCTCTGCCGCGCCGACGCGATCGGCGTGTTCCAGGTGGAGAGTCGCGCACAGCTGGCCACGCTGCCGCGGCTGCGGCCGGAGGAGTTCTACGACCTGGCCGTGGAGGTCGCGCTCATCCGCCCCGGTCCGATCCAGGGCGGCTCCGTGCACCCGTACATCCGGCGCAAGCAGGGGCGCGAGAAGTGGGAGTACGACCACCCGCTGCTGGAAAACGCGTTGCACAAGACCAAAGGCGTGCCGCTGTTCCAGGAACAGCTGATGCAGATCGCGCTCGACGTCGCGAACTTCACCGCCGCGGAGGCCGACCAGCTGCGCCACGCGATGGGGTCAAAGCGTTCCGAGCGGAAGATGGAGCTGCTGCGTCAGCGGTTCCTCGACGGCGCGGCAGCCAACGGCCTGGAACCGGAGCTCGCGGAGAAGATCTTCCTGAAGCTCAAGGCGTTCGCGAACTTCGGTTTCCCCGAGAGCCACGCGCTGAGCTTCGCGTACCTGGTGTTCGCGAGCGCGTATTTCAAGTACTACCACCCGGACGCGTTCTGCGCGGGGCTGCTGCGCGCGCAGCCGATGGGGTTCTACTCGCCGCAGTCGCTGGTGGCCGACGCGCGGCGTCACAGTGTCACGGTGCTCGGCCCCGACATCAACCGCAGTCTGCCCCATGCGACACTGGAACCGTTGCCGGACAAGGGAAATCTGCACGCGGTCCGCGGCGGCCTCGGCACCGTGCGGCTGATCGGCGACGAGCTGGCGGAGAAGATCGTCGCCGAACGGTCGGGCGGCCCGTTCGCGAGCATGTCCGACCTCGCCCGCCGCGTGCGGCTCACCGCGCCGCAGCTGGAGGCCCTCGCCACGGCCGGCGCCTTCAGCTGCTTCGGCGGCGACCGCCGGCAGGCCTTGTGGTCCGCGGGCGCCGTCGCCCAGGACCGCCCGGAGAAGCTGCCGGGCACGGCTCCCGGCGTCGACGCCCCGACGTTGCCCGGCATGGACGAGCTCGACCTCGCCGCCGCCGACGTGTGGGCCACGGGCCTCTCGCCGGACAGCTACCCGACGGAGTTCGTGCGCGACCACCTCGACACCCTCGGCGTCGTCCCGGCCGCCCGCCTGCTCGACCAGCCCGACGGCGCCCGCGTCCTCGTCGGCGGCGCCGTCACGCACCGCCAGCGCCCCGCCACCGCCGGCGGCGTCACCTTCATCAACCTCGAGGACGAGACGGGCATGGTCAACGTCGTCTGCACTCTCGGCCTCTGGCAACGCTTCCACCGCGTCGCGCGCTCCAGCACCGCCCTGCTGGTCCGCGGCGTCGTCGAGAAGGCGGACGGCGTGGCGAGCGTGCGGGCTCAGAGGCTGGAGCCACTGCCGTTGCGGATCACGGCGAAGTCGCGTGACTTCCGGTGACCACGGCGGGGGCCCGGCGGGCGACTTCTCCACGCACGATCGGCGCCACCTCTGTACCCAGCAACTCGATGGCCCGCAGCAAATCCCGGTGCGAGACCGAGCCGATGCCCAGCTGCAGCAATCTCCGGTCGTGGCCGAAAAGCTCGTGCTGGTACAGGATTTTCTCCGCCACGGCCGCCGGCGAGCCCACCGCGTAGGCGCCGGTGACGGTGGTCTTCGCGGTGAACTCGGCGCGGGTCATGGGTGGGATGCCACGCTCGGCGATTAGAGGTCGGCCGCGGCCTGCGAAGTGTCGGCGACGAAGCCGTGCAGCGTGATCGCCATGGGTTGCGCGGCGTGGCCGTAGTGGGTGAGCGCGCGGAGGTGGACTTCGATCAGCGGGGCGAACTGCGGTGCCTGCCCGCCGAGGACGCCGAGCGCGAACGGCAGGCCGAGCCGCCCGGCGCGAACCACGGACGCGGGGCTGCCGCGAGGCACACCGGCAGCGGCGACTGCACCGGCCGGGGCAGGATCGGCTCGTCGACCAGCTGCGAGCGCATGATCGAGTCATTCGACACGGCCGCGACCACCGACGAGCTCCCCGCGAGAGCTTCGGCGCGGGCCATGTTCCGCGGCATGCGCCAAGCCCGCTGAAGCCGTGTGACATCCTGTTGGGGTGATCGAGACCGGTGAGGACTACCGCGACGCCGTGCTTTCCGGGCAGTGGTGGGAAAAGCGTCAGTTCACGGGTTGCGACTTCACCGAGGCCGACCTGCGTGACCTGCGCACGCGCGGCTGCACGTTCGACAACTGCGACTTCACCAAGACCGACCTCGCCGGCTCGCGCCACGACGCCTCGGCCTTCCGCAGCTGCACGTTCGACCGCACGGTGCTCGCCGACAGCAGGTGGTCGTCGTGCTCACTGCTCGGTTCGTCCTTTGTGGACTGCCGATTCCTGGGCATCGCGCTCACGGAGTGCGACCTGTCGCTGGCGTCTCTCGCCCACGGCCGGCTGCGCAAGCTGCACCTGTCCGGCCTGCGCATGCGCGAGGTCAACCTCACCGAGGCCGACCTCACCGACACCGACCTGCGCGACTCCGACCTCACCGGCGCCCGCCTCCTCGGTGCCAAGCTCTCCGGCGCCGACCTGCGCGGCACCCGGCTCGACGCCAACGCCCTCGTGCAGGCCGACCTGCGCGGCGCCTACGTCGACGTCGAGACGGCCATCGGGTTCGCCGCCGCCCACGGCCTCATCGTCAAGTAAAACCGGGCACGAAAGTGGCCGCCGCGCCGGGAGCCGGGACATGATGGGCGCGTGCAACCCGACGACGTGATCCAGGCCTACCAGGCGTTCTTCGCCGGCGAGCGGCGTCCTCTCGACGTCGTCGACTTCTTCCACGACGTGGTGGCCACCGTGCCCGCGTACCGGAAGTTCCTCGCGGCCGCCGACGTGGACCCCGAAACCGTCCGGAGCGAGGACGACTTCCGGCAGCTCCCGCTGACGTCGAAGGCCACCTACCAGAGCCAGTACCCGTTGCCTGAGCTCTGCCGCGACGGCCGGCTCGACGCCTGCGACATGATCGCCGTCTCCTCGGGTTCGTCCGGCACCCCGACGATCTGGCCGCGGTCCCTGGCCGACGAGCTCCACGTCGCCGAGCGCTTCGAACAGGTCTTCCGCACGTTCGAAGCCGACACCCGCAGCACGCTCGCCGTCGTCTGCTTTCCGCTGGGCACGTGGGTCGGCGGCCTGTTCACGGCCGCGTGCGTGCGGCACCTGGCGGCGAAGGGTTTCCCGATCACCACCGTCGCGCCGGGCAACAACAAGGCCGAGATCCTGCGCGTGCTGCCGGAGCTGGCGCCGCACTTCGAGCAGGTCGTGCTGCTGGGCTACCCGCCATTCGTGAAGGACGTGGTCGACAGCGGCACCGGCTGGGCCGACCACGTGATCAAGATGGTGTTCGCCGGCGAGGTGTTCAGCGAGGAGTGGCGCGACCTCGTCGCTGCGCGCGCAGGAGTCGTGGATCCCGTCAGCGCCATGGTTTCCCTCTACGGCACCGCCGACGCCGGCGTGCTCGGCACCGAAACCCCGACGTCGGTGTCGATCCGCCGGTTCCTCGCGGGACGACCGGAACTCGCCCGCGAGCTCTTCGGCGAATCTCGCCTCCCGACCCTCGTGCAGTACGACCCCGCCAGCCGCTTCTTCGAGGCCGACAACGGGACCCTGCTCTTCTCCGGCGACAACGGCGTGCCCTTGATCCGCTACCACATCGCCGACGAAGGCGGTGTCCTCTCGCATGCCGACCTGCTGGAGTTCTGCTCCCGCAACGGTTTCACGCCCGCCGACGGCCCGGACCTGCCGTTCGTCTACCTCTTCGGCCGCTCCCTGTTCACGGTCTCCTTCTTCGGCGCCAACATCTACCCGGAGAACGTGACCGTCGGCCTCGAACAGCCAGAAGTCAGCGGCTGGGTCACCGGCAAGTTCGTGCTCGAGACCTACGAGGACGCCGACCGCGACCGGCGCCTGCGGATCACCGTGGAGCTGGCGCCCGGCCACGACGGCGACGCCGCGCAGCTCGCCACCTCGATCCGCGCCCAGCTCCTGCGTCTCAACAGCGAGTTCGCCCACTACGTGCCCGCCGAACGGCAGCTGCCCGAGATCGTCCTGCGGCCGGCCGGCGATCCCGAGTACTTCCCGGTCGGCGTCAAGCACCGCTACACCCGCGGCGCATGAGAAAGGGCGGGACCCGCAGGCCCCGCCCCTTCAGCACGCAACTCGATCACCGAACAACTCAGTCGATCGGCGGTTCACCCGGCTCCAGCTCGAGCAGATCGCCCTCGGCCAGCAGCTCCTCGATCGACGCGGGCAGCAGGTACGCCGAACCCCCGCCGGGCTGGTTGAACCACGGGATCGCGACACCGGCGAGCGTCTCGAGCGGACGCTGCACGCGGTACACGTGGTACGGCCGGTTCACCCACTCCGGCACCAGCGAACGCTCCTCGAACGGCGTCCCCGCCGCGTAGGTCAGGTTGCCGCTCGGGCCGCCGAAGCGGTCGAGTTCGCTGCCCGCGGGCAGTTCACGTATTTCCTTGCCGCGGAACAACGTCAGCGGCGGCTCACCCGACAGCGGCCCGATCGGCCACTGGTTGTTGCCACCGCCACCGCCACCGGCTGCGGCTCGCGGCGCTCCGTTGGCTCGCGCCGGCTCCTCCCGACGCGGCGGCGCGACCGGCGCACCCGGTCCACCGGGGCCACCAGGACCGGCCGGACCACCGAGACCAGGACCGCCAGGCCCACCGGGTCCACCAGGCCCACCCGGTCCACCGACGGGAGCACCCGGCGGCACACCGGGCCCGGTCGGCAGGCCCAGCCCGCCACCCACAGGGGGAGCGGGCGGCATCGGCGGCTCCCGGCGCTGCAGCGGCTGAACCGGCGGGGTCACCTGCGTCGGCGGCTGCGGGGGCGGGGGTGGCGGGACCTGTCGCTGCGGCGGCTCTTCGGCCTCGGGCTCGTCGCCCAGCAGCTCCTCGGCCGGCGTGAACGCCGTCTGCTCCTGCGGCGGCACGGCCTCGCGCGGGCGCACCGGGAACGACCCCGTGGCGACCTCCGGCGAAAGCGTCGCCACCACCGGCGGCTTCGGGGCTTCGGCCACGGGCTCTGCCGGCGGCGCGGGCGGCTGCTCCTCGGCGGGCTCGTGGCCGTCGGGGTGCAGCAGGACCTTGCCGAGCATGAACGCGGCGGCGTCGTCGGAGTCGCCGAACACGGCCGGGTTGATCAGCTCGCCGTCGTACCAGCCGACGCGCCAGCCCTCGTCCACCTGCTCTACGGTCCAGCCGCGCTCGGTCGGCGTGCCCAGCTGATAGGCGGCGTCCGGCACGTCCAGCTCGTCGAGGCGCGTCTGCAGCTTCGCCAGCGCGGGTTCGGCCGGCAGCTCGCGGCGCGGCCGCCTCGGCGGCTGCTGGGGCTGCCGCGGCGGGGCCTGCGGTTCCGCGGCCGGCTCCGGCCGGGCACCGGCGCGCGGGGGCACGGGCAACTCGGGCACCGGCAGGGCACCC
Organism: Amycolatopsis sp. NPDC051373; assembly: GCF_040689465.1. Classification (NCBI taxonomy): domain Bacteria; kingdom Bacillati; phylum Actinomycetota; class Actinomycetes; order Pseudonocardiales; family Pseudonocardiaceae; genus Amycolatopsis; species Amycolatopsis sp. NPDC051373. The sequence goes on along the minus strand of NZ_JBFBAE010000006.1, from coordinate 192,985 downwards.
GGCACCCCGTCGTCGGGCGTGATCATCGTGGTCGGCGGGCCCGAGTCGAAGTCCGGTTCGCGGCCGGCGGGGACGCCACCGTCGCGCGGCTGGTCGCCGTACTGGCCTTCGCCGTATTGGAACTCGCCGTACGGCTGCTCGTCGTAGTGCTCGTCGTCCTCGTACTGCTCGTCCTGGTACTGGCCCGACTGGTCGTACTGGCCGTCTTCGAAGTGCGGGCCGTTCTCGAACGTCTGCGTGTTCTCGAGCGGCTGGCCACCCTCGAACGACCGCGCGTCCTCGAAGGACTCGGCTTCTCCGTACTGCTCCTCGCCACGGTCGGCCGGGGCGTACAGCGCGGTGTGCTGCTCGGCCGGCTCCTCGTGCCGCGAAGGTTCATCAGCGTGGGTGAACAGCACCGGCTCTTCCTCGAGCGGCTGCTCGGCCGGAGCGGCGTCGACGGGCGCGTACAGCGCCGTCTGCTCGGCGTCCTCCTCCGGCGGGGCGGCGTTCGGGTCGACCGGCGCGTACATCGCCGTGCGCTGATCGTCGTGCTGCTGCTGCGGTGGTGCGGCGCTGGGGTCGACGGGTGCGTACATCGCTGTGCGCTGTTGCTCTTCGTGCGCGGGCGGGGCGGCGTTCGGGTCCACGGGCGCGTACAGCGCGGTCCGCTCGGCGATCGGCGTCGGGTTGTCGGCCGCGGCGCCGTTCGGCGGTGCGCCCGCGTTCGACCCGGCGGCGTTGGGGGCCTGGTCGTGGGCCGGTTCGAAGCCCTCGTGCCGCTGGTCCTCGAAGTGGTCCTCGCCGCCGAAGCGGTCGCCGAACTCGTCGTAGCGCTCGTCCTGGTACTGCTCGTTCTCGAAGCCCGGGCCGTCGTCGTGCTGCGAGCCGGAACCGTCGAAGACCTGCTCGAACGGAGGCTCGGCCGGGGCCGCCGGCTCGGCGGGCGGCGTGTGCACGGCGAGCGGCACGTCGACCGGCGCGGGCGGAGCGGCTTCGGGAGCCGGGGCCGGCGGCGCCTGGGCGGCCGGGGGAGCGGGCGGCATGGGCGGCTGTTGCGGCTGCTGCTGTTGCGGCGGCGGGCCCGGGCGCTGCTGCTGGCTGCCCCGCGTGAGGTATGCGGTGGCGCCCTGCAGCGCGAGGTCGTCGACCTGTGGCAGCTGGAAGCCGTTGGACCGGATGTGCTCGACCAGGTCGGGCTCGGGCGATACGCCGTACTGGCGCAGGTAGAAGTTCACGGCCGCGGGCCAGATCCACTGCCCGTCGCTGTGGAAGGCCACGGGCACGGTCGCCTCGGGCGACGGCGCGAGGCGGTCGATGTCGTAGCCGCGGTCCTGCACCACCACGGGCGCGTGGTCGAGGTAGTCGAGCAGGCGGTCCTGCTCGGCGACGTCGAGGTCGGGCCGGTTGATGACCGGACGCCCGGCGGGACCGATCGTGTCGAAGATCCGCGCGATGCGGAAGTGCGGTCCGGGCTGCTCGGGGCTGAGGCCGGACAGGCGCCGGATCAGCCACTCCGGCACGTTCTCCTCTGTTCGGGGGAACATGCGCAGCTCGTCCTGGTACGCCTGGGGCGGCGGCGCGAGGTGCCACGTGGGCTCCTCGCGGTTGTACTCGAGGTTGTAGCTGGACGGGTGGTCAAGCTGGTAGCGCGCGTTGAACCACGTGCCGCGGCCGTCGCGGTACATGCCCGCGCGCAGCCGGCCGAAGAGCGTCGCGATGTCGTGGGTGGCGACCCACTCCTGCCCGGTGCCGTCTTCGGTGCGGATCTCGCCCGTCAGCTCGTGGTACCTGCCGACGGCCCGGTACTCCACCGTGACCTTGCGCCAGTCGCGTGGTGCTGCGCGCAGCAGGGCGAGTCCGATCTGCTTGACCAGTGTGTCCTGCTCGGTCGCGTTCAGCTGCGTCGTCGGTTGTGCCACGGGAACATTTTGACTGTTCGCGCGCGCGAACGCACCCCGCATAGGTCTTTTGCCACTCAGGGGCGGTCTGACCTCGGTCGACGCGCGATGCTCAAGATCACACACCCGTGCGGGCTGGGACTGGGCTCCGGCGTTGGGGTGACGACGAGTCTACGTCCGGTGGCCCTGCGCGTCCGATCACGACGCGCGGGCCGATCGGGTGGTGTGGCGAGCACGCTGCGTATACGCCCCGGGCGAGGTCCGGGCGCGGGCGGCCCTTTGCGAGAATGGTCACCGTGACGGCGAAGATTCTGGACGGCAAGGCCACGAAGGACGCCATTTTCGCGGAGCTGCGCCCGCGGGTGGCCGCGCTCGCCGAGCGGGGCGTCGTCCCCGGGCTGGGCACGGTGCTGGTCGGCGACGACCCGGGCTCGCACTCGTACGTGAAGATGAAGCACGCGGACAGCGCGAAGATCGGTGTCAACTCGATCCGCCGCGACCTGCCCGCCGACATCTCGCAGGAGAAGCTCGAGGCCGTCATCGACGACCTCAACGCCGACCCGGCGTGCCACGGCTACATCGTGCAGCTTCCCCTGCCCAAGCACCTCGACGCCAACCGCGTCCTCGAGCGCATCGACCCCGACAAGGACGCCGACGGCCTCGCGCCGACGAGCCTCGGCCGCCTCGTCCTCGGCCAGCGCGGCCCGCTGCCGTGCACGCCGTACGGGATCATCGAGCTGCTCAAGCGCCACGGCGTCGAGCTCAACGGCGCCAACGTGACCGTGGTCGGCCGCGGCATCACCGTCGGCCGCACGATGGGCTTGCTGCTCACGCGCCGCAGCGAGAACTCCACCGTGACGCTCTGCCACACCGGCACCCGCGACCTCGCCGCCGAGGTCCGCCGCGCCGACATCGTCATCGCCGCCGCCGGCGTCCCCGGCATCATCAAGCCCGACATGGTGGCCCCCGGCGCGGCCGTGCTGGACGTCGGCGTCTCCCACGTCGACGGCAAGCTCACGGGCGACGTGGACCCGGGCGTGGCCGAGGTCGCGGGCTGGCTCTCGCCGAACCCGGGCGGTGTCGGCCCCATGACCCGCGCGATGCTCGTGTCGAACGTCGTCGAAGCCGCCGAGCGCGCGGTCGCGAGCCGGTGACCATGACCGCCGACCGGCCCCGCACGAAACGGTCGTGGACCGTCCACGTGCCCTTCGGGCTGGTCATGCTGCTGCTGCTCGCGGCGGCGCTGCGGATCCTGCAGTACCACTGGCGCGAGGGCGCGGTGCTGGTCGGCGCCGCCCTGCTCGTGGGCGGGCTGTTGCGGCTGCTGCTGCCGGAGGACCGCGTCGGGTTGCTGGCGATCCGCCGCAAGGTCGTGGACATCGTCACGTACGCGGCTCTGTGCGCTGCCGTGTTGTACATCGCCTTCACGATCACGGGCGGTCCGTTCGACGCCACGTCCTGACGGCTTGTAGCCCCGGAACGCGAAGCGGCCCCGCACCAAGCACTGGTGCGGGGCCGCTTCTGTCAAAACCTCACGACGCCAGGGCCAGCTCCCGCTGCTCCTCGGCCCGCGCGTCCCGCCGGTCCGAGGTCCCGGAAACCGCCGCGATCGACAGCCCGAGCACTGCCAGCGTCGCGCCGACCCAGTTGGGCGCCACCAACCCGAGGCCGCCGGCGATCACCAGCCCGCCGAGGTACGCGCCGATCGAGTTCGCGATGTTGAACGCCGACTGCACGGCCGCCGACACGAGCGACGGAGTTCCGCCGGCCTTCTGCATGATCCGCGTCTGCATCATCGGGCCGATCATGAAGCCCGCGACACCCACGAAGAAGATCGTGATCGCGGCGCCGACCTTCGACTGGGCCGTCAGCGTGAAGATCCCCAGCACCACCGCCAGCGACAGCATCGCCGCGTACAGCGAAGGCATCAGTGCGCGGTCGGCGAGCCGGCCGCCCAGGTAGTTGCCGACGGTCATTCCGACACCCGCGAGCGACAGCAGCAGCGTCACGTCCGCGGGCGAGTAGCCGGCGACGTCCGTGAGCATCGGCGCGATGTACGACATGCACGCGAACACCCCGCCGAGCCCGAACGTCACGATCGCCAGCGCCAGCCACACCTGCGGCCGCCGGAACGCGCCCAGTTCACCGCGCAGCGACGCCTCGGCCGGCCGCCCCTGGTGCGGCACCAGCTTGGCGATGGCAGCCGCGGCGAACAGGCCGATCACCGCGACCACCCCGAACGTCGCCCGCCAGCCCACCTGCTGGCCCAGCAACGTCCCGAGCGGCACGCCGACGACGTTCGCCAGCGTCAGGCCCATGAACATCATCGACACGGCCTTCGCGCGGTCACCCGGCTTCACCAGGCTCGACGCGACCACCGCGCCGGCGCCGAAGAACGCGCCGTGCGGCAGGCCGGCCAGGAAGCGGAACGCGATGCCGAAACCCTGGTTCGGCGACAGCGCGAACAGGGCGTTGCCCAGCGTGAACAGGCCCATCATCGCGAGCAGCATGGTCTTGCGCGGCAGCCGCACGGCCACCGCGGTCAGCAGCGGGGCGCCGATCACGACACCGAGCGCGTAGGCGGAGATGAAGTAGCCGGCGGTGGGGATGTCGATGTGGAAGTCCGCGGCGGCCTGGGGCAGCACACCCATCATCACGAACTCGGTGGTCCCGATGCCGAAGGCACCGATGGCGAGCGCGAGCAACGCGACGGGCACGGCTCTCCTTCCTTGAGAAATCGATTACTCAGCCCGGGGCGACCCCGTTCTGAAGCGCTTTAGACGAAGGGCAAAAAATAAGACAGCCGTGTGCGGCCCCGACGCCGTCGTGCTGTCTGCACCCAGTTCAACCGATGGGGCGTGCCTTTGTCATCCCGGTATCCGGGTGAGGCTCTTCACGTAGCGCGACCGTCAGCGGCGCGCGGCGAGCACTCCGTCGAGCAAGCCCGGCGCCAGCTCGTCAAGATCGTTGCGGCGCAAGGAGTTGAACCGCGTCGTGCCCTCCTGGCGGCCGGCGATCACGCCCGCGGCGCGCAGGATGCCGAGGTGGTGCGTGAGTGTGGACTTGGTCACCGGCACCTCGAGCCCGCCGCACGACACCTCGGCTTCGGTCCGGGCCAGCTGGCGCACGATCGCCAGGCGCACGGGGTCGGCGAGCGCGCGCAGCACCGACTCGACGGTCATCTCGTCGCGCTCGGGGTGGACGAGCGGAGTCAGGTGCGTGGTGGCGGCCATGCGTCCATAGTACGACGTTCCTCGAAATTGTCAGGCCCGCGGTGTACGGTTGTCATCGAACTACGACGTTCGTCGAACCAATCCCGTTCACCTCTTGGGGGCACCACCATGTCCAGCGTCTCCACCTCTGGGAGCTCGCGCAACGCCGTGCTGGCGTTCGGGGCTTTCGGGGTCGGCACCAGCGGCTACATCGTCGCCGGACTGCTGCCGTCGCTCGTCGCGGAGCTGCACGTTTCGGCCACCGCCGCCGCGCAGCTCGTCACGTCGTTCGCCATCGCGTACGCGATCGGCTCGCCTCTGTTCGCCGCTGTCACCGGGCGCTGGGAGCGCCGGACGCTCCTGGTTGCCGCGCTCGTCGTCACCGGTCTCGGCAACCTGCTCGCTGCCGTCGCGCCCGGCTACACCACGCTGCTTCTCGCGCGGGTTGTCACGGCCGTCGGCGCCGCTGTCTTCACCCCGGCCGCCAGCGCCGTGGCCGCGGAGCTGACCACGCCGGAACGCCGCGGCCGCGCCGTCGCGATGGTGTTCGGCGGGCTCACGGTCGCGTTGATCTTCGGGGTCCCGCTCGGCAGCCTGGTCTCGCAGCAGTGGGACTACCAGGCCGCGTTCCTGCTCGTCGGCGTGCTGTCGCTGGCCGGCGCGGTCGCCGTGCGGCTCGTGCTGCCGCGGGTCGCGCCGCCGCCCGCGGTGCGGCTAACCGAACGCTTCGCGGTGGCGCGCGACAAGCGCGTGGTCGCGCTGCTCGTCACCACGGTGCTCGCGTGCCTCGGCGCGTTCATGGTCTACACGCTCTCGTCGCCGCTGCTCGCCGTGACGGCCGGGATCACCGGAGGCACCGTCACCGTGCTGCTGTTCTGCTACGGCATCGGTGGCGCCCTGGGCAATTACCTCGGCGGCCGCGCGGCCGACCGGTGGGGCGCGCGCGTGCCCGTGCTGCTGGTGCTGGGCGGGATGACCGTCGTACTGGCGCTGCTGCCGTTCACGTCGGTGACCGTGGCCGGCGCGGGCGTGACGTTCTTCGTGTGGGGCACGATCACGTGGGCGATCAACCCGCCGATGCAGCACCGGCTCATCGAGCTTTCGCCCGGGCACGCCGGCCTGGCCCTCTCGCTCAACGCGTCGGCGATCTACCTCGGCGTCGGGCTCTCCGGCATCGTCGGCGGCGCCGTGCTGACGTCGGCCGGGCCGACGGTGCTGCCGGAGATCGCCGCGGTGCTGAGCGCCGTCGCGATCGCGGTGACGGTGTTCTTCTGGGAGACGCGTCGCGCTCGTCGCGTGACGGCCCGGGAAGAAGTGGCCGTCGGCTAGTCGCTGAGGATCTCGCAGTCGGGCCCGGGGTACAGCAGTGCTTCGTGTCCGTCGGCGAACCTGACCACGTACGGTGGTGAGCCGTCCGGGCCTCGCACCTCGAGGATCTCGGCGCGCTGCTCGGCAGCTCCCACCGTGCGCCCGTGGACCTGGATCTCGTCTCCTACCGTCGCGTGCATGGGGTTTCACCTCCGTGGTTGAGAGTAGGAGCGCTTCGCGGCCGCGTACAGAGCAGTTGTGCGAAGCTGACGGCGTGGCTGAGGTTCTGGACGTGGCCCGCGGGTCGGGCGGTGAGCTCGTGCTCCGCCGCGAAGGTGCGGCGCTCGAGGTGATCGAGAACGGTGTGTTCCTGATGGACACCCGAAACGGCGAATCCGAACGGCTTCTCGTGACCGGGGCCGCCGACTTGCTCGCGCCGGGCGCCCGCGTGCTCATCGGCGGCCTGGGGGTGGGTTTTTCATTGCGGGCGGCGCTGGATCACCCGCACGTCGGGTCGGTTGTGGTGGTGGAGCGCGAGCCGGCGGTGATCGCGTGGAACCGCACGGGCCCGCTTCGCGCGGTGCACGGTGCGGCGCTGGAGGATCACCGGGTGTCGCTGGTGGAGGCGGATCTGGTGACGTGGCTGCGTTCTTCGGGGGAAACCTTCGACGCCCTGTGTCTCGACACCGACAACGGTCCCGAGTGGACGGTTACTGAGGGCAACACCACGTTGTACGGCGAGTCCGGAGTGGACGGTCTGGCTCGCCTGCTGCGCCCGGGCGGTGTCCTGGCGGTGTGGAGTGCCGGCGCTTCTCCTGCGTTCACGGATCGGTTGCGGGGGCGCTTCGCTGACGTACGCGTGGTGGAAGTCCCGGTGCCGCGCGGTGAACCGGACGTGCTGTGGTTCGCCCGTTGCTGAGGGCGGCCGTTTCGGAGAACGCGGCCTGGTGCGATGTTTTCTGCCGCATCGGCGGCGTTTCCGGCGTCTTCGGCCCGCACGCGTGGACTTCGCCCGCGCGCACACCCGAGTTCTACCCCGACGCGGTGACCTTGTCGCCGGACGCCACCGCCGCCGACATTTTGCCGTTCGTCGACGCTTCGGCCGGCTGCTCGGTGAAGGACAGCTTCGCGTCACTTGAGCTGCCGGGCTTCGAGGTGCTGTTCTCGGCGACGTGGTTGCAGTTCCCGGTGCTGTCGTCGTCGGGGTGGCCCTCGTCCGCGTCACCGGACCCGTCGTTCGTCCACCTCCGAGGCCCGACCATTGCCCACCGCGGCGCGACCGCGGTCGGCCTGTGGAACTTCACCGGCGACGACTGGGCCGGCGCGGTCGCCGGCGCCGCCGCCGCGTTCCCGGGCCTGCCGATCGTCGGCTACGAACACGGCGACGAGCTGGCCTCGGCGCTGGCCTACGGCGCCACCCCGCTCGGGGAGCTGCGCGTCTGGGTCACGACCTGCCAAAATGGACCGCATGACGCGTGAAGTGCACCTGAGCGGCGACGCCGAGGCCGACAAGCTGCTGAGTGAGGACCCGGTCGCGCTGCTCGTCGGCATGCTCCTCGACCAGCAGATCTCCATGGAGGTCGCCTTCCTCGGCCCGCGCAAGATCGCCGACCGCATGGGCGGCTTCGACGTGCGGCGCATCGCGGAGGCGGACACGGAGGAGTTCGTCGAGAAGTGTGTGACGCCGCCTGCCATTCACCGCTACGGCGGGTCGATGGCGCGCCGAGTGCAGGCGCTGTGCCAGTTCATCATGGAGCACTACGACGGCAATGCCGAGGCGATCTGGACGGAGGGGCGGCCCAAGCCGGACGGGCCGGAGGTGCTCAAGCGGCTCAAAGCCCTGCCTGGGTACGGGGAGCAGAAGGCCAAGATCTTTCTTGCGCTGCTGGGGAAGCAGTACGGCGTCCAGCCCAAGGGCTGGCGCGAGGCGGCTGGTGCGTATGGGGATCGTGGGTCGCGGCGGTCTATCGCTGATGTGGTGAACGCGAAGACGTTGGCGGAGGTTCGGGCTTTCAAGAAGGAGCAAAAGGCGGCCGCGAAGAAGTAGCGCCGCGCCGGCCCGGCCGAACGGCCGATCTCTTGCCCCGCTGAGCGGTTATCCGCCCAACGGCCGCTATCCCTGGCGGCTCTGGCGTTGGAAGGATCTTCGTCGGTGCTGCAGGAGCAGCACGTCCAGGGGAGGGGAATTCCATGATCTCGAGCCGGGTGTTGATCGTCGCGGCCACGGCGTGTGTGTTCGGTACCGCGGGCGTCGCGGTGGCTCAGGCGGATCCACAGGACGCCTTCACCTACACGTCCGAGGCCGGCGCGCACGCGTTCGTGGGCAGCTACTCGTGGGGTGCGGACCAGCTGACCGCGTGGGAGTCCAACGGTGCCGTGAAGGTCGACGCCGACGGAGGCTGGGACTGGGCGCGTCTGGAGCTCAGCGCGCCCGCCGGCGGGCAACTGCAGGAAGGCACCTACACCGGCGCGCGGTTCCGGGGCCAGTCTGCGCCGCAACTCGACACCCCGGGCTTCGCCGCCTTCCGGGGCACCCAGGCGGACGGCACCCAGGTCTGCGCAGACGTCGCGGACGACGCCACCGCCGACTTCACCGTCACCCGCCTCGCCCGCGCCGCCGACGGCACCATCACCGACCTCGACACGACCTTCACCCTCCACTGCTCCGGCCCCACCGGTCCCGCCACGACTGGTGCGGTCCATTTCCACCACTGATCGAACACAAGCTTCGCTTCGGCGGGCCCCGGCCATCGGGCTTTGGTGGCCGGGGCCGCCGTTCCGATCAACCGCGGGTAAGCAGCTACCGAACCGCCCTCACCGCGAACACCGACCGCTCCCGTCCTCCGAGGTGGGCCTTCACCGTCTGACCCTCCGCCGACGAGAATCCCGCCGCCGTGGCCAGCGCGGCGGCCTCCTGCTCCGAGCCCGGAATCCGCAGGTCCCGGGGCATCAGCTCGGCCATCGGCCCGTCCCGCTTGAAGCGCGCCGACGAAGAGATGCTGAAGGCCAGCACCCCGCCCGGTCGCAGCACCCGCGCCCAGTCGGTCAGGGCTGTGGCGCCCAGGAAGTGCAGCGCCGACGCGCACACCACCGCGTCGGCGGCGCCGTCGGCGACCGGCAGGGGCACGGCGGGACCCACCTGCCACGAGATCACGCCCGCCGGATCCAGCGAAGTGGCCTTCGCGCGTGCCCGCTCGATCATCAAGGTGGAGAAGTCCACCCCGAGCACCGACGAGGGCGAAAGCCCCAGCGATGCGAACGCCGCGGCGCCCGTGCCGGTGGCGGCGTCGACGAGCAACGCGGGGCGCGGGGGTAGGAGGGAGATCAAGGTTTCCGCCACCAGGGGGTGGAAGAGATCGTCGTCGTAACCGGCGGCCTGTTCGTCGAAGATTGAGGTCACGACAAGCACCGTACCGGCCCTGACCAGCGGTTTTTCAGCTCAACCGCCGGCGCCCCGCGAAGCCGAGGTCGACGCGGTGGTACCAGGCGAGCTCGCGGTCGCCCTCGAGCCAGCAGAGCAGGACGTCGTCGCCGTTCAAGGACGCCGGGAAGTCGACCAGAAGGGGTGCGAAGCCCTTCAGCTCGGCGCCGGTGCGCTGGACGGTGGTCATCAGCTCGTCGAGGCGGGCCTGCGCGGCCTTCCACTCCGGCAGGCCGCCGAGGGGGGTGTCGCGGCCGCCCGGGCGCAGCGACGCAGCGAGCTCGGCGGCGTCGGCGCGCACGCGGACGAGCTCGGCGAGGACCGGGAGCAGCCGGGAGAGCTCGGCGCGCGCCTCGGCCACGGTGAACAGACCCATGTGACGATGTTCTCACTGTGTCCCGAACCCCATCACCGCCCAGGACGCCGCCGCGCCACCGTCGTCGCCAGACCCGTGCCCACCAGCAGAAACCCGGCCGCGAGCAGCGCACCGGAGAACAGCCACGACGTCAACCCGAACGAGAGCCCGCCGTGCGGGAGACCGTTCAGCAGGTCGAAGCCCCATTCCGGCATCGCCAGCGCGATCACGCCGGGCAGCACGCCCCACACGAGCCCGCCGAGCAGCGGCCCCGAGGACGACCACGCGCCCAGCGCCGCGACACCCAGTAACAGGATCGCGCCGGCCGCCATGAGGGCGATGCCGAGCGCGTCGCGGCGCGCGGCGAAGGCCTCCATCACGATCACCTGCTGCCGGTAACCCCCGGCTGCGAGCAGGCCCAGGGCCACGGGCGTGAGGACGAGGCCCAGCAGCCCGCTGAACACCCGCGCCAACGCCCGGCTCGGCGGCGGTGGCTGGTAGGCGGGCGGTTGAAAGGTGGTGTACGGGTCGGAGTACGACATAGCGTGACCTCCCGAGTGGCTGGTTCCCCGATGGGATGGTCGCGGACCTCACCCGGTTCCGCGACCGGCGAACGCGTGGTGTGCCCACCCGTCGGGGCCTCGCGCCAGGGGTGGAGACTTGATGCCGACCACTTCTGGAACCATCCAGCTCCGGCAAGCAGTACGCTTGTACCGCTACCGACGAAGTCGAAGAAGTAACGCGAAGATCCGCGGAAGGAGCACCGCTGCTCATGGCCAAGATCAAGGTCCAGGGCACCGTCGTCGAGCTCGACGGCGATGAGATGACCCGCATTATCTGGCAGTTCATCAAGGACAAGCTGATCCACCCGTACCTGGACGTCAACCTGGACTACTACGACCTGGGCATCGAGGAGCGGGACCGCACCGACGACCAGATCACCATCGACTCCGCGAACGCCATCAAGAAGCACGGCGTCGGCGTCAAGTGCGCCACGATCACGCCCGACGAGGCGCGCGTGGAGGAGTTCGGCCTCAAGAAGATGTGGCGGAGCCCCAACGGCACCATCCGCAACATCCTCGGCGGCGTGGTCTTCCGCGAGCCGATCATCATGCAGAACGTGCCGCGTCTGGTACCCGGCTGGACCAAGCCGATCATCATCGGCCGCCACGCCCACGGCGACCAGTACAAGGCCACCGACTTCAAGGTCCCCGGCCCCGGCACGGTCACCATGACCTACACCCCGGCCGACGGCTCCGAGCCGATGGAGTTCGAGGTCACCAACTTCCCCGAGGGCGGCGGCGTCGCCATGGGGATGTACAACTACCGCAAGTCGATCGAGGACTTCGCGCGCGCGTCGCTGCAGTACGGCCTCGACCGCGGCTACCCGGTGTACCTCTCCACCAAGAACACGATCCTCAAGGCCTACGACGGCATGTTCAAGGATGTGTTCCAGGAGATCTTCGAGGCGGAGTACAAGGCCGACTTCGACGCCAAGGGCCTCACCTACGAGCACCGCCTCATCGACGACATGGTCGCCGCGGCGCTCAAGTGGGAGGGTGGCTACGTCTGGGCCACCAAGAACTACGACGGCGACGTGCAGTCCGACACCGTGGCCCAGGGCTTCGGCTCGCTCGGCCTGATGACGTCGGTGCTGCGCACGCCGGACGGCAAGACCGTCGAGGCCGAGGCGGCCCACGGCACGGTCACCCGCCACTACCGCCAGCACCAGCAGGGCAAGCCGACCTCCACGAACCCGATCGCGTCGATCTACGCGTGGACCCGGGGCCTGGAGCACCGCGGCAAGCTCGACGGCAACGCGGAGCTCATCGGCTTCTCGAACACCCTCGAGCGCGTGGTCATCGACACCGTCGAAGGCGGCAAGATGACGAAGGACCTGGCGCTGCTCGTCGGCAAGGAGCAGGCGTGGCAGACCACCGAGGAGTTCCTCGGGACGCTCGACGAGAACCTGGCCAAGAAGATCGCCCAGGGCTGATTCGAAGGCCGCACCAGCCACCGGCTGAACTGCCTTTTCCCACCACCGCGAAGGGGCACCTCGGAGGAGTCTTCCGAGGTGCCCCTTCGTCGTGACTACCGGTTGTCACCAGAGGGTGACGCGGTTGGCGCCTCCGGGTGGTCTGCCCGGCCGGACCTGTCGGGCGGACCGACTCCGTGTCTACCCTGGTGGAGCCCGATTTTTCGCGACTGACTTTGGTGACGGAGGAGCGGCCGTGATCCTGGGGTTGATACCGAAGAAGACCCTGATCATCATCGGTGTGATCGTTGCCGTGATCGTGATCTACGTCTTGAACCAGAAGGGCCAGGCCGACGCCCAGGGTTCCCCGACCGGGTGCAAGGTCGCGGTGACCGCCGACGTGCTCAACGCCCGCGAAACTCCGGACGGCAACGGCAAGATCGTCGGCAAGTACCTCAACGGCGCCGAGTTCGACGCGATGCCGGTGCAGCAGAACGGATTCCGCGAGGTCGCCAAGGACAAGTGGGTGGCGAGCAGCTTCGTGAAGCCGGTCGAGGGTTCGAAGTGCTGAATGGTTTTCGGCGCTGACGGGCGCTGAAGGGCTAGAAGCCCGCGAAGTCCAGCGCCACCGTGACCACGCCTGAAAGCGCCGCGATCAGCGCCAGCGTGCGCGCCTTGCGCCGGTCGCGCTTCGCCGCGGCCCGCCAGTAGAGGCCGATCCCGACCACGAGCAGCAGGACCTCCACAGTCATCGACACCGCCGGCAGCCGCCACAGGCCGAAGCCGAATGTCGGCAGGTTGCCCGCGTTGCCGGGCAGAATCGGCAAGTCGGCGCGGTGCACGACGAGGTCCAGCAGCCAATGCGAGAACGCCACCGCGCCGAGCGTGACGCCGGCGCTGCGCCCGAGCCACCGCGCCGCGACCAGGCCGAACAGTGCGGAGAGCACGAGCGCGCCGACGAGCGAGTGGGTGTAGTCGGCGTGGATCACACCCTCGCCGTAGCCCGTGCCGCCCGACTGGTCGATGGTCTCGATGCCGGTCAGGTAGAGCGGCGTGAACACGATGTCGAGCCACGCGGTGGCCGGCATCATCGTCCACACGGGAATGGCGGGCCGGCCGGCTTTCACGGCGGCGGCGAGCCCGAAGTGCCCGGCGATCATCTGCCGGCCTCGCTCTCGACGGGCGTGGCCTTGGCCTTGGCCTGCCAGGGGAACCGCGCGTCGGGGATACCGAGCGCGACGGTGAACAGCAGAACGGCGAGGACGAAGGACATGGTTCTCCTCAGCTGGCGTAGTCGGTGATGCCGCGGACGAGCATCGTTTTCAGGAGCGTGAAGCTGGCATCGACGTCTTCGGGCCGGCCGAAGCCGCCGGACGCTTCGAGGCTCGCGAAGCCGTGCACGGCCGCGCGCAGGCATCGCGTCGCGTGCGCGGTCTTCGCCTGGTCGAACCCGTACGGGCGAAGCACGGCGAAGGCGACTTCGGCGACGCCGAGGGTGGCCTTCGCGAGCTCCTCGTCGCCCGCGTCGGGCGCGGTTTCCAGCGCGGCGACGCGGTGGGGGTGGGCGCGCAGGTACGCGCGGTAGGCGTCGGCGAGGGCCTCGATCGCGTCGTCACCGGAACGGCCGGTCGCCGCACCGCGCAACGCCTCGGTCATCTCGGCGACCACACGCAGGTCGACCAGCCGGCGCAGGGCGGCGAGCCCGCCGACGTGCTTGTACAGCGAGGGCGTGGCGACGCCCGCGCGTTCGGCGACCTTGGCGAGGCTGAGCGCGTCGGCGCCGTCGGCGTCCACCACCTCGAGGGCGAGGGTGACGACGGCGTCCGGCGTGAGGCCGGCCCTAGGGGACATCAGGTTGGCTAACTATCATAGCTTTAAAGCTAAGCCTGTTAGCTAGTGGGCGTCAATCTCGACGGTCAGGCCTTCGTCCGCGACGAGCACCTCGCCGTCGAACTCCCGGCGGGCTTCCGCGGCGGACACGGAACGGTCGGCGCCGGGCCAGAAATGGGTCAGCAGCAGGGTTCGGACGCCCGCCTCGGCCGCCGTCCGCCCGGCCTCCGCGGCGGTGAGCAGCCGGCGCGGCTCGTCCGGCGGCTCACCTTGGAGGGTGGCTTCGCAGATGAGCAGATCGGCGTCGCGCGCCAGCTCCACGAGCAGCCGCGACGGGCCGGTGTCGCCGGAGTACGCGACGGTGCCGCGCGGCGAGCTCAGCCGCACGCCGTGGTTGGGCACGTGGTGGGGCAGCGGCGTCGAGGTGAGCTGCCAGGGGCCGACGGTTTCGGGCCGCGCGAAGGTGCGGATGTCGAAGATCGTGGCCGGGTGCGGGCGCGGCTCGGCGGCTTCGAGGCGGCGCAGCACGCCGGGGGGTGCAGTGCAGCGGCAAACGCTGGTCCTCGACGGTGTCGTGCCACGCGCGGCCGAGCGCCGTGAGGTCCGCGATGTGGTCGGGGTGCTCGTGGGTGATCACGACGGCGTCGAGGTCTTTCGCGGCGACGTGCGTGAAGAGCCGGCTCGCCGCGCCGTACCCGAGATCGAGCACGATGTGATGGTTTCCTTGTGAGAGAAGGAATCCCGCGCACGCGCGGCCGGGTTCGGGCCAGGCGCCGCAGCTGCCGAGCACGGTGAGTCGCGCCATGGGCGCAGTCTGGCACAGGATTGTCGGACCCGGCGGGTAGCGTGCGCGGGGTGCTGACCGTCTCCACCGTGAATGTCAACGGCCTGAGGGCCGCCGTGAAGAAGGGCTTCGTCGAGTGGCTCGCCACCACGAAGGCCGACGTGGTCGCCTGCCAGGAGGTGCGGGCCGAGGCCGCGCAGCTGCCCGCGCACGTCGTCGAACCGGAGGGTTGGTTCGCCGCCCACGCGCCCTCGGTTGCGAAGGGGCGAAACGGCGTCTCGCTCTACAGCCGCGTCGAGCCCGACGAGGTACGCGTCGGCTTCGGCGAGCCCGAGTTCGAGGACAGCGGGCGCTACCTCGAGATGCACCTGCCGGGTGTCGTCGTGGCGAGCCTGTACCTGCCGAGCGGCGATGTCGGCACCGAGCGCCAGGACGAGAAGGAGCGCTTCATGGCCGCCTTCCTGCCCTACCTCGGCGAGCTGCGCGCCAAGTCAGCCGCGGCGGGCCGCGAGGTCGTGGTGGTGGGCGACTGGAACATCGCCTACGACACCGTCGACCTGAAGAACTGGAAGGGCAACCACAAGAACTCGGGCTTCCTGCCCGAAGAACGCGCCTGGCTCGGCCGCGTCTTCGAAGAGGCCGGCTACGCCGACGTGCAACGCCGCCTTCACGACGGCCCGGGCCCCTACACCTGGTGGTCCTACCGCGGCCAGGCCTTCGACAACGACTCCGGCTGGCGCATCGACTGCCAGCTCGCCACCCCGGCCCTGGCCGACGCCGTGCAGTCGGTCGTCGTGGAGCGCGCCGCCACCTACGCCGAACGCTGGTCCGACCACGCCCCCGTCACGGCGACGTACGACGTGCCTTTCCCGCGCTGATTCCCCGCCGAAGCGCGGTGCAGCCCCGGCGCCGGTCGTGCCGCCGCCGGGGCTGATTTCCTTACCGCGCGGCGCCGCCGGCGTGCGGGGCTCCGCGTGGTTCCCGGTCTCGGCGCGGCGTCGAACGCGGGTGTCGCGGTGGTGGGTGCACTCGGTTGTGCCCGGGTTGCGGAGCATGCGCGGTAATACCTCGGCACGCGGCGCGCTCGCTCGCCGAGCGGCGAGTGCGTTGCTGCCCGGTTTACGGCGCCGTCGCGCGTGCCGGCGCCGTGGGCGGGTGTGCAGGGTCTTGAGTTGCCCGCCGAATCCGATAACCGGGCGCGGCGTGGCGGCTCGACGAGACCACGCCACACCGCACCCGTGTTGAATTCCTTACCTGCCAAGCAGAAGGGCCCCTCGGCCGCCACCGAGGGGCCCTGCCGGCAACCTCGACAGCCTCAGCAGCTGAGGTTGCCACCCGGGTCGACGCCCAGGATGCCGGTGATCTTCCGGTACGCGTCGATGCGGCTCTGGACCTGGGCGGGGTTGCCGCCGTTGCATTCGATGGAGCCGTTGATGCTGCGGATCGTCTCGCCGAAGCCGCGGCCGTTGACCATGGCGTCGTGCGGGGTCATGGTGCCGGGGCCGGACTGGGTGTTCCAGTACCAGAGGCCGGTTTTCCACGCGACGGCCGAGTCGTTCTGCACGAGGTTCGGGTTGTTCAGCAGGTCGATGCCGAGCGCGTCGCCCGCGGCTTTGTAGTTGAAGTTCCAGCTGAGCTGGATCGGGCCGCGCCCGTAGTACGCCGCGGTGCCCGCGGGGCAGCCGTACGACTGGCTCGTGTCGCAGTAGTGCGGGTAGTTCGCGGTGTTCTGCTCCACGATGTACACCAGGCCACCGGTTTCGTGGCTCACGTTCGCGAGGAACGCCGCGGCTTCCTGCTTCTTCACTGTGTCACTGCCGGAATTCGCGAAGCCGGGGTATGCACCGAGCGCATTGGTCAGTCCACTGTAGCTGTAGAACGAGTTCCGGCCCGGGAACATCTGGTTGAACTGCGACTCGCTGACGACGAAGCTCGCGGCCGGCGCGGCATTCGCAACCGTGGTGGCCGGCACGAGCACCGTGATCGCGGCCGCGGCGGCCATCCCGACGGCGGTGAGGATCCTTCGGAGAGACATGGGCTCACTCCTATGTTAGCCCCTGAAGTGGTCTACACCATAGAGGTATAGACCAATCTCGGGAGAGAAAACAGAGCCCAGTGTCGGGAGCCGGTCAAAAAGACGCGATCAGACCAATAGAGTTGGTGAATAACTTGCTTTCCGTAGTTCGTCGCCGCCAAACGGGTGAACGTTTTTCACGTTTTGCTCGCGCCGCGCGATCGGAACCGGACCAAGCCGACACTCGTGACAGTCGTTCGAGCGACCTCGGCAGCACGAAAAACCGGCGAGAGAGCGCTGACCACCAGTGACACCGTCAGCCCGGGGGTGGTCACCGGCCTTCCCCGGACGGGCGCTAGTCTCGGCGCCCGAGTTGATCAGAACCGACAGGTCTTGACACGCTCGGTAGTTTTTTCACTGTATGACTCATCCTTACGGGTGAGAGATCTCGCCAGGAACATCACTTCGCGGGAGGCACTCCGGTGCGCAACCCAGGTCATCTCCTGTTGCGGCCCACGCTGCGCTCGGCCCGGTCGGCGACGCTCGTCGTGCTACCGGCCGTCCTGCTGCTCGCGGGCAGCGGCACGGCGCTCGCCGACGACGGCGTCGTCCGCGCGGAGACCCCTTCGGCGGGCTTCGGCATCCTCGGCCCCGTCGGGCTGGTCGCCGTGGCGCTGGGCATCGTCGGCATGGCCCTCGGCGTCCTGCGTCAGCGCCGCAAGGCGCGCGCGGCGACCGCGACGGCCCTGCCTACCCCTGAGCCGGTCGACACCGAGGAGCCCACCCGGCCCCTCGCGCCGATCCAGAACCCCTAGCAAAGCCCTGGAAGCCTGCCCGGAAGCCTCACTGAGAACCCCCGCCGAGCACTCCAGGGAGACCTCCCTGTGACCCGCCTCTCCGGCTCCTGAAAGAATCGCCGACGTGTCCGACGAACAGAACGGGCGCCTGCGGGTGCTTTCCGGGATCCAGCCGACGGCCGACTCGTTCCACCTCGGCAACTACCTCGGCGCCCTGCGGCAGTGGGTGAAGCTGCAGGACACGCACGAGACCTTCTACTGCGTCGTCGACCTGCACGCCATCACGGTGGAGCAGGACCCGAAGGTGCTGCTGGAGCGCACGCGCCGTTCGGCCGCGCAGCTGCTCGCGATCGGCGTCGAACCTGACCGAAGTGCCCTGTTCGTCCAGAGCCACGTGCCCGAGCACGCGCAGCTCGGCTGGGTACTCGAGTGCCAGACCGGCTTCGGCGAGGCCAGCCGGATGACGCAGTTCAAGGACAAGTCGGCCAAACAGGGCGCCGACCGCGCCAGTGTGGGCCTGTTCACGTACCCGGTCCTGCAGGCCGCCGACATCCTGCTCTACCAGGCCAACGCCGTGCCGGTCGGCGAGGACCAGCGCCAGCACCTGGAGCTCACGCGCAACCTGGCGCAGCGCTTCAACAACCGCCTCGGCAAGACGTTCACGGTGCCCGAGCCCTACATCGTCAAGGACACCGCGAAGATCTACGACCTGCAGGACCCGACGGCGAAGATGAGCAAGTCGGCGTCCGCGGCCAACGGTCTCGTCGAGCTGCTCGAAGACCCCAAGCGCTCGGCCAAGAAGATCCGCTCCGCCGTGACCGACACCGGCCGCGAGGTCAAGTTCGACGCGGAGAACAAGGCCGGCGTCTCCAACCTGCTGAGCATCTACTCGGCGCTCACCGAGCGCTCGATCGCCGACCTCGAAGCGGCGTACGAGGGCAAGGGCTACGGCGACCTGAAGAAGGACCTCGCCGAGGTGCTCGTCGAGTGGGTCACGCCGTTGCAGGCCAAAGTCCAGTCCTATTTGGACGACGTCGCCGAGCTCGACAAGGTTCTCGCCCGCGGTGCGCAGCGCGCCCGGGAGGTGGCAGCGCCCACGCTCGCCACCGTGTACGAGCGGCTGGGCTTCCTGCCCGCCTCTCGCTGATCGATCTTTTGTCGGTGGACAAAAATTGAAGAAAAGTCTGTCTATTTTAGCTGTCCTGGTGCTGCCCGCCGGCTGCGGTGAGTCCACTCCGGACAGCCAGACGGCGTCGCCGGAAGGCGACGGTCAGACCACGCAGCGGCCCGGCTACGAAGGCTCCGACTACCCGGATGCCGCGCCGCTGAAGGAACTGCCTGACGCGCAGGGCGTTCAGGTCGGTGGGAAGCCGGTGATCGAGGCCTGCAACCTGTTGTCACTGAACGACTTGAAGGACCTCGGCATCAAGGTCGGCTCGCGCCCGGACCCGAACGTCGTCAACTTCGAGCGCACCTACCTGGTGGGCGACGGCAAGGGCCCGCTCGAGACCTCGTTCGGCACCTACTCGAAGGCCGACGGGCTGGCGGTCGACAAGTGCGCCTACGCCCTGGAGCCGAAGGACGGCACGCTGCAGGAGAGCCTGGCCGTCGCGGTTTCGCAGCCCGCGTACGTGTCCGGCACCGCCGAGACCGCCGCGGCGTTCGTCGGTGCCCCGGCGAGCATCACGCTCGGCCAGGTGCAGGGCGACGGCAGTGCCGGCAAGATGCAGGACATCGCCAAGCGGCGTGATGCAGACCTCGAGAAGCAGACGAACGCGCTGGCCGGGCCGAGCACCGTCGGCTACTCGAGCCCGGTCTTCCCGAAACCGGTCGCGCAGCCGTGCCCGCTGCTCACGGCCGACGTGGTGAGCCCCGCCATCGGCACCGACGCGTCGCCGCTGGTCTCGGAGATACCGGGCACGGCCGTCGGCGACATCGCGTTCCCGCACGACCCGCAGCCGCGCAACTACGTGCAGCTCGAGTGCGGGCGCGGCACCGGCGAGGACGACCCGCTCTCGCGCAAAGCGCTGTCGCTGACGGCGACGAGCTTCCTCACCGAAGACGCCGCCAAGGGATACGTCGACAACACCGCGGGCGCGCACGGCGGCCAGGCACCGTCGGCCGCGATCGGCGACGAGTCACGGATCATGACCGACACGATGTCGATGAGGACCCAGGGTGTGCTGATCTTCCGCAAGGGCCGCTTCGCCTTCGAGCTCTACCTGGTCGACCACGACGGCCACCCCATCGGCAGCACCCTCGCCGAGGCCAACAGCCTGCTCGTGCCCGCCGGCCAGAAGATCGCCCTGGCTTTTCAGGGGACGTAAGTGCGGCTGATCGTCCTCAACGGACCGCCCGCCATCGGTAAGTCAACGCTGGCGGAGCGGTTCGCGCAGGCCCACCCGCCGACCCTGAACCTCGACGTCGACCGCGTGCGCTCGCTTGTCGGCGGCTGGCGCGCGCAGCCGAAAGAGTCCGGCTTGGCGGCGCGCGCCTTGGCTCTCGCGGCCGCCCGCGCGCACCTCACCGCGGGCCACGACGTGATCGTGCCGCAGCTGCTCGCACGCCCGGATTTCCTGCTGCAGCTGGAAGAACTGGCCCACGACGTCGGCGCTTCGTTCCATGAACTCGTGCTCTGGGGCACCCGCGAAAACGTCCTCAGCCGCTTTGCCTCACGAACGCCCGGGACGCAACACCACGACACCACTGCGGCCGACGTCGCCGCGTTCCACGACCGCCTCGAATCCCTCCTCGCCGACCGGCCGCGGGCGCGGATCATCACGACGTCGGCCGGACACGTCGACGACGCCTACCGAGCGGTGCTCGCCGCCCTGGACTGACCCCCGAGTACCCGCTCGCGTTGCGGCTATCACCCACCGTGGTTAGCGTTTTACGGTGGCGAACAAGACTGGTGACCAGGAAAAGCTGCTGCCTCGGCTGCGGCGGAAGTACCCGTGGCTGGATCACCTGATCCGAGCCAACGAATCCTTCGGCGAGAACTACGGCAACCACTACGCCGCCGCCATCACGTACTTCAGCGTGCTGGCGGTGTTCCCGATCTTCATGGTGGCGTTCGCGATCGTGGGCATGGTCGTGGGCGGCGACCAGGCGGTGATCGACCAGATCACCAACGGCATCAAGAGTTCCGTGCCGGAGGCATTGCAGGGACTCGTGACGCAGATCGTCGACGCGGCGATCAAGTCGGGCAGCGGCATCGGGATCTTCGGTCTGCTCCTGGCGCTCTACTCCGGCATCGGCTGGATGTCGAACCTGCGCGACGCGCTCACAGCGCAGTGGGGGCAGGAGAAGAAACCGCAGCCGATCGTGTCGACGACGATCAAGGACCTGCTGTCGCTCGTCGGGCTCGGCGTGGCGCTGATCGTGTCGTTCGCGGTGACGGCCGCGGGCGGCGGGGTGGGGCAGTACCTGCTCGAGCTCGTCGGCCTGGAACACCAGACGTGGGCGGTGTGGGTGCTGCGGGTGGCCACGATCATCCTCGGCCTGGCGGCCAACACGCTCGTGTTCATGTGGGTCATCGCGCGGCTGCCGCGTGAGCACGTGGCCATGCGCAGCGCGGTGAAGGGCGCGATCGTCGCCGCGATCGGGTTCGTCATCCTGCAGCAGGTGGCGTCGATCTACCTGGAGAGCGTGACGAAATCGCCGGCGGCGGCGATCTTCGGGCCGATCATCGGTCTGCTCGTGTTCGCGAACCTCGTCTCGCGGTTCCTCCTCATGGTCACCGCGTGGACGGCGACCGCGAAGGAGAACCAGCGCAAGGTCGTGCGGCCGCCGGCGCCGGTGCTGCTGGAGCCGCGCGTGACGGTCCAACGCGGGTTCGGTCTGAGCGCGGCCGCGGGCGTGTTCGGCGTGGGTGCGCTGCTCGGCTGGATGGGGCGACGGCGGGACTAGGGCGTGTCTGACAAACATCGTGGGTGGCGGTTGTGATGCTGCCGGTGTGTCGCGGTTTCAGTTGTTGTCAGATGAGCAGTGGGTGTTGATCCTCACGCTCGATCCGCGGGCAGTTGCGCGCCCGCGGTATCACCGCCGTGATCCCCGAACCAGCTGATCCGTCACGCCGTGATCACCTGGACCAGCGCATTGTCAGACGCTGGACTAGCCCTGATCTACTGCTGGACCTGCTTCTTGCGCTGGTGGCCGATCACGAACCCGCCGAGGATGATCAGGGCGACCACCAGCGTGAGGATCCAGCCCGTGGTGCCGAACGGATCTTCCGTCGCCGGGGCGGCCGACGAAGCGGCGCCGGCGGCGACGTTCGCCGGGGGAGCGGGCGGCGCCGTGGCCACGAGGGCCTCGTACGCGATGCGCCCGACGGGCTCGGCGTGGTCGGCTTCGAGCGCGAAGCCGTAGTCGAGCAGCTTGCCCGCCTGGTCGACGACCTTCGTGGGCCGCTGCTCCGCGCGCATCATCACCACGGCGAGGCGGCGGCCGTCCTTCTCCGCCGCACCGACGTAGGTGTGGCGGGCGTCGTCGGTGAAGCCCGTCTTGCCGCCGAGGAAGCCGGGGTAGACACCGAGGAGCTTGTTGTCGTTGAAGACCGGAATGGCGGGTTTGCCGCCCGCCGCCGGAATCGTGTACGACTTCGTGGCCACGGCCTGCGCGATCTCCTGCTGCTTCATCGCGTAGTGGAAGATCAGGCTCAGGTCGTAGGCCGAGGTCGACATCCCGGGCCCGTCGAGGCCCGACGGCGTCGCCGCGCGCGTGTCCGTGGCGCCGATGCGCTTGGCCAGCAGGTTCATCTTCGTGGTCGCGATGTCGACCCCGCCGAGCGCAGTCGCGAACGCGTGGGCGACGTCATTGCCCGAGTGCATCAGCAGGCCGTGCAGCAGCTGGTCGACGGTGTAGCTCGCACCCGCCTCGATGCCGACGCAGGTGCACTCCTGCTCGGCGTCCTCCTTCGTGGGCACCACGATCTGGTCGGGCTTCATCTCGCTCATGACGACGAGTGCGAGCAACGTCTTGATCAGCGACGCCGGCCGCTCCCGCGCGTGCGGGTTCTTCGCCGCGATGACGTCGCCGGTGTCGAGGTCCTGCACCACCCACGACGCGGCCGTGTTGCCGTCCGGCGGGTTGAGCGCGCCGTCGGGCAGGATCATCCCGCAGCCGCCCATGCGCAGCCCCCCGACGGGCTCCACGGGCACCGGCAACGGCGGCGGGGCCGGCTGCCCGGGCGCCGGCTTCTCCGACGTGTCCACCGGCGCGGGCGGTGCGGCCTGGTCCTGACAGGGCTGAGCCTGGGCTACCGCTGCCGTCGGGCCGATTCCACCGCCGAACAGCCCAACGGCCACCACTGCGACGAGAACCGGGAGCGACCGGGAGAAAACGCTGTGCACCCACGCAATCTAGCGTCGCGAGCCCGGTTGCATACTCAGGGGCATGCGCATTTCGCGAGGTACTGCGGTCTTCCTGCTGTTGTTCGGCGTGTGGTCCTGGATCATCTGGATCACCTTCGCCAAGAACCTCTGGGCCAGCTCCCAGTCCTGGTCAGCCGATGGTTCCCCCACGGCCTACTTCATCGTGCACGCGGTGCTCACGGTGGTGTCGTTCGTGCTGGGCACGATCATCGGGGTGCTGGGCTGGCGGGCGCTGCGCTCCACCCGATCGAAGGAACGATCTTAGTCCGATTCCTGAGCCGGAGCGGGTGGCTCGGCGTTCGCCGGATACGGCCGTACGCCGGTATGACAGGGGCGCGCGAATGGAGTAGTGTCAGCGCTCACGCGAGCCCTTCCAGCGTTGGCTCGCATTACCCGAATGGAATTCGTATGTCCGGCGGTTCCGAAACGGGTGGCAACTGATCGGTTGTTCCGGTCGCACACCCGAAAAACCCGGAGTCCGCACTCCGGGTTTTTTTATGACCGTCACAAATCAGGTGAGTAGTCGGCGATGAATCCCATGTACTGAGACATCTTCGGATTCGCCGCGGAGAACTCCACGATCACGTCCTTGCCCTGCCGGAGCCGCCGCAGTCCTTGTGCGCCCTGGTTTCGCACGACGAAGGCTGAATCACGCTTGACGTTGCGGAAGATCACCCGGTGCTCGAACTTGCTGATTTCCTTGCGGAACATCACGTCGAACGATTCCGGCTCGGCGCCCGACATCAGATCCACCGAATACCTCGGCCAAATCCATTCCACGGTGACCACGTCGCCTTCCTGAACGATCGTGCCGAGGTGGATGTAGATGTCCAGTTTCGGTTTCCCGTTCGCGGAGGTGGACCAGATCGAAGTCGCGTTGGCGCGGGTCTTCTGGTCGACGTCTTCAGGCCCGGCGTGGAAAGCCTTGTACTGCACCAGTCGACGGGCCCGCTCGGACAGCGGTGTGGTTCCGTAGTACACGAGATTCACGGACAGGTAACGCGGGACGTTGTCGTTCGCCTCGTGGAGCACGAGCACGCGCCGGCAGAACGCGTCGCCGTTGTCCTCAATGGTCACTTCCTGCATCCACTCCTGCACGGCGATCGGCTTGCGCGTGCGCCCGGCGAGCGCGTCGGCGTACCGGTGCAGCAGCTCCTCGCTGTGCTGCGCCTGGGTACGGAGCTTGTGGGTGCCGGCGAAGGAGATCGCGCTGGCGATCACGAACAACCCGCCCGCGATGCTGGCGAACGTCGTGCGCAACCACTCCATGCCGAGCACCTCGCCGAGCAGGCCGACGCTGCCGAGCATGGCGACCGTCGCCGCGAACACCCGCAAGTAGCCCTGTCGGAACACGAGTTCCTCGACATCGGCGATGAACCGTGCCAAGTGTTGGGAAAGCACCTTACGTAGTTCCGCACCAGCACTCATCTGTTCGTTCCCCGTCGCACGACCGTCCGAGTCATCGGTAACTCGACAGGCTAGTCCAATCACGCACAGTCGCCCTAGCTCCGTTCAGGGGAGTTTTGTCCGTGTCGGCTGCGAATCGGCAACGAAAAGGCCCCCATCCGGCGAACCGGACGGGGGCCTCTCCGCAACGAAATTCTCAGACGCGCTTGAACAAAAGTGCGCGCTTCACTTCCTGAATCGCCTTCGTCACCTGGATCCCACGCGGGCAAGCGTCCGTGCAGTTGAACGTCGTCCGGCAGCGCCACACGCCCTCGGAGTCGTTCAGGATGTCCAGCCGCTCCTCCGCCGCGTCGTCGCGGGAGTCGAAGATGAAGCGGTGCGCGTTGACGATCGCGGCGGGGCCGAAGTACGAGCCGTCGTTCCAGTAGACCGGGCAGGACGACGTGCAGCAGGCGCAGAGGATGCACTTGGTGGTGTCGTCGAAGCGGTCGCGGTCGGCCTGGGACTGGATGCGCTCGCGGGAGGGCTCGTGGCCGTAGTTGATGAGATACGGCTTGACCGACCGGTAGGCCTCGAAGAACGGGTCCATGTCGACGTAGAGGTCCTTCAACGTCGTCAGGCCCTTGATCGGGGCGATGGTGATGACGGTCTTCTTGCCGTCCTTCTCCAGCAGGTCCTTCATGAGCACCTTGCAGGCCAAACGGTTGATGCCGTTGATCTGCATGGCGTCCGAGCCGCACACGCCGTGTGCGCACGACCGGCGGAACGAGAACGTGCCGTCGATGTAGTCCTTGACGTAGAACAGCAGGTTCAGCAGCCGGTCGGTGCGCTGCGCCGGGACGTCGTAGGACTCCCAGTGCGGCTCGGAGTCGACCTCGGGGTTGAAGCGCAGGATCTTCAGCGTGACCGTGACCGGCGTGTGGTCCTGCGCAGCCGCGGGTGCTTCTTCGGTGGTTGCCGCAGTCATCAGTACTTCCGCTCCATCGGCTCGTAACGCGTGAAGGTCACCGGCTTGTAGTCGAGGCGGATGTCCGACGACAGCCCCTCGCCCTGCTTGTAGGCCATGGTGTGGCGCATGAAGTTCGTGTCGTCGCGGTTGGGGTAGTCCTCGCGGGCGTGGCCGCCGCGCGACTCCTTGCGCGCGAGGGCGCCCACGATCAGGACCTCGGCCAGCTCGAGCAGGAAGCCCAGCTCAACGGCCTCGAGCAGGTCGGTGTTGTACCGCTTGCCCTTGTCCGACACGGTGATCCGCGTGTACCGCTCCTTCAGCGCCTGGATGTCGGTCAGCGCCTGCTTGAGCGTGTCCTCGGTGCGGTACACCGAGGCGTGCGAGTCCATCGTCTGCTGCATTTCCTTGCGGATGTCGGCGACGCGCTCGTCACCGTGCTCCGACAGCAGGCCCGACAGCTGCTCCTCGACCAGCTTGGTCGGCAGCTCCGGAAGCTCGACGTGCTCGTGCGCCAGCGCGTACTCCGCGGCCGCGATGCCGGCGCGGCGGCCGAACACGTTGATGTCCAGCAGCGAGTTGGTGCCCAGGCGGTTCGAGCCGTGAACCGACACGCACGCGACCTCGCCGGCCGCGTACAGGCCCGGGATCACGTTCTCGTTGTCGCGCAGCGCTTCGCCGTGGATGTTGGTCGGGATGCCACCCATCACGTAGTGGCAGGTCGGGAACACCGGCACCGGCTCCTTCACCGGGTCGACGCCCAGGTAGGTGCGCGAGAACTCGGTGATGTCCGGCAGCTTGGTCTCGAGGACCTCCACCGGCAGGTGTGTCACGTCGAGGACGACGTAGTCCTTGTTCGGGCCCATGCCGCGGCCCTGCAGCACCTCCTGGACCATCGAGCGCGCGACGATGTCACGCGGCGCGAGGTCCTTGATGGTGGGGGCGTAGCGCTCCATGAACCGCTCGCCCTCGGAGTTGCGCAGGATCCCGCCCTCGCCGCGGACGGCTTCGGAGATCAGGATGCCCAGGCCAGCGAGGCCGGTCGGGTGGAACTGGAAGAACTCCATGTCCTCCAGCGGCAGGCCCTTGCGGAAGATGATGCCGAGGCCGTCGCCGGTGAGGGTGTGCGCGTTCGACGTCGTCTTGAAGATCTTGCCCGCGCCGCCGGTGGCGAACACGATGGACTTGGCCTGGAATACGTGCAGCTCGCCGGTGGCCAGTTCGTAGGCCACGACGCCCGACGCGATCGGGTTGCCGTTCTCGTCCTCGCTGGTCACCAGGTCGAGCACGTAGAACTCGTTGAAGAACTCCGTGCCGTACTTGACGCAGTTTTGGTACAGCGTCTGCAGGATCATGTGGCCGGTGCGGTCCGCGGCGTAGCAGGCGCGGCGCACGGCCGCCTTGCCGTGGTCACGGGTGTGGCCGCCGAAGCGGCGCTGGTCGATCTTGCCCTCGGGCGTGCGGTTGAACGGCAGGCCCATCTTCTCGAGGTCGAGGACCGCGTCGATGGCCTCCTTGGCCATGATCTCCGCGGCGTCCTGGTCGACGAGGTAGTCACCGCCCTTGACGGTGTCGAAGGTGTGCCACTCCCAGTTGTCCTCTTCGACGTTCGCCAGCGCGGCGCACATACCGCCCTGGGCGGCGCCGGTGTGGGACCGCGTGGGGTACAGCTTCGTGAGGACCGCGGTGCGGGCGCGCTGGCCGGCCTCGATGGCCGCGCGCATGCCGGCGCCGCCGGCGCCGACGATCACCACGTCGTACTTGTGGAACTGCATAGGGATTGCTCCGCTTATCAGGAATCGAGCACTGTGTGTGGTGGGTGCGCCTAGCTGGCGGGCATCTCGGGGTCGAACGTGAAGATCACCAGTGTGCCGACGGCCAGGATCAGGACCATCGAGACGTACAGCAGGATCTTCAGCCAGAACCGCGTGGAGTCCTTGCGGGCGTAGTCGTCGATGATCGTGCGCAGGCCGTTGCCGCCGTGGATCTCGGCGAGCCACAGCATCGCGAGGTCCCAGAACTGCCAGAACGGCGAAGCCCAGCGGCCGGCGACGAAGCCCCAGTTGATGCGGTGCACACCGCCGTCGAGGATGTTCATGATCAGCAGGTGGCCCAGCACCAGGATGATCAGCGCGAGGCCCGAGATGCGCATGAACAGCCAGCTGTAGAGCTCGAAGTTGCTGCGGCGGGCCGCCGGGCGCTTCGGGGTGCGCGGCGATTCGATGACGAGCGAGTCGGCCATGGTCAGTTACCCCCGAAGAGCGTCTCGACCGTGCGCTTCAGCATGAAGAACGCACCGGGAATCATCACGACGACCCACACGACACCGATCACCCACAGCATCGTCTTCTGGAACTTCGGGCCCTTGGACCAGAAGTCGACCAGCATGACGCGGACGCCGTTGAGGGCGTGGAAGAGGACCGCGCCGACCAGACCGACCTCGAGCAGGTTCACGAGCGGCGTCTTGTACGTCTCGATCACCTGGTCGTAGGTGTTCGGCGACACGCGGACGAGCGCGGTGTCGAGCACGTGCACGAACAGGAAGAAGAATGTCAGCACGCCGGTGATGCGGTGCAGCACCCAGGACCACATGCCGGGGTCGCCCCGGTAGAAGGTCCCCTGCCGGCGTGAGGCACCCGCCCGATCGCTCGCTCCTGCCTCGGTGGCAGTGCTCGCCGTGGTGGACATCGGTGAACGGCCTCCAACGTCATCTGTTGTGCCCGGCTGACCGGTGAGGTCCGCACCCGCTTCCGCGTCGGTCCACTGGGGACAACGCCGGCAGCGGTGCCGAGATCTAGGGCCATCGAGCGTGGATGAAAGGGATGCTAGACCCGCCATCTGGACCCGGCTCACCTCCGGGTTCGTCTCTGTGATGGACCAGACACCCGGAGCGTCCCGCACCACTCGGACGTGTGGCGCCGGCCACGCGGCGCGGGCGGTCCAGGGCGAATCCGACCTGGAGCTCCCGGCCCGGTCGATTCGATTCAGCAGGCCGGTACCGCTTGCGGCGGCGAGTGAAAAACCAGCCGGGCCCGAACGGTTTTCGTGATGTCCGCAACGCCCGTTCGGCCGGGCCCTCCACCGGGGTGGACGAAGATCGTCGGGACGGGTTCCGGAGTGCTGTTCCACAACCGCCCCGCTCCTCGACCGAGGGACGGAGCGGGGCGGCGCAAATGGTCTGGATCTCGTGCATTGCGATCCCGGACGAGTAGGTCCCGACGTCGCTGCCGGTTCAGAGATATCCACGCCTGCCGACCCTGTCCTTGAGTTGGCAGGCCGACCATGTGAGTGATCGGTCCATGGCAGCCGTCTGTCGGGCCCAGGAGGCCCTCGGATGACTCCTGGTGAGTACCCGCCTGATCCGGTTGATCACCGTAAGTACACGATCGGTCGCGAATCAGACCGCTGAGTAAACGTTTGTGTTACGTAGCGTGCCTTTCCTATGGCGGTTGTCTGGCAGTTGGGTACGGTCTGGCGGTTGAACTCGGCACCGAAGGAGACACCGGGGCCGGGTCGCTTCCACTTAGTCCGCTGGATCAGCGGGGAGGGAGACACACGTTGCGTCGCATGCGTGGAACCGCGCTGGCCGCCGCGACCATGGCCGGGGTCCTCACCTTGGCAGGGTGCGCGAAGGACACCGGCGGGGGCAGCAGCAACAACACCGCCGCGGCCGGCAGCTCGGGCTCGAGCTGCGTCACCGCGCCGAAGCCGCCCGCGGCTCCGGCAGCAGCCACGACCAGCAGCTCGTCCGGCGAAAAGGTGGACGGCAGCAAGCTCAAGGTCGGCCTGGCGTTCGACATCGGCGGCCGGGGTGACGCCTCCTTCAACGACGCGGCCGCGGCCGGCGTCGACAAGGCGAAGTCCGAGCTCGGCATCACGACCGTCAGCGAGAGCACGGCCAGCCCGAGCGAGAGCGAGTCGGCCAAGCAGCAGCGGCTCGAGCAGATGGCGTCGCAGGGCCTGAACCCGATCATCGCGGTCGGTTTCGCCTACGCGCCGTCGGTCGCCGCAGTCGCGCCGAAGCACCCGAACACCCGGTTCGCGATCGTCGACGACGACACCATCAAGCTCCCCAACGTGACGCCGCTGGTGTTCGCCGAGGAGCAGGGCTCGTTCCTGGCCGGCGTCGCCGCCGTCTACAAGAGCAAGAACTGCCACATCGGCTTCGTCGGTGGCGTGAACACGCCGCTGATCCAGAAGTTCGAGGCCGGCTACCTGCAGGGTGCGCGGGCCGTGTCGAACAAGGTCAAGATCGAGGACGAG
The DNA here is from genome assembly GCF_040689465.1 of Amycolatopsis sp. NPDC051373. Classification (NCBI taxonomy): domain Bacteria; kingdom Bacillati; phylum Actinomycetota; class Actinomycetes; order Pseudonocardiales; family Pseudonocardiaceae; genus Amycolatopsis; species Amycolatopsis sp. NPDC051373. The sequence continues at coordinate 163,421 of NZ_JBFBAE010000006.1, read as the reverse complement.
TACCTGACGCCGGCCGGTGACTTCTCCGGTTTCCAGGACCCGGCCAAGGGCAACGTCAAGGCCGCCGCCGAGATCAACAACGGCGCGGACGTGATCTACCACGCCGCCGGTGCCTCCGGTAAGGGTGTGTTCGACGCCGCCAAGACGTCGGGCAAGGCGTTGGCCATCGGTGTCGACTCCGACCAGTACAACCAGGCCACGGTCGCCGCGGACAAGGACATCATCCTCACCTCGATGATGAAGCGGGTGGACGTCGCGGTGTTCGACTTCCTGCAGGCCAACGCGAAGGGCGACCTGAGCGTGCTGCCGCAACGCTTCGATCTGAAGGTCGACGGCGTCGGCTACGCCACCTCCGGCGGCAAGGTCGACGACATCAAGGACGTGCTGGACGGGTACAAGGCCCAGATCATCTCGGGCGCCATCCAGGTTTCGGACAAGCCGACCAAGTAGGACCCGCCACGTGCCAGGGCTCGGAAGGATCTTCCTTCCGAGCCCTCACGCGTTTCGACAGAACTGGATGCCCCAGCGATGAGCACTGCCGAGGCCGAAGCCGTCCCCGACCGGGGCACGACGGCCGTCCAGCTGACCGGGATCACCAAGCGCTTCCCGGGTGTGGTCGCCAACTCCGACGTCAACCTCTCCGTGGCCGCGGGCGAGGTGCACGCCCTCTGCGGCGAGAACGGCGCGGGCAAGTCGACTCTGATGAAGATCCTCTACGGGATGCAGCAGCCCGACGAGGGAACCATCGCCATCAACGGCACCGAGGTGAAGCTGCGCAACCCGCAGGACGCCATCCAGGCCGGGATCGGCATGGTGCACCAGCACTTCATGCTCGCCGACAACTTCACCGTCTCCGAGAACGTGTTTCTCGGAGCCGAGGCCCTGCACGGCATCGGCGGTGCGGCGCGCGCCCGGCTCAAGAAGCTCTCGGAGCAGACGGGCCTGCGCGCCAAGCCGGACGCGTTGCTGGAGGAGCTCGGCGTGGCCGACCGCCAGCGCGTCGAGATCGTGAAAGTCCTCTACCGCGGCGCGAAGATCATCATTCTCGACGAGCCCACCGCGGTGCTCGTGCCGCAGGAGGTCGACGCGCTGTTCAGCACGGTCCGCGAGATGCAGGCCGACGGCTACACCTTCCTCTTCATCTCCCACAAGCTCGACGAGGTGCGGGCCATCGCCGACACCGTGACGGTGATCCGGCGCGGCACCACCGTCGGCACGGCCGACCCGAAGACCATCACCAGCCGTCAGCTGGCGGAGATGATGGTCGGTTCGGAGCTGCCCAGCCCCGAGACACGCGAGTCGACGGTGACCGACCGCGACGTGCTGCGGTTGAAGGACTTGAGCCTCACGGCCGAGAACTCCGAGCTGAAGCTGCTGGACGACATCGCGTTCACGGTGCACGCGGGTGAGGTGCTCGGCATCGCGGGCGTCGAGGGCAACGGCCAGACCGAGCTCGTCGAGACCATCATGGGCATGCGCAAGGCCAGCGGCGGGCACATCGAGCTCGCCGAGGCCGACGGCAAGACCCACGACCTGGTGAAGCTGGGCACGCTCGCGCGGCGAGAGGCCGGCATCGGCTACATCGCCGAAGACCGCACGCGCCACAGCCTGCTGCTCACGCAACCGTTGTGGGCCAACCGGATCCTCGGCTACCAGACGCGCAAACCCGTCTCGAGTGGACAGTTGCTCGACATCGCCGGCGCGCGCCGCGACACCGAGCGCATCGTGCGCGAGTACGACGTGCGCACGCCGGGCATCGACGTGCCGGCCGCCGCGCTCTCGGGCGGCAACCAGCAGAAGCTGATCGTCGGACGCGAGCTGTCGGGCAACCCCGTGCTGCTCATCGCTTCGCACCCGACGCGCGGGGTCGACGTCGGTGCGCAGGCCATGATCTGGGAGCAGATCCGGCAGGCGCGCGCCGACGGCCTGGCGGTGCTGCTGATCTCCGCCGACCTCGACGAGCTGATCGGGCTCTCCGACACGATCCGCGTGATGCTGCGCGGGCGCCTGGTGAGCGAGGCGAACCCCGCCACGGTGACCCCGCAGGAACTCGGTTCCGCCATGACCGGTGCCGAAGAAGGTGAAGAAGCGTAATGACTTCGTGGCGCACGCGGCTGCTGCCGCCCCTGCTCGCGATCGTGTTCGCCGTGCTGCTCACGGCGATCGCGCTCGTCATCTCCGGCGCCAACCCGCTGGAGGCGTACGGGACCATGGTGGGGCAGCTCTTCAAGGGCTCCACCGCCGTGGACACGGTGAACCTCGCGACGGTGTACTACCTGTCCGGGCTCGCGGTGGCCATCGGCTTCCAGATGAACCTGTTCAACATCGGTGTCGAGGGCCAGTACCGGTTCGCGGCCGTGGTCGCCGCGATCATCGGCGGCGCGCTGCAGCTGCCGCCGGTCCTCCACACCATCGTGATCCTGATCGTCGCGGTCGCGTCGGGCGCGCTGTACGCGCTGGTCCCCGCCGTGCTGAAGGTGACCCGCGGCGTCAGCGAGGTCATCTCGACGATCATGCTGAACTCGATCGTCGCCGGCATCATCGCGTTCCTCGTCAACGCCGACCAGTTCGGCGTGCAGTCGGGCAACAACATCGGCACGCGCACGATCGCGCCGTCGGGCCGGATCCCGGGCATCCCCCTCGGCTCGGGCGTGCTGTTCGGGTTCTTCTTCATCGCCATCGTGATCGGCATCGCCTACTGGTTCATGCTCAACCGCACGCGGTTCGGTTTCGAGCTCAAGGCGAGTGGTGAGTCGTCGACGGCGGCGGCGGCCGGTGGCGTGAGCGCGAAGCGGATGACGCTGATCGCGATGCTGCTCTCGGGCGCGGTGGCGGGTCTCGTCGCCATGCCGGAGCTGCTCGGCCGCGACTACAGCTACGGCATCACGGCCACGCAGATGTACGGCTTCACCGGCATCGCCGTGGCGCTGCTGGGCCGCAACCACCCCGGCGGCATCGCGTTCGGCGCGCTGCTGTGGGCGTTCCTCGACACCTCGGCGGTGTCGCTGGAGCAGATCAACGTGTCCAAGGAGATCGCGACGATCATGCAGGGCATCATCGTGCTGTCGGTCGTCGTCGCGTACGAGATCGTGCGCCGCGCCGACCTCGCGGCCGAACAACGCAGGGTGGGCCGGGCGCTCGCCCGCAACGGGCGCAAAGGTGCCTCCGTCGCGGAAGGCGGTGCGGTGTGAGCCAGGTGACGGAGTTCCCCATGCCGGAGCCGGCCTCCGGGATGCCGGAGCCGGTGGTGGAACGGCGGCGCCGGATCCCGGGCTGGCTGCGCGGCGTGATCTGGGCCGTCGTGGCGATCGGCGTGATGTCCACGGCGTCGTACTCGACGGGCGTTTCGGCGTTGACGTCGAGCAACACGACGTCGACGGCGCTGCGGCTCGCGCTGCCGATCCTGCTGTGTGCGCTCGGCGGCCTGTGGTCGGAGCGCGCGGGCGTGGTCAACATCGGCCTCGAGGGCATGATGATCCTCGGCACGTTCGGCGCGGCCTGGGGCGCGTACTACGGCGGCGTGTGGGTCGGCCTGATCTCGGCCATCGCGTTCGGCGCCCTCGGCGGCCTGCTGCAGGCGGTCGCGACGGTGACCTTCAACGTCAACCACATCGTCTCCGGTGTGGCGATCAACTTGTTGGGGTTGGGCGTCGCGAAATACCTGGCGAACCTGATCTTCGAGCCGATTTCGGGCAACCCACGGCAGTCGCCGCCGGTGCCGAAGTTCGACACGTACTCGGCGACCGGCCTGTCCGATTGGCTGGGCACGCTGGAGAACGGGCAGCGTGTGGTGATCTCCGACGTCGCCGGCGTGCTGCGCGGACTGATCACCGGCATCGCGCCGCTGACGATGATCGCGATCGTGCTGGTGCCGGTGAGTTACTGGATCCTCTGGCACACGCGCTTCGGCCTTCGCCTGCGTTCGTGCGGTGAGAACCCGGTGGCCGCGGAGTCGCTGGGTGTCAACGTGTACCGCTACAAGTACCTCGGCGTGCTGATCTCCGGCGGTTTCGCCGGCATGGGTGGCGCTTCCCTGGTGCTGCTCAAGGGCGGCGCGGACTACCTCGAGAACCAGACCAACGGCCGCGGGTACATCGGCCTGGCGGCGATGATCTTCGGCAACTGGCGGCCGGGCGGCCTGCTCGGCGGTGCGGCGCTGTTCGGGTACGCGGACGGCCTGCAGCTCGCCGGCGGTGGCGAGGCGGTGCTCGCGCTGCTGTACGGCGCGGTGATCCTGCTGGCGATCATCGTGGTGGTGCAGCTGATCCGGAAGCGCTGGCTGGCGGCCGCGCTCGGCGTGATCGCCGCCGGGGCGCTGTATGCGATCTACTGGACCAACGACACGCTGCCGAGCGACCTGATCCCGTACACGGCGCACTTCGTGACGCTGATCGTGCTCGCGGTGGCGTCGCAACGGCTTCGTCCACCGAAGGCTGATGGTGCGCCTTATCGGCGAGGGGAGGGGGACTGATGACCTCGTTCGATTGGGAAGCCCTGCGCGCGGCGGCGGTCACAGCTGCTGCTTCGGCGTACGCGCCCTACTCCGGCCTGCACGTCGGCGTCGCGGGCATCGTCGACGACGGCCGGATTGTGACGGGCTGCAACGTCGAGAACGCCTCGTACGGCTTGGGTCTGTGCGCAGAATGCACGATGGCAGGCCAGCTGCGCTTGTCGGGCGGCGGCCGGCTGGTGGCCGTCGCCTGCCGCAGCGGCGCCGGTGAGCTGCTCATGCCGTGCGGGCGGTGCCGGCAGATCCTGTTCGAGCTGGGCGGGTCGTCGTGTTTGGTCGACACTCCACGCGGGGTCCTGCCGATGTCCGACGTCCTGCCCGACGCCTTCGGGCCCGAGGACCTCCCGTGACTTTCGCGGCCGTGGACATCATCCGCGCGAAACGCGACGGTCTCGTTCTTTCGGATGCGCAGATCGACTGGGTCGTGGACGCCTACACCCACGGCGTGGTCGCCGAGGAACAGATGGCCGCCCTGGCGATGGCCATCTTCCTGCGCGGGATGACCTCGGCCGAGATCTCCCGCTGGACCGCGGCGATGATCGCTTCGGGCTCACGCCTGACGCTGTCCGTTTCCCGGCCGACCGTGGACAAACACTCGACGGGCGGCGTCGGCGACAAGATCACCCTGCCACTGGCGCCCCTCGTCGCGGCCTGCGGCGCCGCCGTGCCCCAGCTCTCCGGCCGCGGCCTCGGCCACACCGGCGGCACGCTCGACAAACTGGAGTCCATCCCGGGTTGGCGGGCGGCGCTGTCGCTTTCCGAGATCACCGACCAGCTGTCTTCGGTGGGCGCGGTCGTCTGCGCGGCCACCGAGGGCTTGGCGCCGGCGGACAAGAAGCTGTACGCGCTGCGGGACGTCACTTCGACGGTCGAGTCCGTGCCGCTGATCGCTTCGTCGATCATGTCGAAGAAGATCGCCGAGGGGGCATCGGGCCTGGTCCTGGACGTGAAGGCGGGTACGGGCGCCTTCATGAAGGACGTTGCTTCGGCTCGCGCCCTGGCTTCCACGCTGGTCTCGATCGGCGCTGATCACGGTGTTCCCACGACGGCGCTGATCACGGACATGAACGTGCCGCTGGGCCGCGCGGTGGGCAACGCCGTGGAGGTCGCCGAGGCGGTCGCCGTCCTGCAGGGCGGTGGGCCTTCGGACGTGGTCTCGCTGACCGTGGCGCTGGCTCGCGAGATGCTCGCGCTGGCCGGACTGTCCTCAGTGGATCCGGCGGCGGTGCTCGCTTCGGGCGAGGCGTACGAGACGTGGTGCCGGATGATCGCTGCTCAGGGCGGTGATCCTTCGGCTCCGCTGCCTCAGCCTTCTTGTGTGCACGTGGTTCCCGCGCCTTCTTCGGGGGTGCTGGCTTCGCTGGACGCTTACGCCGTTGGTGTGGCTGCTTGGCGCCTGGGTGCCGGGCGGGCTCGGAAGGAAGACCCGGTGCAGGACGCGGCTGGGGTGTTGTGTCTCGCGAAGCCTGGTGATCAGGTGGTGGCGGGGGAGCCGCTGCTGGAGCTGCACACCGATACGCCTTCAGCGGTGGCCGGCGCTCTGGAGGCGTTGGACGGCGCGTTCACGGTGTCGTCGGCTGCTCCGGTGCCGGGGCCGATAGTTTTGGAGACGATCCGGTCCTGACGCCTTGGGAGCGGTGGGTTTTTGCTGGTCGCCTGGGTTTTCGGCGATTGCTTGGGCTTGCGGTCTTGGATGGATGTGGGACGCCCCCTTGGGAGGGTGGGGGCTTGCCTCCTGGCCGGAGGGGTTTGGCCCGCTGGAAAGCAGACGCGGGGACGCGGCTGTCGCGCGCCGTCGGTGGCGGTGTGCCACCGCGTCGAGCACGCCAGGACCAGGCTCCCGCGAGGCAGGGTTGGCATGGCGTTCACACTGATCGAGTCCGTCCAGGGCTGTCGTCGGGCAGTGAATGCACCACAGCTCGTCTTTCTTGCCTGCGCGGGTGCCCAGTTCGACAACGGCCGGCTCGTCGCACGGCGGGGAGAGGCGGTGCCCACGTGAGCACTCCAGCCGACCCGACCGGCAGCACACGTCAGTGGCCCGCGGACACGTTGACCGCGCTGCGACTCGGCCAGCGACTGGTCGCCGAGCTGCCGGTCTCCCAACCCGGTCGGCGGGCGTTCGTCGACATCACCCCGCGCATGACCACGGCGGACACCGAAGCCCGCAACCGAGGTTGGAAACGAGCCGACCACGCCCGCACCTTCACACTCCAGCACTGGGACTACGCCGCTGACCGTCTCGACGGCTTCGACTACGACGTCGGAGCGATCCTGGTCAAGGCCTCGACCGTCGCCGGTGAGCTGGATTTGACCGCCACCCTCGCAGCGTGGCACTTGCATCCCGACCAGTTCGGCTATCCCTGGCGAACCGACGACCCGCAGTAGCCAACGTCGGCAAAGTGGTCCAGACGAAAAAAGCCCCCGCCGAAGCGGGGGCTTTCTTCAAGAGGACTGAACCTCACTCACCAGCAGAATCTTCGGGCTCAGACCCGTTCTTCGCCTTCGGGTCCACCGCCTTCGGGGACCGCCCGTTGCGCGAGCTGCGTCGCGGCTGACGCGGCGCCGGAGCCGGCGGGGCGATCTGCTGCACGGCCGGCCCGCCACCGAGCATCAGCTCGGCGAAGGTGGCCATGGCCTCGTCCAGCTGGCCACCGATCCGTCGCACGGACTCGTCGTTCGAGCGGCGCACCAGGGAGTCGACGGAGTCAGTGTCGGGCTGCTTGGCGAGCGTGCCCTCGACCTTGGAAAGGCCGGACTTGATGGAGCCGTCCAGGTCGCCCAGCTGGGAGACGAAGCCGTCTTCGACCTTGTCCAGGCGGTTGCCCAGGTCGTCGAGGCGCTGGGTGACCGTGTCGAGGCGGTTGACCAGACCTTCGAGGCGCTCGGAGGCGTCGACCATTTCGCCGGTCTCCGTGATGGCGGTGCGCAGCGCGTCGGCGGTGCTGTCGAAGCGCTCGCGAGTGGCGCGGTCGAGCTCGTCGACGCGGGTGCGCAGCTCGTGGTCGGCCGTCTCGATGCGTTCGCGCAGGGTGGCCTCCGCGAGCTCGATGCGCTCGCGCACCGGGGCCTGCGTGGTCTGCGGGATCGAGTCGAGCTTGGCGTCCTGCTTGTCCAGGTGGCCGCCCAGCTCGTCGAGCCGGCGGTGAATGTTCTGCAGCTTGTCCTCGAGCCCGTCCATCCGGCCCGCGACGCCCTCGAAGCGCGCGGCGACGCCGTCGAGCCGGCCGTCGAGCTGCGCGAACGGCTTGGCCAGCTTGTCGACGATGCTCTCGACCGCGTGGGTGATCGCGGCGATCGCGTTGTCCTGGGCCTCCAGCCGCGTCATGGCCTCGTCGAGGCGCTCCGCGATCACGCCGACCTCGGTGCGGTCGGGCATCTCGGACAGCCGCTTGCGAACGGCGCCCAGCGAGTCGACCGGGGCGAGCCGGGCGTAGATGTCGTCCAGCGCGTCGAAGATCTGCTGCTGTTCGCTCTCGCGCACTTCGGCCGCGCGCACCAGCATGTTGCGCATCCGGTCGAAGGACGGAGCGGCAATGTGGTTGTCAGTGGTCACTGCTGTGTCCTTCGTCGGCGGGGAAATGGAAGGGACGTGGCACGAAGCTTATCCAGTGAAAAATTGCTGTGCGTATGGGCCCTGCTTAGACGGGATAACGGTGGCGTTACCCGGATGGCCGATTCCTTCCTTGATCGTCAAAGCTGAGGGTTGCCTCGACGCTGAGAGTTACCGCCATGTAGGGGAATGACAACGAGACTACCGTTGGTGCATGTCAGACGTAACCCCGCTCGACGCAGCGACCCTGCTCCGAGCCCCCAAGGTCCTGCTGCACGACCACCTGGACGGCGGCCTTCGCCCGGCCACCGTCGTCGAGCTCGCCGAAGCGACGGGCTACGACGCTCTGCCGACCACCGACGTCGCGGCCCTCGGCCGCTGGTTCCGCGAAGCCGCCGACTCCGGCTCGCTCGTGTCCTACCTGGAGACGTTCGCCCACACCTGCGGCGTGATGCAGACCGAGGAAGCGCTGGTCAGGGTTGCGGCCGAGGCTGTGGAAGACCTCGCGGCCGACGGCGTGGTCTACGCCGAGCTGCGCTACGCGCCCGAACTGTTCGTCGAACGCGGCCTGTCACTCGATGCGGTGGTCGAGGCGGTCCAGACCGGTCTCGACGAGGGAACACAGCGCGTGGCCGCCGCGGGCGGTGCGATCAAGGTCCGCACGTTGCTCTGCGCGATGCGTCAGCACGCCCGCGCCCTCGAGATCGCCGAGCTGGCGGTGCGCCACCGCGACGGCGGCGTGGCGGGCTTCGACATCGCCGGCCCCGAGGACGGCTTTCCGCCGACCCGAAATCTCGACGCATTTGAATATCTGCGTCAGAACAACGCGCATTTCACGATTCACGCGGGCGAGGCATTCGGCTTGCCGTCCATTTGGGAGGCCATCCAGTATTGCGGCGCCGAACGGCTCGGCCACGGTGTCCGGATAGTCGAGGACATCAAGACCGATTCGGACGGAACGGTCCACCTTGGACGGTTGGCGAGCTACGTTCGGGACCGCCGCATACCCCTGGAGATCTGCCCGACGTCGAACGTGCAGACGGGCACCGTCGCGTCGTTCGCCGAGCACCCGATCGCCCAGCTCGCCCGGCTGCACTTCCGGGTCACGGTGAACACCGACAACCGGCTGATGAGCGGATGCACGATGACCAGTGAATTCACCGCTCTGGCGACCACGTTCGGGTTCGGTCTTGATGATCTTCGCTGGTTCACGATCAATGCCATGAAATCCGCGTTCCTCGATTTCGACGCCCGGTTGTCGCTGATCAACGACGTGATCAAGCCCGGGTACGCCGCTCTGGCCTGACTCCCGACGCTTCCGGACGTGACCGCTTCCTTGGCGGTTGCGTTCGCTAGCATGCCCAACTAAAGTTCAGAATGTAGGAACTAATTCTCAATATATGAGACGGCGGTAAAGATGTCGCAGGTCGCGGCCGGTGAGTCGATACGCGAAAAGCCCAGTTCTCGACGGTGGCTCATTCTCGCGCTCGGCCTCGCCGCGCAGACCGCGAGCTGTTCCTTCCTCTACGGGCTGCCCTTTTTGATCCCTGCGATGCGCGCCGCCGACGACCTGACGCTCGCCGAGGCCGGCACCGTCGTCGCCGCGCCGAGCATCGGCCTGCTGCTCACCCTGATCGTGTGGGGCGCGGCTGCGGACCGTTACGGAGAGCGCCTGATCATGGCCCTCGGACTGGGCGGTTCGGGGTTACTCCTGGTGTACGCCGCACTGTGGCATCACCCGGTCGGGCTGCTCTTCGGCGTGTTCCTTGTTGCCGGAGCGTGCACGGCTTCGGTCAACGCGGCGAGCGGCCGCGTCGTGATGGGCTGGTTCTCGAAGTCCGAACGCGGCATGGCGATGGGCATCCGGCAGACGGCGCAGCCGCTGGGTGTCGGCGTGGCCGCGCTGGGCCTGCCGCCGCTGGCCGCGCGCTGGGGGTTCCAGGCCGCGATGCTGCTGCCGGCCGTGCTCGGGATCGTGGTCGCGCTGCTGGTCGCGCTGTTCGTGGCCGACCCGCCGCGGCCGCCGCGCCCCGCTGCCGGCGCTTCGAAGCCGCCTTCGCCATACCGCAAGCCGTGGCTGTGGCGTGTGCACGGCGCGAGCGCGCTGCTGGTCGTGCCTCAGTTCACGGTGTCGGCGTTCGCGCCGGTCTACCTCGTGTCGCAGCAGCACTGGAGCCCGTCGGGCGCCGGCGTGTTCCTCGCGGTGGCCCAGGTGCTCGGCGCGGCGGGCCGGCTGGGATCGGGCTACTGGTCCGACCGCGTCGGCAGCCGCCTTCGCCCGATGCGCCAGCTCGCGGTGGCCGGCGTGGTCGTAATGCTGCTCGTGGCCCTCGGCGACGTGACGTGGCTGTGGCTCGTGCTGATCGCCCTCGTCCTCGCCGCGATCATCACGGTCGCCGACAACGGCCTCGGCTTCACCGCCTCCGCCGAGCTCGCCGGCGTCGCCTGGTCCGGCCGCGCGATGGCCACCCAGAACACCGCGCAGAACATCGCCGGGGCCCTCACGCCGCCCCTGCTCGGCCTCGTCATCGGTGACAGCCGCTACGCGCTGGCGTTCTGCCTCGTCGCGATCTTCCCCGCGCTGGCCATCGCCGTGGTCCCGGTCCGCGCGGAAGCTGAGATGGCCCACTGACCGGGACGCGGTCCGAAGTCGAGAGCACTCTCGACTTCGGGGCGACAACGCCGAGCGAAGGGACCGCTGATGCCCACACCGCAACGCACCCGTGGCTTGACGCCCTCGCTGTCCTTCGGCGGACCGATGAGCGGGACGAGCCCGGCACACCTTGTGGTTGGGGACCGCTGGTTGCCCACACAGTGGCCGGGTTGTGGACAGCTCAGCCCGCCCTCGCCCCTCAGGAGGCCGGGATTGTCTGCCGGGGTCTGCCCGAGGCCCACAACGAAGAAGGCCACCCACCGGGAATCCCCAGCGGATGGCCTTCCTCAAACCAAAGAGGTTCAGACCACCGTCAGGCGGTTCTCGAACGACTCCACCAGCTTGCGCCACGCGCTCTGCTCGGTGTCGAACGGCGCGCTCGGCTCCAGGCGCGTCGGGTCGGGGCGCAGGACGAACGAGACCAGCCAGCCGAGGCTTTCGTTCTGCGACAGCGCCGTCTCGACGGAGTCGTCCTCGGCCCAGTCGGCGGCGTCGGTGATGAGCTCGACCGCCAGCTCCAGCTGGTTGGGGTCGATGGACTCGACGCCCTCGGCGATGTCGTCGTCGAGGCCGGTGAGCACGTAGGTGTTCTCGGCGTCGATGTCGATCTCGAGGTCGTCCGCCGCCGCCTTCGTGAGCACGTCGTCCCAAGTGGACACGTCGGCGAGGTCGGTGTCGGCCACGTCCTTGCCGTCCTTGAGGGCGGCGAGCAGGGCCTTCTCGGAGGAGAAGACGTCGATCTCGCCCTCGCTGCCGAGGAAGATCGGCTTGTCGTCGAGGTAGCAGCGCAGCGTGTAGTACTCGGCGCCGGCCGTGACGATCTTGATCGGGTCGATGCCGACCTCACCCCAGAAGCCGACCGGCTCGTCGTCCTCCTCCTCGTCGGAGTCGGGCGCGTCCACGGCTTCGAGGTCCTCCGGCTGCGCGACCTCGGCCTCGGCCGACTCCTCGTGGAACGCCGCCAGCTCCTCGGCGGTCTGCTCCAGCACGGCGGCGTCGACCTCGGGCACGGTCACGAGGTTGTCGATCGCGTCGAGCACGATGTCCCACTTCTCGGACACGGCCTTCGACAGGTCGTTCCACAGGGCCTCGCCCTCGCGGCCGGTGAACGGCAGCCGGCCCTGCTCCAAGAGCGAGAAGCCCTCATACGCGTCGAGGACCTCGTGCACCTCTTCGAGCTCGCAGACGTCGGCGAGCGAGCGGACGATGCCGACGATCTCCGCGAGCTCCGCGATCGTCCACGAGTCGGGCTCCTCGGCGACCAGCTCGGGCACGCCGACGAGGTCGTAGGAGTGGTCGTCGTCCGGGATCAGCTCGGGCACGTTGAGTGCCGGCACCGCGTCCCACGCCGGGTGGTCGAGCAGGTCGTGCTGGTCGGACGTGCGCACGAAGGCGGCCAGGTGAGCGGCGTCCGGGAAGGCGTACAGGTCGTCCTCGTCGCCGAGGAACGCTTCCCACTCCTCGCCGTCCTCCCGCCACCGCGGAGCCCACAGGGTGACGACGTCGCCCTGCGGCAGCCCGAGCTCGATCGGGATGATGTCCTGTGCCATGCCTGAACCCTCCGGAGTAACGCCCGTGTACGCGCGCGTGCCCGGAAGTATCCCCCGGTCGGTGCGCGGTACCGCGAAGCCTACGGGTTGAGGCAAGCACCCGCGATCGCCCCTGCGGAACCGGCGGCCCGGGGATGGCACGATGGGCAGCGCGATGACACTCACAGACCTCCTGCCAGCGGATCCCGACGCCGACTCCCTGTTCGAAGCCTTCTCCACCTGGACGGCCGAGCGGGGTATCCAGCTGTACCCGGCCCAGGAGGAGGCGCTGATCGAGGTCGTCTCGGGCGCCAACGTGATCCTCTCGACGCCCACCGGCTCCGGGAAGAGCCTCGTGGCCGTCGGCGCCCACTTCACGGCGCTCGCCCACGGCCGCCGCAGCTACTACACCGCGCCGATCAAGGCGCTGGTCTCGGAGAAGTTCTTCCAGCTCATCGAGATCTTCGGCGCCGACAAGGTCGGCATGATGACCGGCGACTCCAGCGTGAACGCGGACGCGCCGATCATCTGCTGCACCGCGGAAATCTTGGCGAACATCGCGTTGCGCTTCGGTGCCGACGCGCCCGTGGGCCAGGTGATCGCCGACGAGTTCCACTTCTACTCCGAGCCCGACCGCGGCTGGGCGTGGCAGGTCCCGATCATCGAGCTGACGGGCGCGCAGTTCGTGCTCATGTCGGCCACTTTGGGTGACGTCACGTTCTTCCAGAAGGACCTCACCCGCCGCACCGGCCGCTCGACGGCGGTCGTCACGTCGGCGGAGCGGCCGGTGCCGCTGACCTTCCGCTACGCGCTCACGCCGATCCACGAGACCATGTCCGAGCTGCTCCACGGCGGCCAGGCGCCCGTCTACGTCGTGCATTTTTCCCAGGCCGCGGCCATCGAGCGGGCGCAGACGTTGATGAGCATCAACGTGACGACGAAGGCCGAAAAGGACGCGATCGCCGACCTCATCGGCGACTTCCGCTTCTCCGCGGGCTTCGGCAAGACGCTCTCGCGGCTCGTGCGCCACGGGATCGGCGTGCACCACGCGGGCATGCTGCCGAAGTACCGGCGCCTGGTCGAGACGCTCGCGCAGTCCGGGCTGCTCAAGGTGATCTGCGGGACGGACACGCTCGGCGTCGGCATCAACGTGCCCATCCGCACGGTCGTGTTCTCCGCCCTGACCAAGTACGACGGCGTGCGCCAGCGCCACCTGAAGGCGCGCGAGTTCCACCAGATCGCCGGCCGCGCGGGTCGCGCCGGGTACGACACCGACGGGTACGTGGTCGTCGAGGCGCCCGACCACGTCGTGGAGAACGCGAAGGCTCTGGAGAAGGCGGGCGACGACCCCAAGAAGAGGAAGAAGATCGTCCGGAAGAAGGCGCCGGAGGGGTTCGTCAACTGGACGGAGAGCACGTTCGACCGCCTGATCGCGGCCGACCCCGAGCCGTTGACCTCGAGTTTCCAGGTCAGCCACTCGATGCTGCTGAACGTGATCTCCCGGCCGGGCAACGCGTTCGACCACATGCGCCACCTGCTGGAGGACAACCACTCCGACCGCCCGGCGCAGCGCAAGCTGATCCTGCGGGCGATCGCCATTTACCGGGCGTTGCTGGCCGCGGGTGTCGTCGAGCGTCTGTCCACCCCGGACGCTGATGGCCGGATCGTGCGGCTGACGGTGGATCTGCAGTTCGACTTCGCTTTGAACCAGCCGTTGTCGCCGTTCGCATTGGCGGCGGTGGAGTTGCTGGATGTGGAATCGCCTTCGTACGCGCTCGATGTCGTGACCATTGTGGAATCCACTGTGGACGACCCGCGGCCCGTGCTGTCGCAGCAGCAGTTCAAGGCCCGCGGCGAGGCCGTGCAGGCGATGAAGGCCGAGGGTATCGAGTACGACGAGCGTATGGAGCTGCTCGAGGCGGTGACGTACCCGAAGCCGTTGGAGGAGCTGCTTTCCGCGGCGTACTCCAGCTACCGCCAGGGTCACCCGTGGGTCGCGGACTACGAGCTGTCCCCGAAGTCCGTGGTGCGCGACATGTACGAGCGCGCGATGAACTTCGTGGAGTACATCGGCTTCTACCAGTTGGCGCGCTCCGAGGGCCTGGTGCTGCGGTACCTGGCGGACACGTACGACGCTCTGCGCCACACCGTCCCGGACGAGGCGAAGACCGAGGCGCTGCAGGACCTCATCGAATGGCTGGGCGAGCTCGTCCGCCAGGTCGACTCCAGCCTGCTCGACGAGTGGGAAGCGTTGCGGCATCCGTCTGCGGACGGTTCTCCTTTGGAGCGCCCGCCCTCCGAACCACCCGCGGTCACCCGCAACGAACGCGCCTTCCGCGTCCTGGTGCGCAACGAGCTCTTCCGCCGCGTCGAACTCGCCGCCCGCCGCAACTACTACGCCCTTGGCGAGCTCGACGCCGCCGCCGGCTGGGACGCGGACGCCTGGGAAGACGCCATCGAGGACTACTTCGACGAGCACGATTCCCTGGGCATCGGCCCCGACGCCCGCGGGCCCGCGTTGCTGCTCATCGAGAAGGAACCCGACGTGTGGCGCGTCCGTCAGATCTTCGACGACCCCGCAGGTGACCACGACTGGGGCATCAGCGCAGAGGCCGACCTGCGCGCCTCGGACGAGATCGGCTCGGCCGTCGTGCGCATCACGGACGTCAACCAACTCTGACGACGCGCGTCCGTTTGAGTGAGGTTTGTCCAAGTGGCCGTGGGGCTCCGCGGCGCGCCCTAGCGTTGGGCGGGCCGAGTAGGAGGAGGGAACCATGGTGGAGGACAAGAACGACAGCGGTGGTGACGTCGAGGCCAAGCCGGCCGGCGGCGGGGATGTGGAGGCGAAGCCGGCGAGTGGCGGCGACGTCGAGGCCAAGCCCGCGAGCGGCGGAGACGTCGAGTGAAAGAGCGGCAGCGTCAGGCCACGGCCAGGCGCTGCCGCCGCCCGCTGAGCAGGACGATGAGCATCACCAGGGACAGCGCGGGCAACGGGTAGCCCAGCACCAGACCCACGGTGGTGTCGAGAACCGGCGCGACGATCGCCGCCACGAACACCCACGTGGGCGCCGTCGCGGGTTTCGCGGCGGGGGACCAGGGCGTGCGGGACCACGGCTTCGCCACGGAAATCCACGCCTGCACGGCCAATCCACCCGCCATGAGCCCCGCGCCGGCAGCTTGTTGCCACGTCGGGGTGGCCGTCGCGGCGGCGTTCTCGAGGGCGGGTGACAGCAGGAAGATCCCGGCGTACAGCTGCACCAGCGTGAGCCCGAACTTCACGAGCACCCACCAATGCCGGAAGAACCCCCAGGCCGTCGCCCCCGCGAGCACCAATCCGGTGAACGCGGCGGCGTTCGCCATGGGTGCCAGCAACGCCGTGTCCAGGTGCCGCGCCATGTTCATCGCGGCGGCGCGCGTGGCCGCGTCGCCCTGGAGCGCCACGAGCGTCAGCGTCATGAGCCCGAACGCCTGGCTCATCCACGCGATCGACGACACCGCGTGCAGCCACACCACCGCCTGCCGCCACCGCGGCGAAACCCGAGTCACGGCAGTAACAATCGCCTGGACACCGCTGCGGGCACATCCGGTGAACACCCTGAGATCACCCCGAGACGAACGCCCGGGCGAAGACATCGCCGGCCCGAACGTGCCAATGCCTGAAGACTTCGTCACAAACCCCGCCCCGGCCGGACAAACGCGGGTTACCGTCGCCCTCACACCTGAGAGAGGCGAGCCATGGTCGATTGGGCCGGATTCATCCCCGCCGCGGTCCTGGTGTCGCTCATCCCGGGCGCCAACCAGCTGCTGGGCCTGCGCAACGCCGCCCGCTACGGCATCGGCTACGCCATGGCCGGCATCGGCGGCAGGTTCGCGGCGTTCGTGGTTTTGATCGCCCTCGTCGCGGCCGGGCTGGGGACGCTGCTGGCCGCGTCCGCCGAGCTGCTCACGATCCTCAAGTGGATCGGCGTCGCCTACCTGCTGTGGCTCGGCATCAGCAGCATCCTCAAGGCCCGCCGCGAGATGAGCCAGACGCAGGATCCGCCGAAGAGCAAGAACCTGCGAGCCGTAGTGGTCAACGAGTTCGCTGTCGCCATCAGCAACCCCAAGGCGCTGCTGCTCTTCGCCGCCCTCCTGCCGCAGTTCACCACGACCGGCACGCCTCAAGCGCTCGCCGAGCTGGGCGCCGCCTACCTCGGGGTGGAGCTCGTCGTCGGTCTCGCCTACGTGCTGGTGGGCCGCGCCATCGGCGTCGCCGGCGTCAAGGCCAAGACCCAGCAGAAGGTCGACGCCGGCTCGGGCATCTGCTTCGTCATCCTCGCCGGCGTGCTCGCGGTCGACAGCTCACTCTGACAGAGGCCGCTTCTTCGCCAGCTCCAGCAACGGCACCGCGGCCGCCGCGTCCGTGATGAGCGTCGGCCCGACGTGATGCCACCGCACTTCACGACAGTCGGGAGCGACTCGCCTTCGCCGACCTCGACGCCCGAGCGGCGTGCTCGCGTTGGCCGCTCAAACTTGCAGCGCGCCCGAGGGCCGCGGCGAGCCGGGCCACATCCTCGCGGTCGACAGCTCACTCTGACAGAGGTCGCTTCTCCGCCAGCTCCAGCAACGGCACCGCGGCTGCCGCGTCCGTGATGAGCGTCGACACCATGCCGGACCTCAGCACGGCGTCCACCGCGGCCGCCTTCGGTTCGCTGTAGCCGATCGCGATCACCTCGGGCACTGCGAGCAGCTCCTCCGTGCTGATCGCCAGGACGTGGTGCGCCAGACCCGTCGACAGAGCGTTTCCCGAAGCGTCGAACAGGCGAGCCGCGACCTCGGCCGTCGCCCCGCGGGCGGCGATGGCGGCGCGCTCGGCTTCGTCCAGGGCGTCGTACACGGTGGACTCGCCGGGTGACCAGGCGCCGATGCTCACCACGGCCTTCGTCAGCTTGCCGAACTGCCCGAAAGTCTCCGCGATGCCAGGCTGGTGGCGCAGGATCTCCGTGGTCCGCCGGTCCGGCAGCACGAGCGGGCCGAAGAGCGGATAAGCGTCGCCGCCGGAGACCGAGGTCACGCGGCTCACGGTTTCAACGGAGCGCCCGCGCATGTCCATGCCGGCCTGCACGCCGCACAACTGCACGATCGGGCAGCGCGGAAGTGTTCTGATGGCCTCGGTCATCGCGTTGACCGACCGGGCCCACGACAGCCCGATGACGTCCGTCGGGCGGGCGATCTCCTCGAGGAGGTGCGCGGCGAGCGTCCCGACCTTCTTGCGCACCACCTCGCGTGGCTCCTTCGCCGCCGCTCGTTCGAGCACCAAAGCGCGGCGAAGCCCGTACGCACGCCTGACCTCGTCGGACAGCTCCACGTCGAGCGGCGCGGGCAGCTCGAACTCCACCCTGACCAGGCCCGTTTCGCGGGCGGTGTCGAGCAGGCGCGCGACCTTGAACCGGCTCACACCGAACTCCTCGGCGATCTCCAGCTTCGAGCGGCCCTGCACGTAGAAGCGGCGGGCCATGGTGGCCAGCTCCAAGCTCTCGGTCAGCAGCGGCCGAGCCTTCTTCCTGCTCATATGAGCACCATAGCGCAGAATTCAACCCAAAAGGTTGACGAAACCCCTAGAAAACACCTGTAATGCTTCCACCAATTAGCTGCGCCACACGTTAATACCGCTCAAAAGAGCGCCCAGGAAGGGGATGAGGCATGCGTGCCGCGATCGTGGACCGGCCCGGGGAAATCCGGGTCGGCGACGTTCCCGATCCGAAGCCCGGAGAGCGCCAGGTCGTCGTGAAGGTCGGCGCCTGCGGGATCTGCGGGACCGACCTGCACATCGCCGACGGGCACTTCCCGCCGACGCCGTACCCCATCGTTCCCGGCCACGAGTTCGCCGGCGAGATCGTCGAGCTCGGCGCCGACGTGCCGCGTGAGTGGAAGATCGGCGACCGCGTGGCCGTCGACCCGTCGCTGTACTGCGGCTACTGCACGCCGTGCCGTTCCGGCCACGGCAACCTCTGCGCCAACTGGAACGCCACCGGCGACACCGTCAACGGCGCGTTCGCCGAGTACGTCGCCGTCCCGGCCGACACCTGCCACAAGATGCCCGACTCCATGACGTGGGAGCAGGGCGCGCTCGTCGAACCCGTCTCGTGCGCCGTGCACGGTGTGCGCCGCATCGGCGTCGAGGCCGGCGAACGGTTCCTCGTGGTCGGCGCCGGCACGATGGGCCTGATCATGCAGCAGCTGCTCCAGCGCGCGGGCGCCGAAGTCACGGTCGTCGACCGCAACGCGAGCCGCCTGCCGCGCGCCACCGACCTCGGCGCCACCGCCGTGGCCGAGGACGTGTCCGCTTTGGACGATGAGCTCTACGACGCCGCCGTCGACTGCACCGGCGCCGCCCCCGCCATCGAGTCGGCTTTCGACGCGTTGCGCCGCGGCGGCCGTCTGCTCGTGTTCGGCGTCGCGCCCGCCGAGGCCCGCGTGGCGCTCTCGCCCTTCCGCATCTACAACGACGAGATCACCATCGTCGGTTCCATGGCCGTGCTCAACAGCTACGCGAGCGCGCTCGACCTCGTCGCCAAGGGCTTCATCGACACTGAAGCCCTGATCACCGACACCGTGGGGCTGGAGCAGTACCCCGACGCGCTGGCCAAGATGCGCGGCGGCTCCGGCCTCAAGATCCAGGTGCTCCCCGGAGGTGGCCGTGCGTAAGCTCCTGTGGCTCCTTGCCGCGACAGCGTTGTTCGTCACGGGATGCGCCGGAGCTGGATCGTTCGGCAACGGTGGGCGGACGCTCGTCATCGCGATCGTCTCGAACCCCCAGATGAAGGACGCCATCTCGCTCTCGAGTGAGTTCGAGAAGGCGAATCCGGGCGTGCACCTCAAGTTCGTCTCCCTGCCGGAGAACGAGGCGCGCGCGAAGATCACCGCGTCCACCGCAACGCAGGGCGGCGAGTTCGACGTGGTGATGATCAGCAACTACGAGGCCCCACAGTGGGCTGCCAACGGCTGGCTCGAGAACCTCGAACCGCACATGAAGGCCACCCCGGGCTACGACGAGAACGACTTCATCCCCAGCATCCGGCAGTCGCTGTCGTATGAGAACCAGATGTACGCGGTGCCGTTCTACGGGGAATCGTCCTTTGTGGTCTACCGCAAGGACCTTTTCCAGAAGGCCGGAATCACGATGCCGGCACACCCCACGTGGCAGCAGATCGCGGACTACGCGGCGAAGCTCGACGACAAGAACGCCGGCATCGCGGGCATCTGCCTGCGCGGCAAGCCGGGCTGGGGCGAGAGCCTCGCACCGTTCACCACGGTCGCCAACACCTTCGGCGCGCAGTGGTTCGACAAGGACTGGAACGCCAAGCTCACCAGCCCGGAGTTCACGCAGGCGGCCAACTTCTACGTGAACCTCGTGCGCGACCACGGTGAGGTCGGCGCCTCCAGCGCCGGGTTCTCCGAGTGCGGCACGCGCTACGCCCAGGGCCAGGCCGCGATGTGGTACGACGCCACGTCGATGACCGGCACCACCGAAGACCCCACCAGCAGCAAGGTCGTCGGCAAGAACGGCTACGCGCCGGCCCCGGTCGAGAAGACGCAGGCCAGCGGCTGGCTCTACACGTGGGCGCTCGGGATCCCGAAGGTCGCCAAGGACTCTGGCGACGCCTGGAAGTTCATGGCGTGGATGACCGACAAGGCGTACGCGAAGAAGGTCGGCGAGACCTACGGCTGGAACCGCGTGCCGCCGGGCACGCGCCAGTCGACGTACGAGATCCCGCAGTACCGCGACGCGGCCAAGGCGTATGCCCAGCCGACACTCGACGGCATCGCCGACGCCAACCAGCAGAAGGCGATGGTGAGCCCGGTGCCCTACCCGGGCATCCAGTTCGTCGGGATCCCGGAGTTCCAGGACCTCGGCACGCGCGTGAGCCAGCAGCTCTCCGCCGCGATCGCGGGCCAGACGTCGGTGGCTGATGCGTTGGCGCAATCCCAGAAGTACGCGGCCACAGTCGGCGAGTCCTATCAGGCGGTGCAGCCATGAGTACGATTTCGGTCCCCGCCGGCACCGCGCCGGCCACCACCCGTACGACAACCACCAAGAAAGCCACGAACAAAGCCGGGAAGCGGCGGTTGCCGTTGCTGCCCGCGTTGATCTTCGTGATCGCGGTGACGCAGATTCCGTTCCTGCTCACCATCTACTACTCGTTCCAGTCGTGGAATCTGGTGCGGCCGGGTTCGTTCCACTTCGTCGGCTTCCAGAACTACGCCGACGTTTTCACCGATTCGACGTTCCTCGGCGCGCTGCTCAACACCGTGGTGCTCACCGTGGTGTGCGTGTTCCTGTCGCTGCTGATCGGGCTGGGCCTGGCGATCCTGCTGGACCGCAAGTTCGTCGGCCGCGGTTTTGTGCGCACGCTGCTGATCACGCCGTTCCTGATCCTGCCGGCCGCCGGCGCGCTGCTGTGGAAGACCACGATGTTCGACCCGACGTACGGCCTGCTGCACTTCGTGTTCGGCACCGACGTCGACTGGCTTTCGCAGTTCCCGCTCGCCGCGGTGATGGCGCAGATCATCTGGCAGTGGACGCCGTTCATGATGCTGCTGACGCTCGCCGGCCTGCAGAGCCAGCCGAAGGACGTGCTGGAGGCCGCGTCGGTCGACGGCGCGGGCCGCTGGCGCACGTTCGTGTCGATCACGCTGCCGCACTTGTCGCGGTTTCTGCAACTGGCGACGCTGCTGGGCGCGATCTACATCGTGAACAGCTTCGACGCGATCTTCCTCATGACGCAGGGCGGTCCGGGCACGGCCAGCACCAACCTGCCGTTCTACATCTACCAGCGCGCGTTCGAGGGCTTCGACATCGGCCAGTCGTCGGCGATGGGTGTGGTGGTAGTGATCATCACGATGATCGTGGCGACGTTCGCCCTGCGCCTGATGTTCCGCGCGTTCTCCGTGGACGGAGGGACGAAATGACCACGGCTGTTTCCGGGGTTTCGGGGGTTTCCGGGCGCAAGCGCCGCTACGGGGCGGGTTCGCTCACGGTCGTCACGTGGATCGTCGCGATCCTGTTCGTGTTCCCGCTGCTGTGGATGATCCTCACGGCGTTCAAACAGGAATCCGACGCCTACACGGACCCGCCGAAGCTCTTCTTCAGCCCGACGCTCGACCAGATCTCGGGGGTTCTCAAGGGCGGCTTCCTGCCGTACCTGGCGAACTCGGCGTTCGTGACCGTGGTGTCCACGCTGTTGGTGCTGCTGCTCGGCATCCCGGCGGCGTACGCCCTTTCGCTGGCGCCCGTGAAGAAGACGAAGAACGCGCTGAGCTTCTTCCTGTCCACGAAGATGCTGCCGATCGTCGCGGCCATCATCCCGCTGTACGTGATCTCCCAGAACACCAACCTGCTCGACACGGTGTGGGCGCTGATCATCCTGTACACGTCGATGAACCTGCCGCTCGCGATCTGGATGATGCGCTCGTTCTTCCTCGAGGTCCCCGGCGAGATGATCGAGGCGGCCCACATCGACGGGGCCAACCTCCCGACGCTGCTGCGCAAGATCATCATGCCGGTCGTCGCCCCGGGCATCGCCGCGACGGCTTTGATCTGCGTGATTTTCTCGTGGACGGAGTTTTTCTACGCGGTGAACCTGACGGCCGCCCGTGCTGGGACGGTGCCGGTGTTTTTGGTCGGGTTTATCACGAGTGAAGGTTTTTATTGGGCGCAGCTGTCTGCTGCTGCGCTGTTGGCTTCGCTGCCGGTGATGATCGTGGGGTGGTTCGCGCAGAACCACCTGGTGCGGGGTTTGTCGATGGGCGCGGTGAAGTAGGTTCTGTTTTTCGGGTGGCCATCCTCGTTGGTTCGGCGGTGGCCATCCCCCCGTTTGGTGGGGGTGGCCCCTTTTTTGTCGAGGCTCGGCTGGATGGGTGGGTGCGGACCGGACGGGTGTTTGCGGGCCGGAGCGGCGGCAGAAATGCGCTCAGCGCGAGCTATCCACGAGCTAAGAGCCAGACGTCGCTGGTCGGCGAGGGTGTTGCCGAAGGAGCGCGTGGCCCCGAGTTCAGTCGAAGGTTGCCCACAGGGCCGCCGAGTTGTGGACTACTCAGGGCGTTTCCGGCTTGGGCACGGGTTTGCCAGGGGGTGGCCGGTAAACTGGACATGGGACGCCCCCTCGGGAGGGTGGGGTTATGCCCGGCGGGAGACTGCCGGACGGAACGTGCCTGCTGACGGGAGTATGCGTGATGGGGGCAACGGAGCCGCATGAGCTGAGGGCGACCGCCGAGTCGTTCGGTGTTGATGCCGCGCGTTATGACCGTGCGCGGCCCAGGTATCCCGAGGAGCTGATCGACCGCCTGGCCATCGCCGGGTCGGAGGTGCTCGACGTCGGTACGGGGACCGGAATCGTCGCGCGGCAGCTCCAGGAAAGGGGCAAGGCGGTGCTCGGCGTGGAGCCCGACGAGCGGATGGCCGAGTTCGCGCGAAGGCAGAACGTCGACGTCGAAGTGGCCTCCTTCGAGACCTGGGACGCGAAGGGCCGCACCTTCGACGCCGTCGTCTCCGGGCAAGCCTGGCATTGGGTCGATCCCGTCGAGGGCGCCAAGAAGGCGGCCGAAGTGCTGAAGCCCGGGGGAGTGCTCGTCCTGTTCTGGCACCTGTTCGTGCCACCGCGGGACATCGCACGGGCGTTCGGCGAGGCCTTCACCCAAGCCGTCCCGGAATCACCGATCAAGTTCGACGCGACCAAAGCGCCGACGCCCGACGCGTACCGGCCGTTGATCGAAAAAACCTTCAGCAGCGGCTGGAATGAACCACAAAAGCACGAATACCACTGGCGGCAGAACTACAGCCGCGACGAATACCTGGACCTGCTCCCCACCCAGGGCGTCCTCACTCGCGTCTCCGAACAACAGCGAAACGCGGTACTGACCGCCGTGGGCGCCGTCATCGACGCCCGCGGCGGTCAGTTCACCTGCGACTACACGACGGTGCTCTTCACCGCCGCGAAGAGCTGACTCAGTCCTGCAACGAGAGCGCCTGGCTCGGGCAGACATTCACGGCCTCGCGAGCCTTCTCCACGAGCTCACCCTCGGGCGTCTCGTTGAGCACGATCACCGTGCCGTCGTCCTCGCTCTGGTCGAACAGGGCGGGCTCGGTGAGCACGCACTGGCCGGCGCCGACGCACTTGCCGGTGTCCGCGATGATCTTCATGACTTCCTCTTCCTGGCTCGTGGTGGGAGCAGACTGATCTCTACCAGGTCACCGGCAGCCGGTACAGCCCGTAGATCGACGCGTCTTCCTTGAACGGCAGGTAGTCCACGTCGACGGCCAGCCGCAGCGAAGGGATGCGCCGGAACAGCGTGTCGAAGACGATCTGCAGCTCGGCGCGCGCGAGGTTCTGGCCCAGGCACTGGTGCGGCCCGAAACCGAACGCGACGTGGTGGCGCGCCCCGCGCGTGATGTCCAGCTTCGAAGGCTCGTCGAACACGGCCGGATCCCAGTTGGCGGTGTACCCGAGCGCGAGCACCCCTTCCCCCGCCCGGATGGTGACGCCGTCGAGCTCCACGTCCTCCACCGCGACGCGCGCGGTGGCCGTGTCGACGATCGTGAAGTAGCGCAGCAGCTCCTCGACCGCGTCGAGCGTCTTGCCCGGGTCGGCCTTGATCGTCTCCAGCTGCGAGGGGTTCTGCAGCAAGCCGACGGTGCCGAGCGAGATCATGTTCGCCGTGGTCTCGTGGCCCGCGACGAGCAGCAGGAACGACAGGCCCAGCACCGCGCCGTGCTCGTAGTTGCCTTCCTCGCGCAACTTCACGATCTGCCGGCCCAGCAGGTCGTCGCCCGGGTCGGCTTCCTTCGTGGTGATCAGCTGGCCGAGGTAACCGCGCACGCGCTCGAACGCCGCGCGCCGCTCTTCGAAGCTCACCGTGCGCTTGAGCAGCTTCGCGGTGTTCTCCTGGAAGAAGTCGTGCTCGGAGTACGGCACGCCGAGCAGCTCGCAGATCACGAGCGACGGGACCGGCAGCGACAGTTTCTCGACCAGGTCGACAGGCCCTTCGGACGCGAGGATCTCGTCGATCAATCCGTCGACGATCTCCTGGATCCGCGGCCGCATCGCGTTCACGCGCTTCACCGTGAACTCGCCCAGCACCGACTTGCGCGCGGGGCCGTGCTCCGGCGCGTCCATCGTGATCATCGTGCGCTCGGCGTTGGTCTGGCGGAAGACGTTGCCGCCCTTGACCAGGATCGGGAAGTTCGGGTTGAAGCGGTCGGAGGAGAAGCGGCGGTCGTTGAGCACCGTCCGCACGTCCTCGTGCCGCGAGACCACCCAGGCTTCCTTGCCATCGGGGATCTTCACGCGCGTGATCGGCTGTTCCTCGCGGATCTGCGTGTACTCCTCGGGCGGTGCGAACGGGCACTTTCGCGCCACCGGCAGTTCGAGTTCCTCGGCCGTGGTCATCGCTCCTCCTTCACCGGGTCACGGGCAGTTCGTAGAGGCCGTAGATGAGCGCGTCGTCCTTGAACGGCAGCTCGTCGACGTCGACGGCCAGCTGCAGAGAAGGGATCCGGCGGAACAGCGTGTCGAACACGATCTGCAGCTCCGTCCGCGCGAGATTCTGGCCCAGGCACTGGTGTGGCCCGAACCCGAACGCCACGTGGTGGCGAGCCCCGCGCTCGATGTCGAACGCCGACGAATCCTCGAACGCCTCGGGGTCCCAGTTCGCCGCATACGTCATCACCACCACGCCGTCGCCGGCGGGAATGGTGACGCCGCCGATCTCGACGTCCTCCTTCGCCATACGCGTGGTGTTGTCGACGATGGAGAAGTAGCGCAGCAGCTCCTCGACGGCGGTCAGCGTCTTGGCCGGGTCGGCTTTGATCAGCGCGAGCTGCTCCGGGTTCCGCAGGAACGCGACGGTGCCGAGCGAGATCATGTTCGCCGTGGTCTCGTGCCCGGCCGCGAGCAGCAGGAACGCGAGGCTGACGAGCTTCGCTCGGTCGTACGTGCCGTCTTCGCGCCGCTTCGCGATCTGCCGGCTGATGAGGTCGTCACCAGGGTCGGCTTCCTTCTTCGCGATGAGCTCGCCCATGTACGCCTGCACGCGCTCGAACGCGGCGCGCCGGTCTTCCGCGGTGGTCGCGCGGTTGATCAGCTGTTTGGTGTTCTCCTGGAAGAAGTCGTGGTCTTCGTAGGGGACACCGAGCATTTCGCAGATCACGAGCGAGGGGACCGGCAGCGCGAGCTTCTCCACCAGGTCGACGGGCCCGTCGGCTTCGAGGATGTCGTCGATCAGGCCGTCGACGATCTCCTGGATCCGCGGCTTCAGCTCCGCGACACGCTTGACGGTGAACTCCCCGAGCACCGCCTTGCGTTCCGGGCCGTGCTGCGGCGCGTCCATCGCCAGCATCGTGCGCTCGGCCTCGGTGCGGCGGATGACGTTGCCGCCCGGGACGAGCGTCGGGAAGTCGGGGTGGAGGCGGTCGGCGGAGAACCGCGGGTCGTTGAGCACGGCCCGCACGTCCTCGTGCCGCGAGACCGTCCAGGCTTGCTTGCCGTCCGGGATCTTCACCCGGTGCACGGGTGCCTCTTCGCGCGTGGCCGTGTACTCCTCCGGCGGCGCGAACGGGCACTTCCGGGCGACCGGGAGTTCCTCCATCGCGGTCATGCTTCCTCCCTCACCAGGTGACGGGCAGACAGTGGAGACCGAAGATCGCGGAATCGTGCTTGAACGGCAGCTGGTCGACCGGGGCGGCCAACTTCAGGGTCGGGATGCGGCGGAAGAGCGTGTCGAACACGATCTGCAGCTCCATGCGCGCGAGGTTCTGGCCGAGGCACTGGTGCGCGCCGAAGCCGAACGCCACGTGCTTGCGCCCGCCGCGGGTGATGTCGAGCTTTTCGGGCTCGGGGAAGGCGTCGCCGTCGAAGTTGGCGGCGTAGCTCAGGCCCAGCACGCCCTCGCCGGCCTTGATCGTGACGCCCGCGAGCTCCACGTCCTCGACCGCGACGCGCGTGGTAGCGAACTCGGCGATGGTGAAGTAGCGCAGCAGCTCCTCCACGGCGTCGAGCGTCTTGCCGGGGTCGGCCTTGATCGCTTCGAGCTGGTCGGGGTTCTCCAGCAGCGCGACGGTGCCGAGCGAGATCATGTTCGCCGTGGTCTCGTGACCGGCGATGAGCAGCAGGAACGCGAGCGACGTGAGGTCGTCGCGGTCGTACTCGCCCTCTTCGCGTTTCTTCGCGATCTGGCGGCCGAGCAGGTCGTCGGCGGGCGTCTCTTCCTTGGCCGCGACCAGCTTGTCGAGGTACTCCTCCAGGGCGAGAACGGATTCCAGCCGCTCGTCGGAGGTGACCTCGCGGTTGAGGATGCGCGAGCTGTGCTTCTGGAAGAAGTCGTGGTCGGCGTAGGGGACGCCGAGCTGCTCGCAGATCACGAGCGAGGGCACTGGCAGCGACAGCGCCGAAACCAGGTCGGCGGGCTGGTCGCCGGCCAGCATCGCGTCGATGTGTTCGTCGACGATCTCCTGGATGCGCGGCTGCAGCGCCTTCATCCGCTTCACGGTGAACTCACCGACGACCTCGCGGCGTGCGGGGCCGTGCTCCGGCGCGTCCATGTTGATCAGCGACGGGTTCAGCTTGCGTTCGCGCCGCGGGGCTCCATCGCGGAACAGTACCGGGAAGCCGGGGTTGAAGCGGTTGGAGCTGAACCTGGGGTCGTTCAGCATCGCGCGCACGTCCTCGTGCTTCGACAGCACCCAGGCGCGCTGCCCGGAGTCGAGCTCGACGAGCTTCGCCCGCTCGTCCTCGAAACGCTTGTACTCCGGCGGCGGCGCGAACGGGCAGGTGCGCGCCATCGGGAAGCTGGCGAGCTCGGGTTCGGCAACTTCTGTCATGGTGGGATCCCCTTTTGGTGGTTTTGAACCTTTACGC
The DNA here is from genome assembly GCF_040689465.1 of Amycolatopsis sp. NPDC051373. Classification (NCBI taxonomy): domain Bacteria; kingdom Bacillati; phylum Actinomycetota; class Actinomycetes; order Pseudonocardiales; family Pseudonocardiaceae; genus Amycolatopsis; species Amycolatopsis sp. NPDC051373. The sequence goes on along the minus strand of NZ_JBFBAE010000006.1, from coordinate 136,285 downwards.
AATGTATGTGGAGGATTACATTCCGGTTCATTGCCCACGGTACCGAAGCGGAGGATCTTCGTCCACTAGCAATGGGGTGACGGGTTGTGGTCGCAATGCGCGGAGCGCTGTCCATGCGAGAATTTGCGCGCGTAACGAGTTTCCGGCGAGCGGAAGGTGGGCCATGAGTGCGGATCCCCAGGTCCCCTTGCGCGCGGACGCGCGGCGCAACCGCGACCAGATCATCGCCGCGGCGCGCACGATCTTCGCGGAGTTCGGGCCCGAGGTGCCGATGGAGGAGATCGCCCGCGCGGCCGGCGTCGGCGTCGGCACGCTGTACCGGCGCTTCCCCGATCGCGAAGCGCTGATCCGGGCGGTCGCCGTCGACAACTTCTCGCGGGTGCTCGACGACGCGCGTGAGGCGGCCGAGCAGGAGCCGACGTCTTGGCAGGCGCTGGTGCGGCTGCTGCACCAGTCGGTTGAGCTGCACCTTTCCGTGCAGCTGGCGATGTTGTCGAAGAAGGCGCACGAGATCCTGAAGGAAGACCCGGCGATCGCGACGCTGCGCGAAGAGCTGCTGATCGAGCTGGAAGCGATGGTGCGGGGCGCGCAGAACGAGGGGACGTTGCGCACGGACGTCGCCGAGGGCGACGTGGCCATGCTGTTCGCGCTGCTGCTGCGTCAGCTGGAGTCTCGTTCGCCGGAAGTCGCCAAGATGTCCACCGCACGCAGCATCGCGATCATGATCGACGGGCTGCAGGCCCGGCCGGGGACGCCGTTGCCGGGTCGGCCGCTGGGCCGGCACGACATCAACTGAATCGCGCTGACCGGCTGAACGGCACTGGTCAACTGAACCGCGCCCGCGCGCGGGTTCACTCTTTGTGACGCTTCGGTGCGGCTGGGGTTGCGTTTCTGCGGCTGATCCCACAGCCGGACATCCCGCTTGTGGCGTGGACGTCTTTCCTGGTGAGAGCGACCGAGGGGAATGAATCACCAAAACGGTCGTTCTGCCGGGCGGAAAGGCTGCCCGGGCTTCGAACAAGGGGAGAGCCCGAAATGACCACACGCAAGACCATCAGCCGCGTTGTCGCCGCCGTCGCCGTGGCCGGGATCGCCGCCGGGGCAACGGCTCTGGCCGCCGGGACCGCGAGTGCGGCGCCTGCTTCGTCTGCTTCGTCGGTGCAGGCGTGCACGTCGAACCAGTTCACCTCGAAGCTCGTCTACGGCGGCGCGGGCGCGGGCAACCGCTACGGCGCCCTGCAGTTCACCGCCAACCCGGGCGAGCGCTGCTACCTGCCCGGCAACCTCGAGGTGGACCTTGTCGGCGCGCACAACGTGCTGATCAACAACCAGGCCCCGGCCGATGCGCCCGCCGTGGCGCTCGTCGACGGTTCCTCGGCCTACGTGCCGCTGCACTGGACCGGCATCGAGCCCTACGCCCAGCAGCAGACGCCCAACGGGCTCAACGTCGTGGCGCCGTCCGACTCCAACCAGCACGGTGACTACATCAACCCGAACATCACCGTGGACTGGACCCTCGGCGAGGTCGACGCCGACTCGGTCAGCCACACCATCGACGTCGGCGCGGTGACGCAGGGGCTCGCGCCGACTGCGTGACGGCTCTTCTTTCAGGGGCGGGCGGCACACCAGGGGGTGCCGCCCGCCCCTTTTCCGTTGGTCAGTCCGGAATCAGACGCCCAGCGGGTGCCAGACGGTCTTCGCCTCCAGGTACCGGCGCAGGCGCGAAAGGTCCGGAGTCGGCGTCCAGTCGGGTTCGGAGTCGGGGACCGTGAGCACACGCTTGACGGTGCCCGCGGCCTCGCGCGCCAGCGTGATGCGGTCTTCCGGTGTGGCGCCCGTCGGGTCGAGGGCGTTGACGTCACCGTGCGAGGCCAGCCACGGGCCGAGCTCGGCCGCGCGGCCGGTCAGCACGTTGGCGACGCCGCCGGGCAGGTCGGACGTCGCCAGGACCTCCGACAGCGTGATCGCCGGCAGCGGCCGTTCGGCACTCGAGACGACGACGGCCGTGGAACCGCCGGCCAGCACCGGCGCCAGCACGCTCACCAGGCCGAGCAGCGACGACTCCTGCGGCGCGAGCACGCCGACCACGCCCGTCGGCTCGGGCACGGTGAACGAGAAGTACGGCCCCGCAACGGGGTTCGCCGCGCCGAGCACCGACGCGATCTTGTCCGTCCACCCGGCGTACCAGACCCAGCGGTCGATGGCGGCGTCCACAAGGGACTCCGCCTGGCTCGGCGAGACGCCTTCCGACGCGGCGACCTCGCTCACGAACTGCTCGCGCCGGCCCTCCAGCATCTCGGCGACGCGGTAGAGCACCTGGCCGCGGTTGTAGGCCGTGGCGCCCGACCAGCCGGGGAAGGCTTTGCGCGCCGCCACGACGGCATCACGCACGTCCTTGCGCGACGCGTGCGCCGCGTTGGCCAGGAACTTCCCCTGCGGATCGGTGACGGGATAGACCCGGCCCGACTCCGAACGGGGGAAGGCCCCGCCGATGTAGAGCTTGTACGTCTTCGCGACGGATATGCGCGACTCAGACTGCTTTGAATCAGACACTGAGGTAGGCCTCCAGCCCCGTGCGGCCACCCTCGCGGCCGAACCCGGACTCCTGGTAGCCGCCGAACGGCGCGGCGGGGTCGAAGCGGTTGAACGTGTTGGCCCAGACGACGCCGGCCCGGAGCTTGTTCGCCATCCAGAGGATGCGCGAGCCCTTCTCGGTCCAGATGCCGGCCGACAGCCCATACGGCGTGTTGTTGGCCTTCGCGACGGCCTCGTCCGGCGTGCGGAACGTGAGCACCGACAACACTGGCCCGAAGATCTCCTCGCGCGCGATCCGCATCGACTGGTGCACGTCGGAGAACACCGTGGGAGCGAAGAAGAATCCGCGGTCGGGCACCGGGCACGGGCTGGTCCAGCGCTGCGCGCCCTCAGCGTCGCCCGATTCCACGAGCCCGCGGATCTTCGCCAGCTGCTCGGCGGAGTTGATGGCGCCGATGTCGGTGTTCTTGTCGAGCGGGTCGCCCATCCGCAGCGTCGAGACGCGGTAGCGCAGCTTTTCCATGACCTCCTCGGCCACGGATTCCTGCACCAGCAGCCGAGAACCCGCGCAGCAGACGTGGCCCTGGTTGAAGAAGATCCCATTGACGATCCCCTCCACGGCCTGGTCCAGCGGCGCGTCGTCGAACACGACGTTGGCCGCCTTGCCGCCCAGCTCCAGCGTGAGCTTCTTGCGCGTGCCCGCCACCGTGCGCTGGATCAGCTTGCCGACCTCGGTGGAGCCGGTGAACGCGATCTTGTCGACGTCACCGTGTTCGACGATGGCCGCACCGATGTCCCCGGCGCCCGGCAGGATGTTCACGACGCCCGGCGGCAGTTCCGCCTGCTGGCAGATCTCGGCGAACACCAGCGCCGTGAGCGGCGTGGTCTCCGCCGGCTTGAGGACGACGGTGTTGCCGGTGGCCAGCGCGGGCGCGATCTTCCACGCCAGCATCAGCAGCGGGAAGTTCCACGGGATCACCTGACCCGCGACGCCGAGCGGCTTCGGGTTCGGGCCATAGCCGGCGTATTCCAGCTTGTCGGCCCATCCGGCGTGGTAGAAGAAATGCGCGGCGGCCGTCGGGACATCGGAGTCGCGCGATTCCTTGATGGGCTTGCCGTTGTCGAGCGACTCCAGCACGGCCAGCTCGCGCGAGCGCTCCTGGATCAGGCGAGCGATGCGGAAGAGGTACTTCGCGCGTTCGCTGCCCGGCATCTTCGACCAGACGGTGTCGTAGGCTTTGCGCGCCGCGCGCACCGCGGTGTCCACATCGGACACCGACGCCGTGCCGACCTCGGCGAGGATTTCCTCGGTGGCCGGGTTCACCGTCTTGAGCGGCTCGCCCGAACCGTCGACGAACTCGCCGCCGATGAACGGCCGGTAGTGGTCCTTGAGGTTCGCGATGTCGCGCGACTCGGGCGCGGGGGCGTATTCGAAGATGCCCATGGTCAGTCCACCGTCACGTAGTCGGGGCCGCTGTAGTGGCCGTCCACCTGGGTGCGCCGCTGCAGCAGCAGGTCGTTGAGCAGGCTGGACGCGCCGAAGCGGAACAGGTCCGGGGTCAGCCACTGCTCGCCGGCCACCTCGTGCACGGCGACGAGGTACTTGATCGCGTCCTTCGCCGTGCGGATGCCGCCCGCGGGCTTCACGCCGCGCAGCTCGCCGGTCTGCTCGTGCCAGTCGTGCACCGCCTGCAGCATCACGTGGGTTACCGGCAGCGTCGCGGCGGGGGAGACCTTGCCGGTGGACGTCTTGATGAAGTCACCACCCGCCAGCAGCGCGAGCCACGACGCGCGGCGGACGTTGTCGTACGTCGCCAGCTCGCCGGTTTCCAGGATCACCTTCAGATGCGCTTCCCCGCACGCCGCCTTGATCGCGCGGATCTCGTCGAAGACGTCCATGTAGCGGCCCTCGAGGAACGCGCCGCGGTCGATCACCATGTCGACCTCGTCGGCGCCGTACTCCACGGCCAGCCTCGTGTCGGCCAGCTTGACCTCACGGCTGGTGCGCCCGGACGGGAACCCGGTCGCGACGCTCGCCACGTGCACGGCACTGCCCTTGAGCGCGTCGACCGCGGCCTCGACCATGTCGGGGTACACGCACACGGCGGCCACGCGCGGGCAGTCCTGCCGCTCCGGGTCCGGGCGCAGGGCCTTCGCCGCCAGCCCGCGGACCTTGCCGCGTGTGTCGGCGCCTTCCAGCGTGGTCAGGTCGACCATCGAGATGGCGGTGTCGATCGCCCAGCGCTTGGCGTCTTTCTTGATGCTGCGTGTGCCCAAGGCCGCCGCTCGCTGCTCGACCCCGACCTGGTCGACGCCGGGCAGCCCGTGCAGGAACCGCCGCAGGCTCGCTTCGTCGCGAGTCACGTCCGCCAGCGGCGCCGGGGTGTCCGGTGCCGCGTTCGGGCTGGTGGTTGTGGTCATGCCTGTGAGTGTAGGTCGGCCACGTCCTGTGCCGGGTCACTCACGGAAATCTGTGGATTACTCGACGGTGGTCTGCACGACACTGGGCTGTTTCCCGTTCGCGAGGAACTCGTGCAGTCCGCGGCGCACAGTGGCGATGGGCACTTCGGCGTCGGCCGGGACCTCGGAAAGGTTGCCCTGGTAGACGTACTCGACAAACTCGTCGGGGCTGCCGCTGCCACTGGTACTCCCACCCGGCTCGTCGTGGTAGATGATGAAGCCGACCGCCTCGCCGAGGCCCACCTCGAGCACGGGGTAGCCGGTGCGGCCCTTGATGCCGACCTGGATCATCTGGCCGAGCCGGTTGTCCCGCGTTTCGTTGAGCACGCGGTCGAGCAATTGGTCGAGCGCGGCGGCGGTGCTCACGACGATGGCCGGGTCGCCTTCGGCGAAATCGTTCTCCGGCTCTTGGTCGTACCAGATCTCTAGCTCGACCACTTCTTTCCTCCCCTGAACGTCTTGCGGTAGTTCGGTCCGTGCACGGTGATCGAGTATCCCGTCGGCAGGATGACGGGGAGCAGGCGGTCGCACCCGAGCAGCCCGACGCACGGTCGATTGTTGATCACGAGGTCGAGGTGCCGCATTCCCTGCTCCACCATCCGCACCGCGATTTCATTTCCACGTGTTCGGTGATTGTGGGCCGTCTGGCCGATGAGAGACCCGCCGCTTGCAGCTGGCGCCAGGCTTCCTCGGCATCGTCATCTCTTCCGCTGGCGATCTGCCGGATGACACCCGACTCGTCGATCCAAGTGCCGTGCGTTTTCTTGCCGTCGGGGTTCGGCTTGGGCACAGGGGTGGGGAGACCGGCACGCAATTCCTCGATCTTGCCTGGTGGTAGTCCTTCAGTCGCTGTCGAGGACCCTTTTCCGGAAGCCTCCGGTCGCTCGGACGTCGGCCGTGGCGATTCCGCCTCTCCGATCTTGGCCAGGTAGTCGGTGAGCCGTCGGGCGGTCGAAGCCAGAGTCTGGTTCACACGATCCAGCGATCGCATCGCTTCGGCGAGAAGGCCTACTGCATCGCCGGCGTCCTGGTCGTCGGTGCCTATGACTGCGTCGCGAAGAGCCGCATGAGCGTCCTCGAGCGCTCGTCCGGCGTGGTCGAGGGAGGCGCCTCGGAGTGCGCTGATCGTGGCGGCGACTGCGCGGACAACCTCCTCCACGGACATCGGAACGCGGCTCAGGACTCGATTTGCCGGTTGTCCTTCTTCGCCTTCTTGCGGTACACGACCACGCCGCCCCAAAAGGCGAGGCCGTTGATGGTCAGGGTGGGAGCCGTGGGGGGCGCGGGTGGGGCGCCGGATTTGTCTTCGAGGACGAAGCCGCCCATGAGGCCGAGGCCGGTGACGTCGACGTTGATGTCGTCGGGGACCGTGATCTCGATGCCGCCCATGATGGCGACGGCGGTGATGGTCGACTGTTTGTCGGCGAAGCGGGCGCTGCGGAGGTCGATTTCCGCGCCGCCCCAGAAGGCGACGCTGGTGTGCTGGGGCGGGAGCACCCAGCTGCCCTTGCGGACGGCGCCGGAGAGGACGCCGATCGAGACGTTCGAGCCCGGGTGGCCGCCGATGCGGTTGTCGGGGAGGCCGAGGGCACGGCTGGTGGCCGGCTGCAGGGCCGAAGAGGGCGCTGCGGGCGTGGTCGGCGACGCGCCGATCGGCAGGTCGCGGGTCACGGGCTTCAGCTCGCCGATGGTCTTCGCCGCGTAGACGGTGGAGAGCCGCTCTTCGAGCTCGGTGATCGTGATGCGGCCCTCGGACAGGGCTTGGTGCAGAACCTGCGCGACCTGCTCGCGGTCGGCGTCGGAGGCCCGCATCTGGTCGGGGCTCGGAAGGGCTGCGTCGTCACTCACCCGGGGCAGCCTAGCCCGGTCGGGGTCGCTCGGGGTCCATCCAACGACGGATAAGGGCCAAGATGGGGCGATGGCATCTGCTCTGGTGGGGACCCTCGCACTGCCCGACGGCGCCGTGCTGCGCGGACGGGGCCTCGGCCGGCCGAAGCCGGAAGGCCCGGAGCCGACGTATGGCCTGTACCTCGGGTCGGGCCGGCTGCGGCGCAAGTACGACGGTGGGCTCACCTGGGACCACGACTGGATTCGCTGGCCGGACTTCCTGCTGCCGCTGAACTGGGCTGATGCGCGGGGCAAGATCCTGGCGCTGCACGCCCGCGCGCTGGCGGGGGAATCGGTGGAGGTGGCTTGCTACGGAGGGGTCGGCCGCACCGGGACGGTCCTCGCTTGTCTTGCCACGCTCTCCGGCCTCGGGGCCGACGAAGCCGTGACATGGGTACGCGAGAACCACCACCACCGGGCCGTCGAAACGGCCTGGCAGCGGCAGTGGGTTCGCTGGTTCGCTAGCGCGCGGAGCTGAGGAAGGCGACCCAGGCGCCCGGCGAGACGGTCAGGTGACCACCTGCGCGATCCTTGGTGTCCCGGATCCCGATCTCGACCGGTGAGGTGGCAACTTCGACGCAGTTGGACTGGTCGGTGGTGTAGGAGCTCTGCCGCCAGGCTGCGAACTCGACGCAGTTGGACTGGTTGGTGGTGTAGGAGCTCTTGCGCCACTCGGCCTGAGCGAAGTCGGGGGCGATCATGTTTCATACTCCTCACGTTGAGACGTCTCGCCGATCATATCGGCAATCAGCCGTGCCGAGTCGCCAGTTGACAGCGCTACCGAGCGAACATCACGCCAAGCTGACTTGATCGTGTCGACGAAGTCGTCTTCTTCGAGGAAGCTGTTGGTTCCGCGGGTCTCGACATGCGCGAGTGTTGGTTCGTTGAAGAACTCGAGCAGGACAAACGGCCCTTGTAATCCGGCATGCGCCCTGGTCGCGAAGGGGACAATTTGGAATGTGACGTTCGACCTGCGACCGACGAGCAGGAGGTGGTGGAGCTGGGCGCGCATGGTTTCTTGGTCGCCGATCGGCCGATGAAGGGCCATCTCATCGACCAGAAGATGCACAATGGGCGCGTTGCTCCGGCTGAGAATCAACTGGCGCTTGGCCCGCGCGGCAACAAGGCTTTCGAGCTCTGCTTCTGTGAGCTTCGGGTCGCCGCCGTGAAGTAGGGCGCGGGCGTACTCTGGAATCTGCGCGATGCCAGGGATCAGCAGGGTCTCGTAGTTCTTGATGACCGAAGCCTGCTCCTCGAACCGGATCAGGTCCTTCCACGTTGGTGGCAACTTCCCGTTCACTTCATGCCAGTTGCGCTCCTCGCCACCCCTCACGAGCGCCATGAGCTCTTGCCGCAGATCCGACGGAGCCTGCAGGAAACCCAGGATCGCCGCGACGTCGTCGGGGTACAGGCCACGGTCGCCCGTTTCCATGCGGGAGATCTTGCTCTCCGAGAAGTCCACGCCCTCGGCCACCTGTTTGCAGGTCATTTTGCGCAGCACCCGAAGCCGGCGCAGTTCGCCGGAAACTCTCCGCTGGCGAACGGAAACCCCTTTGTTCTTCGTCATGGGCACACTTTGTCCTCTTGCCACGGTGGCACGAAAGATCGCTCACCTGAAGGAAGGTTGCGTGCGGTTCTGGCATCGGGAGAACGTTTGGCTCGTGTTCTCGCGGAGGAGGAAACCCATGCGCCAGTCTTGGAAGATCAGTGGATCGTACGCCAACTGGAGGATGATTGTCTGCATCGAGCCGCCGGATGATGCGAACGTGGCGGATGTGCCGGCGTGGCCGTTCGACAAGCTGGCTCCTGTCGTCGGGCATTTCTTCGAGGCGGTGAACTACTACGAGATGAGCCGAGACGCGGACGACACCCGGCAGCTGAGTTAGACGGTAAGTTAGGCGGCATGGATGTGCACGTCGTCGATCACCCGCTGGCCAAGGCCCGCCTGTCCACGATGCGTGACGCGCGGACGGACAGCGCGGCGTTCCGGGCCGCGCTGCACGAGCTGACCGTGATGCTCGTGTACGAAGCCACCCGCGACGTGCCGGTGCGCACCGAGCGGATCCACACGCCCGTCGCGCGCACGGAGGCCTACCGGCTGGCCAGCCCGCCGCTGCTGGTCCCCGTGCTGCGCGCCGGCCTGGGCATGGCCGACGAGGCGCACAAGATGATCCCCGACGCGCAGATGGGGTTCGTCGGGCTCGCGCGCGACGAGGAGACCCTCAAGCCGACGCCCTACCTGGAATCGCTGCCGGAGTCGCTGGCCGACCGGCCCGTGATGGTGCTCGACCCGATGCTCGCGACGGGCGGGTCCATGGAATACACCATCCGGCTGCTCACCGACCGGGGTGCCACGGACGTCACGGCCATCTGCGCCCTGGCCGCCCCCGAAGGTCTGGCGCACCTGGAGAAGACGGGGCTGCCGGTGCGCGTGGTCACCGCGAGCATCGACGAGCGGCTCAACGACTCCGGCTTCATCGTCCCCGGGCTCGGCGACGCGGGAGACCGCCAGTACGGCGCGGTCTGAACCAAGCCGTCTGAATCAAGCCCTCTGAACCAAGCCGTCTGAACCACCAGAACAGCACCCACAACACTTCCGAGGTTCCCGGCCACTTCCCGGTGTGACCATCCAAGGGGCAACCGTGGACGCCGAGCTCTTCGGGCGCGCGGCAGGCGGGGACGAGAGGGCGTTCGGCGAGCTGTTCGAACGCCACGCGCAGGCGGTGTGGAACCACGCCTACCGGCCTGACCGGGTCGTGGGCGGTGGCCGAGGACCTGACGTCGAACACGTTCCTGATCGCTTGGCGCAAGCGGGCCGAGCTGAAGCTGATCAGGGACAGCGCGCTGCCGTGGCTGTACACCGTCGCGGGCAATCTCGCCCGCACGGAGCGCCGTGGAGCCCACCGGCGGCTGCGGCTGCTGAGCCGGATCCCGGAACCGCAGGTGGTTTGGGATCACGCCGAAGCCGTCGCGGCCCAGCTCGACGGCGAGGAACGCCTGAAGGCGATCCTTGACGCCGTCTCCCGGTTGCCCAAGGCACAGCGCCAGATCGTGGAGCTGTGCCTGCTGGGCGACGTCCCGACCGCCGACGCGGCGGCGCTGCTCGAAGTAGCGGAGGTCACCGTCCGCTCGCACCTGTCCCGGGCGCGAGCCCATTTGCGTGCCCTTCTGGAGGACGAATGATCGACAACCTCCCCCCGCGCCGCGAACTGCCGCCCGAGGTGCGCGACCGCATGCGGCTGCGTGTGCGAGCCGGGCTCGCCGACGCGAGCCGGGCCCCGCGCCGCCGTCCGATGTGGCTGGCGGCGGCGGCCGTCGTGGTGCTCGCGGCCGGTGCGGTGTTCGCGACGGGCGTATTGCGCGACGGCGCGAACGGGCCGGTCACGCCCGCCGCGCCGAACAAGGGGCGTAGCGCCGGGCAGGCGGTGCTCGATCGTTGCTGGAACGCGGCGAAGCCCTACAGCTCCGCCATCACCGATCCGCGGGGCTGGAACATCGAGTTCATCGCCGTCCACGGCGCCGCCACCGTGATCGCCGCGACGATCGGGGACAAGCCGGTGTTCTGCGAGGCGACGGCGACGTCGGTGACCGTCTCGGACCCGGGGGCGAAGCCCGTGCCGGTGCCCGGCACGAACACGAAGGTGCTCCTGCGCACGGCCGACGGCCTGGTCGCGGGGCTGGCGGACCCGTCATGGCAGAGCGTGCAGGCGGTTGCGCCGGGGTCGAACCTGCTGCTCGGCGGCCCTCCTGTTTCGACGGTTTCGTCGAAGTCCCGCCAGTTCGCGGTGTTCACCGACGCTGGGCCGGCCGTGCCGGTCGCCCTCGGACCGGTGCTGCCCCTCAGGCCGGTGGACGAGTCCGCTCTCGTGCCGGTCGTCCCGGCGCCGTTGGTGACGACGGTCGATCTCCCGGCGCCGGAGGAGCGGACGTCGGAAGCGGGCAAGTTCCTCGGTGAGTGCCTGGCCGGTTCCCAACTGCAGGTGGCCGACCGCGACGCCTACGTGGCAGGCGCCTACCTCAGCTGGAACAACCGCGAGTTCGTTGTCGCGCGGCTGGGGCAGCACGTGATCACCTGCTCGGCGCGCCCCTATCCGGGGAGGGTGGGGGACACCTACTACGCGGTCGACCCGACCGGCGGGCAGGGTGAGCTGAAGCCGGTCTCTGGGTTCGGCGCGCTCAGCTCGGTGCTGGCGCCGGTGAAGGAAACGGGTGAGCCTGAGCGACAGGTGTTCGCCGGCGGTGTGCCGCCGACGTGACGCGGGTTTCGGTCACCTACCCGGGCCGGCAGCCACAGGACGCGGTGCTGTCGCACGGCACCTTCGCGCTTTGGCACACCGACGCCGACAACTACCCGGATACGGACCCGGGGTCGAAGGTGAAGGCCTACGACGCCGCGGGAAACGTGGTGATCGAGGCGTCGCTCAAGCTGAGCTGACGGCGGCGGCGATCCTCGCCCCTTGTGGCGCTCACGCCGGGTTCGGTCCCTTGAGCCAGCCGGAAGCGTTGGCGCGCAAGGCTTCCTCGTACGCACCGCTCACGCTGAACTCCGGTGGCAGGTTCCCCGACAGCTCCAGCGACACCAGCCCGTGCACGAGTCCCCACGAGCTGACGATGATCACCTCGGGCGCGACGTCCGCGAACTGCCCCGACGCGATCCCGCGCCGGATGGTGTCCTCGAGCGGCTCGAGGGTCGTGCGGGCGAGGCGGTCGGCCTCGGCGTTGGGCTCGAAGCCGGGTACGGAGCGCGTGAACATGATCGCGTACAGGTGCGGATCGGCCTGCGCGCTGGCGCGGTAGGCGACGCCGAGGCGCACCAGATCCGCGACGGCGTCGCCGGTCCGCGCCACAGCGTTCAGCCGCTCGCCGAAGCGTCGGAATCCCTCGACGTACAGCGCGTTGACCAGGTCCGGCTTGCTGCCGAACAGCGAGTACACGGCCGTGGTCGACGTCCCGGCGTCGGCGGCCAGCTTGCGCAGGGACAGTGCCTTCGGGCCGTCGGCGGAGATCAGCTCGCCGGCCCGGTCCAGCAGCTTCAGCCGGAGGGCTTCGTCGTGCGTACGGGGACGGGGCATGCGCTCAGGGTAACGCAACGGTGTTACGGTACGCGACCGTCAGTCGGGTGATGTGGTCGGTCCAGGGTGTCGAGGGATGGGCGTGAGTTCGCGGGCCGGCGCGCATTTCACCGGGGTTGCCCGGCTGACCTGCGCAATCCGGGCATCACCCCACCCGGTCGGGATTTGACCTGGAGCGCACTCCAGGTCGTACTGTCGAGCGTATGAGCTACTCGATAGCGGAAGCCGCACGACGTAGCGGCCTGTCGATCGACACCCTTCGGTACTACGAGCGGATCAAGCTCCTGGACCCGCCGGCCCGCGACGCGGCGGGGCGACGCGCGTATTCGGACGACGATCTGAACTGGCTCGGGTTCCTCACCAAGCTGCGGCTCACCGGCATGCCCATCAAGAGCATGCGCGAGTACGCGTCACTGCGGCGCCACGGCGTCGCGAGCGCCGGGCGCCGCAAGGCGATCCTCGTGGAGCAGCGCCAGTCGGTAGCCGACCGGATCGCCGAGCTCCAGGGGTGCCTGGACATTCTGGATTACAAGATCAGCAACTACGACCAGGTGGAACGCAAGGTCCTCGGCCACGTGTCCGCCATGGAGGAGATCTCCGCGTGATCGCTACGAGGAAACTCGGTGAGCTGGAAGTAAGCGCCCAGGGACTGGGCTGCATGGGAATGAGCCAGGCCTACGGCGTGCGCGACGACGACAGCGAGTCGATCGCCACCGTGCACCGCGCGCTGGAGCTGGGTGTGACGCTGCTGGACACGGCCAACGTGTACGGGGCGGGCGAGAACGAGAAGCTGGTCGGCCGCGCGATCGCGGACCGGCGCGACCAGGTGGTGCTGGCCACCAAGTTCGGCATCGTGTGGAAGGACGGCGGCATGAGCGCGCGCGGCGACGCCGCGTACGTGAAGCAGTGCTGCGACGAGTCGCTGCAGCGCCTGGGCGTCGACCACATCGATCTCTACTACCAGCACCGCGTGGACCCGGACACGCCCGTCGAGGAGACGTGGGGCGCGCTGGCTGAGCTCGTGGCTGCCGGAAAGATCCGCTACGCCGGGATTTCCGAGGCGAACGCCGACACGATCCGGCGCGCCCACGCGGTGCACCCGGTCACGGCGCTGCAGAGCGAATGGTCGCTGTGGACGCGGGGCATCGAGGACGAGATCCTCGCGACCTGCCGGGAGCTGGGCATCGGCGTGGTGCCGTTCTCGCCGCTGGGCCGCGGTTTCCTGACCGGAGCCGTGACGTCGGTGAAGGACCTGCCCGAGGACGACATGCGCCGCGGGATGCCGCGCTTCGCCGACGGCAACTTCGAGCGGAACATGGCCATTGTGGACGCTTTGCGCGCGCTGGCCGAGGCGAAGGGCGTGACCGCCGGGCAGCTCGCGCTCGCGTGGGTGCAGGCGCAAGGCGCCGACGTGGTACCGATTCCGGGCACGAAGCGGCGCAAGTACCTCGAAGAGAACGTCGCCGCGGCGCAACTGGAACTGTCCGAAGAGGACATCGCGGCGATCGAGCAGGCGGCTCCGGCCGACGCCGTGGCCGGGGCTCGTTACCCCGAGCGGCTCGCGCGCGCGGCCGGCAAGTAGAACCCCTTTCGTGAAGGGCCCCAGGGACTTCCGGGGCCCTTCACAGACCGAACGCCAGGAGAAAACATGGCTGGATCGACGCTGCCCGCCCGCCGCCTCGGCACGCTCGAAGTGAGCGCGCAGGGCCTCGGCTGCATGGGGATGAGCGAGTTCTACGGCGAGGGTGACGACACCGAGTCGATCGCCACCATCCACCGCGCGCTGGAGCTGGGGGTGACCCTGCTCGACACTGCGGACATGTACGGCATGGGGGCCAACGAAGAGCTCGTCGGCCGCGCGATCGCCGACCGGCGCGAGAAGGTCGTGCTCGCCACGAAGTTCGGCTTCGTGCGCGACCGCGAGGACCCGAGCAAGCGCGGGGTGCGCGGCGACGCGGCGTACGTGCGCGAGGCGGTGGAGAACTCGTTGCGGCGCTTGGGCATCGACCACATCGACCTCTACTACCAGCACCGCGTGGACCCGAGCGTGCCCATCGAGGAGACGGTCGGGGCCATGGCCGAGCTCGTGCGGCAGGGCAAGGTGCGCCACCTGGGCCTGTCCGAGGCCGGCGCCGAGACGATCCGCCGCGCCCACGCCGTGCACCCGATCTCGGCCGTGCAGACGGAGTGGTCGCTGTGGTCGCGTGACATCGAGGACGCCGTGGTGCCGACGTGCCGCGAGCTCGGCATCGGCCTGGTGCCGTACTCGCCGCTGGGCCGTGGGTTCCTGACCGGCAAGTTCACCTCCGCCGCCGACTTCGGTGAGGACGACTTCCGCCGCCAGACGCAGCCGCGCTTCGCCGAGGGGAACCTCGAGAAGAACCTCGCGATGGTCGAGGCGCTGCGTGCGCTGGCCGAGCGGAAGGGCGTGACCGCGGGGCAGCTCGCGCTCGCCTGGGTGCAGGCCCAAGGCGACGACGTGGTGCCGATCCCCGGGACGAAGCGGCGCAAGTACCTCGAAGAGAACGTCGGCGCCGTGGCGCTCGAACTGTCCGAAGAGGACATCCGGGCGATCGAGACCGCCGTGCCCGCCGCCGAAGTGGCCGGCCCGCGTTACTCCGAGACGGCGATGAAGCTCCTGTCACGCTGAGCCACCTGACCGTGAAGGGCACCTTGAGGGACGCTGATTCCCGCAAGGGGCCCTTCACGGATTTTCACCCACCCACTGATCGGGATCTCTGAGCCTTTTCTGAGATCTCCGGTTCAGGCTGTCGGCCGTCAGACGATGAAGATCGAGCCTGGAGGCCGGTGTGGTGGACGACGTTCTGGACTATCTGGTGGTCGGCGCGGGGCCCGCGGGCCTGCAGCTCGGCCGGCAGCTCGAACAGGCGGGTCACCGCTATCTCTTGCTCGAAGCCGGCCCCACGCCGGCCACGTTCTTCACGAGGTTCCCGCGTCACCGCACGCTGATCTCGATCAACAAGAAGCACACCGGCTGGACCGACCCGGAGCTCAACCTGCGCGTCGACTGGAATTCACTCCTCGACGACGGCCCGGACCCCCTGCTGTTCACCGACTACAGCGCCGAGCTGTTCCCTCCCGCCGAGGCGTTCGTGCGCTACAACGCCGACTACGCGGCGAAGCACAAAGTCGCCATCCGCTACGACACCCGGGTGACGCGGATCAGCCGTGACGAGGAAAGCGCTCTCTTCACGATCACCGACGGCGACGGGAACATCTACACCACCAAGCGCCTGATCATGGCGACCGGTGTGACCAAGCCGTACATCCCCGACGTTCCGGGCATGGAGCTCGTGGACCAGTACGCCGACTTCGACACCGACCCCGCGCAGTTCACCAACAAGCGCGTGCTCATCCTCGGCAAGGCCAACTCGGCCTTCGAGACCGCCGACAGCATCAACGCGTACGCGGCCGTGCTGCACGTCGCAGGTCCGCGGCCGGTGAAGCTCGCCTGGCGCACGCACTTCGTCGGCCACCTGCGTGCGTTCAACGCCGGCGTGCTCGACATGTACCAGCTCAAGCTGCAGCACGCGATCCTCGACGGCGACGTGCGGGAGATCCGCAAGGACGAAGACGGCTACCACGTGAAGTTCGCCTTCGCCCGCGCCGACGAGGTCGTGAAGGAGATCCGCTACGACCGCGTGATCGCCGCCACCGGCTTCCGCTTCGACGCCTCGATGTTCGACGAGGACTGCCGCCCCGAGCTCACGATCAACGACCGCTTCCCGGCTCAGACGTCGTCGTGGGAGTCGGTGAACGTGCCCGGCCTGTACTTCGCCGGCACGATCACACAGGCTCGCGACTTCAAGAAGGCCACCAGCGGGTTCATCCACGGCTTCCGGTACGGCGTGCGTGCGCTGTCGAAGGTGCTCGACGAGCGCTACCACGACAACGAGTGGCCGCAGACCGTGCTCAAGGCCGAGACCGGCGAGCTGGTCGACGCCGTGCTCAAGCGGATCAATCGCACGTCCGGGCTGTTCCAGCAGTTCGGTTTCCTCGCCGACATCCTCCTCGTCGAGGGTGACCAGGCGCGCTACCTCGAAGAGATGCCGGTGGCCCGCTTCGCCGACACTCCGCTCAACGACGCCGAAAACGCGTTTCTCATCACGCTCGACTACGGCCCGGACCACGACAAGGTCGACCCGTTCGACTTCACCGTTAAGCGCGCGAGCCAGGACGTCGCCAACGACAACGGCGAGGGCCACTACCTGCACCCGATCGTCCGCCACTACCGGCGCGGCGAGCTCGTGGCCACCCACCACGTGACGGAGAACCTCGAGAACGAGTGGGACCGCCCCGTGCACGTGGACGCGCTCACGAAGTTCTTCACCGACCAGCTGGCCTGATCCGTGCGCACGATCGCGGAACTCGAGGCCGCGGCGCGCGAGCGGCTCGACCCGGCGCACTACGACTTCTACGCGGGTGCTGCCGGCGACGAGCTGACGCTGCGGGCCAACGAAGAAGCGTTCTCGCGGCGCGTGCTCGTGCCCCGCGTGCTGCGGGGCGCGGCCAAGCGCGACCTCGCGACGGAGCTGGTCGGCTCGCCGCTCTCGATGCCGGTGCTGGTGTCGCCGACGGCGTTCCACCGGCTCGCGCACCCCGACGGCGAACTGGCGACGGCGAAGGCGGTCGCGAAAGCCGGCACGGTGCTGGTGGTGAGCATGGCCGCGACCACGGCCGTGGAGGACATCGCCGACGCCGCGCGCCAGGCCGCGGCCGACCCGGCGCTGTGGTTCCAGTTCTACCTGCAGCCGGACCTGGAGTTCACGGAGTCCGTGGTGCGCCGGGCCGAACGCGCGGGCGTGCGGGCGTTCGTGGTCACGGTCGACTCGCCGGTGTTCGGCCAGCGCGAACGCGACCACCGCAACGGCTTCCACGACCTGCCGCCCGGGCTGGTCGTGGAGAACCTGCGTGACGGCTTCGGCCGCGTGCGCGACATCGAGATGTCGGCCGAGTTCACGTGGGAACACGTGGCCTGGCTCAAGCGAACGACGGCGCTTCCCGTGCTGCTCAAGGGAGTGCTGCATCCGGAGGACGCCCGTCTCGCGGTGGAGGCGGGCGTCGATGGGCTCGTGGTGTCGAACCACGGCGGCCGTCAGCTCGACACCGCCGTGTCTACTGTGGACGCCCTGCCTGCGCTGGCCGAGGCCGTGGCGGGGCAGATCCCGCTCGTGCTCGACGGCGGCGTGCGGCGGGGCACCGACGTGGTGAAGGCGCTCGCGCTGGGCGCCACCGCCGTCGGCGTCGGCCGGCCCGTGGTGTGGGGCCTCGCCGCGGCGGGTGAGGAAGGGGTGACGGAAGTGCTGGAACGCCTCCGGGAAGAGACCGACCACACGCTGGCGCTGTGCGGGGCCGCGACGCTCGGCGACCTGACCGCGGACCTCGTCCGATGAGGCGGCTGCTCACGGCCGCGCTGGCGGCCGGGCTCGTCGGTTCGCTGCCGAAGTGGCTGCCCGGCCGCGTGGTCGCGTTGCGGGTGAAGATCTTCGCGCTGGTCAACGGCGACGAAGGCCTGCCGATCCCCGGTCACCGCGTCGGGGTCAAGGACTTCCGCCGCGTGTACGCCGACCCGGCGGCCAACGGGCGCAGCAAGGGCGCGGCGCTGTCGGACCTGTTCTGGTACTGGCTCGCGCCCGGCCCGGAGGTCCACCAGGAGCACCTGGAGGCGGGGCCGCGTTACGACGAGGTCGCCAAGACCACGCGCCACATCCTCGTCAAGACGCGCGCTGAATCCGAAGAGCTCACGCGCCGCGTGACCGAGCACGTGCTCGACGGGCTGGAGGTCGGCGACGGCCGGCTGATCCGGCTGCGCGACGAGATGATGCCGATCTGGGCCGAGCTGTACTACGAGCTCGTGTTCGGCGAGCCGTGCCCGCCCGAGGCGCGCGACCTCATCGTGGGCCACGCCGACGACGTCGTCGCGGCGCTGAAGTGCGTGCGACCCCGCAACATGCGCCGCCGCGCGAAGCTCACGAAGTACCTGCGCCGCCGCCTCGGCGACATCCCGCACGCGCTGCCGACCCGGCTCACGCGCGACGAGCAGGTGTTCTACCTGCAGGGCACGTTCTTCAACACCGCCGTCGTGCAGATGTCGGAGGCGATGGCGCACCTGCTGATGATCATCGCGCAGCACCCGGACGTGCAGCGGCGGCTGGCGGCCGACCCGGACGACGACGAGTACCTCGACCGCGTGATCGACGAGGGACTACGCACCTACCCGCTCTTCGGCATCGCCCACCGCATCACCACCGGCGACATCGAGCTCGACGACACGACGATCGACGCCGGCACCGTGCTCCTGTTCAGCTACCCCGACTTCCACCACGCGGGCTTCGAGCGGCCCGACGAGTTCGACCCGTCGCGCTGGGAGCCGCCCGTCGGTTGCCCGGCGCACGGGGCAGTGCCCGACAAAGCGCCCGACAAAGCGCCCGCCAAGAAGGACGTGAACTTCCTGCCCTTCGGCGTCGCGCAGAACCGCGCGTGCCCGGCCCGCGGGCTCGCGCCGATCACGATGCGCGTGGTGACGCGGGAGTTCCTGCGCCGCTACTCCGTCGCGTCGAGCGCGGCCCACACGCGCTCGATCCCCAACCGCGGCCCGGTGTTCCTCACCCCGCGCGGCTCGGCGCGCTCGACCCGCGGCCCGCTGGCGTACCTCGCCGTGCGCGACCGCTGGGAAGACGTGTGGCGCAGCCTCGCCCAGCTCGTGTTCGGCACCTACATGGTGCTCGACGCGCGGCACAAACGCTTGTGCGTGAACTACTTCGCGAACCACGGAGGCGAATGATGACCGCGTCAGAGGCGGCTCCCGCGTTTTTCCTCGCGGCGGTGGTGATCCTGGTGGTGGTGCGGCTCGTGACCTTGCTCGCCGTGAAGCTCGGGCAGCCGCCCGTCGTCGGCGAGATGGTGTCGGGGGTGCTCCTCGGGCCGTCGCTGCTCGGGCTCCTGCTGCCGGGCGTCCAGTCGTACCTGTTCCCCGACACCGTGCGCACGCTCGTGTACCTGGGCGGGCAGATCGGGCTCGTGCTCTACATGTTCGGCGCCGGCTACGAGTTCCGCACCAAGACAGTGCGGGAGTCGTCGAAGCTGGTGGCCGCCGTGTCGAGCGCCGGCACGGGGATTCCGCTCGTGCTGGGGATCGGTGTCGCCGTGCTGGGCACGGGCTGGGTCGGCATCCTCAAGCCGGGCGTCTCGCCGGTGGTGTCGGCGGCGTTCGTGGGCGTCGCGATCGCGATCACGGCGTTTCCGATGCTCGCGCGGATCATCACCGAACGCGGCCTCACGAAAACGCGCTTCGGCTCGCTCGCGCTCGCGTGCGGCGCGGTCGACGACGTCCTCGCGTGGATCCTGCTGGCGGTGGTCGTCGGCATGCACGCGGGGTCGGTCGGGCCGATCGCGCTGGCGCTCGGCGGCGGCGTGGTGTTCGCGCTGTTCGTGTGGATCGTGGCGCGGCGGGTGTTCGCGAAGATGTTCACCAGCCCACGGATGTCGGTGGACCAGCGGCTGCTCGTCACCGCCATGATCCTGTTCGCCGCCGCGTGGTTCACCGACACCATCGGGCTGTACGCGGTGTTCGGTGCCTTCATCACCGGCATCGCGTTCCCGCGCGGTGAAGCGGCGGATGCCGTGGTCTCGAAGCTGCTGCCGGTGGGCAACATCGTGTTCCTGCCGCTGTTCTTCACCTACTCCGGCCTGAACACGCGGTTCGCGCTGCTGGCCGACCCGAACCTGCTGCTGTTCGCGCTGCTGTGCGTGGTGGTGGCGATCGTCGGGAAGCTCGGGGCGTCTTGGGGCGCGGCGCGGCTGGCCGGGGAGCCGCAGCCGGTCGCGTTGCGGATCGGTGTGCTCGTGAACGCGCGGGGGCTGATGCAGCTGATCGCGCTGAACGTGGGGCTGCAGGCGGGGATCGTGTCACCGGCGCTGTTCACGGTGCTGGTACTCGTGGCGCTGGTGACCACGATCATGACCGCGCCGGTGCTGAGCTGGCTCGACCGGCGGGACCGGAAGAAGTACTCGGCCGATCAGCTGCCGGAGTTCCTCCTTTCGGCCCAACCAGCTGGTAAATGATCGATTCCCTACGAAAGTTGAGGGTTCAATCGGCGCGCTGACTGCGAGTATGAACACGTGCACGAAGAGGCAGGAAGCGCAGCCCGAGTGCTCCTCGTGGAGGACGATCGTGAACTGGCCGGAATGCTGTCCGAGCTGCTCGCCGACGAGGGCTACGAGGTCGAGCTCGCCCACGACGGCCAGCGCGGCCTGCACCGCGGCCTCACCGGCCACCACGACGTGATCATCCTCGACCGGCGGCTGCCGGTGATGGACGGGCTGGAGGTGCTCGCCGGGCTGCGGCGCCGGGCCGTAACGGCGCGCGTGCTGGTGCTCTCGGCGCTGGGCGAGCTGGCCGACCGCGTCCACGGTCTCGACGCGGGCGCCGACGACTACCTGGTGAAACCGTTCGAGACCGACGAGCTGCTGGCCCGGCTGCGCGCGTTGTGCCGGCGGGACCTCGACGGCGCCGAGTGCCTGCCGCTCGGCACCGCGGCGCTCGACCTGCTGCGTCACGAGGTCGTGCTGCCCCGCGGCGAGCGCGTGACGTTGTCGGGGCGCGAGTTCGAGCTGCTGCGCACGCTCGCGCAGCGGCCGAAGGCCATCCACCCGCGGGAGGCGCTGCGCACCCACGTGTTCGCCGACTCGACGGGGGAATCCATTGTGGACACCTACGTGTACTACCTGAGGCGCAAGCTGGGGCGCGAGGTGGTGAAGACCGTCCACGGCCTGGGTTACCAGATCGGGGCCATGTGACGGTGGTCGTCGATCCCGACACGCGGGCGCTGCGGCGCGCGCGGCGGACGATCGCGAGCCAGATCGCGGTGGTGATCACGCTGGTCGTGCTCGCCGCCGGAGCCATCGCGTACTGGGTGTTGGTGCACGGCCAGGGCGAAGAGGTCGACCGGCAGATCGACTACACGCTGGCCCAGGGCCTGTCGGCGACGCCGCCGGGCTGCGTGTTCCTGGTGACGCCGGCCGGGCACGTGCCCGCCGCGTTGCCGTTCGTGCCGCCGCCCGCGCCGGCGGTGCCGCCCGGTGGATCCGTGACCACGGAACAGGACCTGGCCGGCTCGACATTCACGGTCCGCGCGGTCGACCACGGCGGCCAGGTGTGGCAGGTCTTCGTCGACCAGCGCTACCAGGCCGCCGACCGGCAGCAGCTGCTGATGGGCCTGGTGATCGCGGAACTGGTGGTGCTGCTGGTTTCCGTCTTCAGCGGCTACGTCCTGGCCGCCCGCGCGATCCGGCCCCTGGGCGAGGCGTTGCGGCGCCAGCGCACCTTCGTCGCCGACGCGTCGCACGAGCTGCGCGCGCCGCTCACCCGGCTGCACACGCGCGCGCAGCTGCTGGCGCGGCGGGCCCGGGTGACGCCGGTGCCGTCGGACGACCTCGACCTGCTGGTGTCCGGCACGCGCGAGCTGGGTGAGGTCGTGGAAGACCTGCTGCTGTCGACGCAGGCGTGCAACGAGCGGCCGTTGCTGGAGCCGGTGGAGCTCGGCCTGCTGGCCGAGCAGGCGGTGGAGGCAG
Source organism: Amycolatopsis sp. NPDC051373 (assembly GCF_040689465.1). Classification (NCBI taxonomy): domain Bacteria; kingdom Bacillati; phylum Actinomycetota; class Actinomycetes; order Pseudonocardiales; family Pseudonocardiaceae; genus Amycolatopsis; species Amycolatopsis sp. NPDC051373. The sequence goes on along the minus strand of NZ_JBFBAE010000006.1, from coordinate 114,737 downwards.
AAACCGTGCGCGCGGGGGACCGGCGCGTGCGGATCGAGGTGCGCCGTTCGCCGGGGCTGCTCGACGTGGTGCCGGGCGTGCCCGCGGCGTTGCGGCGAGTGCTGTCGGCGTTGCTGGACAACGCGATCGGCCACACCCCGCCCGGCGGGTCGATCGAGGTGACGCTGGAGAACCCGGACGACCGGCACGTCGAGATCCGCGTCGCCGACACCGGCGTCGGCTTCGCGCAACGGGATGCGGAGCGGCTGTTCGAGCGGTTCGCGCACGGCGGCCAGGGTGAGGGCCGCCGGTTCGGGCTCGGTTTGGCGCTGGTGCACGAAGTCGTGACGGGTCACGGCGGAACCATCGCGGCGGCCGGGGTTCCGGGCGTCGGGGCGACGTTCACGCTGAGGTTCACGCGGGCCTGAGCGCACGTCTCAACATGAGACAGTGCGCAGCTGCGCAGTGGTCTAGGACGGGGTGGAACGCCACCCCGTCCAGACCACCCAGGAGCACCGGCGATGACGAACTCCGACGAGCTGTGCTGGATCCCGGCCTCCGAGCTGGCCGGGAAGATCCGCCGGGGCGAGGTGACGCCGACCGACGTCGCCGAGCAGGTGGTGGCGAAGATCGAAGCGGTCGACCCCGAGGTGAACGCGTTCGTCACCTTCGATCGCTAGCAGGTGCTGCGCGACGCGGCGGAGCTCACTGAGGCGCAGCGGCGCGGTGACGAGCTCGGGCCACTGCACGGGGTGCCGTACTCGATCAAGGACCTCACGGCTGTGGCGGGGTTGCCGCTGACGTTCGGGCTGGCGCCGTTGAAGGACAACATCCCCGACCGCGACGCGGCGGTGGTGACACGGATGCGCGAGTCCGGTGGGCTGTTCCTCGGCAAGACGAACACGATCGAAAGCGGCTACCACTGCGGGAGCACCGACAACCACCTCTTCGGCCCCACACACAACCCGTGGAAGCACGGCAGCATCGCCGGCGGGTCGAGCGGTGGGGCGGCCGCCGCCGCGGCGGCCGGGATGGGGCAGCTGCACGAAGGCAGTGACGGCGCCGGTTCCGTGCGTTCGCCGTCTTCGCTGTGCGGGGTCGTCGGGCTGAAGCGGGCGGGCGGATCCCGCAGAGCATCCTGCCGGGCCGCTACAACACCTGGGTGCACCACGGGCCGATCACGCGCACGGTCACCGACAACGCGCTGATGCTGAACATCCTCGCCGGCCAAGGACTCCTCCGACCCGACGAGCCTGCCTGACGACGTGATCGACTACGTCGCGGAGATCGACCACGACATCAAGGGCTGGCGCGTCGCCTACTCACCGGACCTCGGTTACGCCCACGTCGACCCGGAGGTCGCCGAGATCTGCCGGACGGCGGTGGCGGCGTTCGAGGAGCTGGGCGCCCATGTCACGGAGGCCACGCCGGCGTGGGGCGACCCCGTCGAGGCGATGTGGAACGGCGTCTGGGTGCCGGGCATCGGCAGCGGCTACGACCTGGTCGACTGGGAGAACGAGCGCGGCCGCGTCGACGACAACCTCATCGAGCTGATGCACGAGGCCGAGCGGCTGACCGGCGTCGACGTCGCGCGCGCCGACGTGTTCCGCGGCGCCATGTGGGACACCTTCGCCGAGTTCATGACCGGCTACGACCTGCTCGTCTGCCCGACGTTGACCGACGCGGCGTTCCCGCTCACGCAGTTCGCACCCGACCGGCTGCTCGACGCGCCGCTGCGGCGCCAGGCGCTGGAGTGGGTGCTGACCTTCCCGTTCAACATGCTCACGACGCCGGCCATCTCCGTGCCCGTGGGCTTCACGTCCGACGGCCGTCCGGTCGGCCTGCAGATCACCGGGCGCCAGCAGGCGGACGCCGCCGTGCTGCGGGCGGCGGCCAACTTCGAGCGGGCTCGGCCGTGGGCGCAGCATCGTCCGTGACAGTGTTTTAAAACGGTGTTATGGTTCTCCTCCCAGAACGGCTCTGGGAGGAGAAAGCCATGCACGGACTGGTCCAGCTGTTCACCGTCATCGTCCTCGTGTCGCTGCCCACCGTGATGTACGGGGGTTACGCGCTGATGGGGCTGCTCAAGCGCGGGGTGCTCAACGACCAGCAGGAGAGTTTCTTCCGCGCCGGCCACGCGCACGCCGGAGTGCTGCTCGTGCTCGCGCTGGTGGCGTTGCAGGTGCTCGACCACAGCGGGCTGTCGGATTCGCTGCGGTGGGTGGTGTGCCTCCTGCTGCTGTTCGGCGTGCTGGCGCAGTCGGGCGGGTTCTTCCTGGCGATGCTGCGCACGCGGGTCGGCATGTCGATCACCACCGCCGGAGCCGTGCTGCTCGGCGCGGCCATGCTGATCACGGCGTACGGGGTGGCCTTCCTTTAAGGGTTGGGCGCGGTCGTTAAGCTTGATGACGTGCCTGAATACCTGTCGACCGCGCCTGTCAAGGGGACCCGAGACTTCCTCCCCGCCGAAATGTCCGTTCGCACGCAGGTGTTCGGCCATCTCTACGACGTCCTGGAGCGCTACGGCTTCCTCCGCTACGACGGTCCCGTGCTGGAGCCCGCCGAGATCTACGAGCGGAAGTCGGGCCAGGAGATCGCCGACCAGCAGCTGTACACGCTGACGACGAAGGGCGGCGAGCGCCTCGCGCTGCGCCCGGAGATGACGCCGTCGGTGGCCCGGATGATCGCCGGCAACGCGAAGTCGCTGTCGTTCCCCGTGCGCTGGTACAGCCACCCGAACTGCTTCCGCTACGAGCGCCCGCAGCGCGGCCGCGTGCGGGAGCACTGGCAGATCAACGCGGACATCTTCGGTTCCGAGAGCGCGAACTGCGAGATCGAGATGTTCGAGCTCATCCACGACCTCATGGAGTCGGTGGGCGCGTCTTCGGACATGTTCGCCGTGCGCGTGAACGACCGGAACCTGCTCACGTCGGCGCTCACCGACGTCGTGGGCGTCTCCCCGGAGCACCTGCCGGCCGTGTTCGGCCTGGTGGACCGCTGGGAGAAGACATCGGCGGAGGAGCACGCGACGTCGGCCGAGGAGATCGGGCTCACGGACAAGCAATTCGAGAAGCTCACCGAGGCCCTCGGCTCCGGCGCCGCGCTGCTCGACGAGCTGCCCGCGGAGGTCAAGGAGCAGTCGAACCTGGTGCGCGTGCTGTCCAGTTCGGCCGCGAGCCTGGTGAAGTTCGAGCCGATGATCGTGCGCGGGCTGGCCTACTACACGTCGACCGTGTTCGAGGTCTTCGACACCTCGCCGAAGAACCGCCGCGCCCTCTTCGGCGGCGGTCGCTACGCCGACCTGGCGTCGATGTTCACCAAGGAGCGCATCCCGGGCATCGGCTTCGGCATGGGCGACGTGACGCTCATCGACTTCCTCGACACCCACGGCCTCACGCCCACCCCGCGCAACGAGGTGGACGTCATGGTCATCCCGGTCACCGAGGAGCTCGCCGACGCCGCTCGCCAGGTCGCGACTTCCCTGCGCAAGGCCGGTCTCCGCACGTCGACCCCGATCGAGCACCGCAAGCTCGGCAAAGAGCTCACCCGCGCCGACAAAGCCGGCGCCGCGGCCGTGGTGATCGTGGGCCAGGAGGACTGGGACGGTGGCAATGTGACCGTCCGGAGCCTGGCCACGCGGGAACAGCAGCAGGTCGCGCTGGCCGACGTCGCCGCGACCGTGGGTGGGCTGGTTACGCCGGCTTGAGTTTTTCCTTGTAGATCACACGAAACAGCCCCGCCCGGCGCAAGCCCGGCGGGGCTGTTTCGTGTCTCCCGCGCAGCCGCTGCAGCGGTCCCGCCCCCTCGGCGGGGCCGGGTCAGGGCCGGAGGGAGAAGGAGGCGACCAGCGAGGCGACTTCGGCGGGCTGGTCGACGAACGGGGTGTGGCCGGAATCGAGGAACGTGACGTCGGCACCGGCGGTGCGGTAGCGGGTGGCGGCGGAGGTGTGGTCGTAGAGGCGGTCGCGGCGGCCGAGGATCGCGAGGGTGGGCAGGCCGAGCGCGGAGATCTGCGCGTCGAGCGGGTTGGCGGCCAGGAGACGGCGCCGTTCGGTGAGGACGGCGTGGGCCATGGCCGGGCTGGTGGCGGAGAAGTCGGCGTGGGCCTGGCGTAGCGGGGTGGGGCGCAACACGAAACCGATTGGGGCGAACGAAACCAGGTGGTGCAGCAAGCGGCCGGCGAACGGCGCCGCGAGCAAACCGTTGCCCGGCGGGAAAGTGGCGTGGCTGTAGTCCGGTGCCTGTCCGATGAGGACGGTCCGGGTCACGGCCCCCGAAAGCGTTGCCAGCGCCAGCACCACGTCGGCGCCGAAGGAGTGGCCGACGGCCGTCGCGTGGTCGGCGCCGATCAGCTTCAGGGCGCCGGCCAGGGTTGTGGCCTGGGAAACGGCGTCGAGGCCCGTGTGGCCGCCCGTGCAGCCGTGGCCGCGCAGGTCGGGACGCAGCACGCGGAAGCGGTCGGCCAGCAGGGGCGCCAGGCGGTCGAAGGAGTGCAGCGAGCCGCTGAAGCCGTGTACCAGCAACACCACCGGCGCGTCGGCGGGGCCGTCTTCGCGCAGGTGCAGGGCGACCCCGTCGACGTCGAGGACGGTGCCGGTCGTTCGCCGCGTCACTTCACCGCCCGGGCCATGGCGCGCCCGGCGGCGCGGCCGGAGAAGATGCAGCCGCCGAGGAACGTGCCCTCCAGCGCGTTGTAGCCGTGCACGCCACCGCCGCCGAAGCCCGCGATCTCGCCCGCTGCGTACAGCCCGGGCAGCGGCGCACCGTCGGCCCGCAGCACGCGCGAGTCCAGGTCCGTCTGCACGCCGCCCAACGTCTTGCGCGTGAGGATGTTCAGCCGCACGGCGATCAACGGCCCGTGCGCCGGGTCGAGGATCCGGTGCGGCTTCGCCACGCGCGCCACGCGGTCACCGACGAACTTGCGCGCGTTGGCCACCGCCATCAGCTGAAGGTCCTTCGAGTACCGGTTGCCGACCTCGAGGTCACGAGCCACGATCTGGCGCTCCAGTGAGGAAACGTCCAGCGCCGGCCCGCGAGCGATCTTGTTCATCCCGTCGACGAGCTGCGCCAGGTTGTCGGCCACCACGAAGTCGACGCCGTGCCGCTTGAACGCGTCCACCGGCCCCGGCGCGCCCTTCGCGGTGCGGCTGAGCAACGTCTGCTTCAGGTCTTTCCCCGTGATGTCCGGGTTCTGCTCGGAGCCCGACAGCATGAACTCCTTCTCGAGGATCGACTGCGTGAGCACGAACCACGAGTAGTCGTAACCGGTCGACAGCACGGCCTTCAGCGTCTGCAGCGTGTCGAACCCCGGGAAGTTCGGCGCGGGCAGCCGCACCCCGTTGGCGTCGAACCACATCGACGACGGTCCGGGGATGATCCGGATCGCGTGGTCCGGCCAGATCGGGTCCCAGTTGTGGATGCCCTCCACGTAGTGCCACATGCGATCCCGGTTCACCACGCGCGCGCCCGCGGCCTCGCTGATGCCGATCATGCGACCGTCCACATGGGCCGGAACGCCGGGGATCATCGTCGCCGGCGCCGGGCCCAGCCGGTCGACGGGCCAGTTCTGCCGCACCAGTTCGTGGTTGTGGCCGATGCCGCCGGAGCTCACCAGCACCGCCGGCGCCGACAGCTCGAACTCGCCGGCGGCGACCCGCGAAGACTTCTTGCCCCGCGGCAGATCACTCGGCTCCAGCACGGTCCCGCGCACGCCCGTGACCACGCCGTCGGTCTCCACCAGCTCGTCGACCTGGTGCCGGAACGCGAAGCGCACCTGGCCGCGCTGCTCCGCCGCCAGCACCGGCTCGGCGAACACCCGCACCACCTCGGGCCCGGTGCCCCACGTCAGGTGGAACCGCGGCACGGAGTTGCCGTGCCCGCCCGCCTTGCCGCCGCCGCGCTCGGCCCAGCCGACCAGCGGCGTCACGCGCAGGCCCAGCTCATGCAGGTAGTCGCGCTTTTCGTACGTGGCGAAGCGGACGTAGGCCTCGGCCCACCTGCGCGCCCACAGGTCCTCGTCCTCGCGGTCGAAGCCGGCCGAGTCGAGCCAGTCGCGCAACGCCAGCTCGTAGGAGTCCTTGATCCCGAGCCGGCGCTGCTCGGGGCTGTTCACGAACAGCAGCCCGCCCAGGGACCAGAACGCCTGGCCGCCGAGGTTCGCGCGGTTCTCCTGGTCCAGCACGAGCACGCGGCGCCCGGCCTTCACGAGCTCGTGGGTCGCGACCAGCCCGGCCAGGCCGGCGCCGACCACGATCGCGTCCGCAGAAGCTGCGTCCAACTCAAGTCTCCTCGGTGTAGGCCGTGATCACCTGCACGCACAGTTCACGGCGTCGCTGCCACACGAGCGGGTTGTCGGGGTCCATCAGGCATTGCGCGCTGGTGCCGTCGTGCATCGCGACGAGCGCCTGGCCCAGCGCAACGGGGTCGGGGATCGAGCGGCCGGCCCGCGCGAGCAGCTCGACCATCAGCGGCATCAGCGCTTCGGCGATGGCTTCCTCCCGCGCGGTCATCACGCGCCGTAGGCTGGGGTTGCGCAAGGCGTGGGCGGTGAACTCGGCGCTCACCCGGAACCACGCGTCGTCCACGGGGATCGCGGGCAGCACGTGCTCGACGACCGCCCGCACGTCGGGCAGCTCGACCGGCGTGAACGCGTCGAATGCCGCGCGCACGGCCGCGATCATCGCCGCCGACCGCCCTTCCCACATGGCCAGGAACAGCTCGTCGAGCGAGGCGAAGTTCGAGTAGAACGCACCGCGTGTGTAGCCCGCGCGCTCGCAAATCTGCTCCACTGTAGACCGTCCGAAGCCCTCTTCGGCGAACACCGGAAGAGCGGCTTCGAGCAGGCGCCGGCGGGTCTCCGCGCGACGGCGCGGCACGCGGTCCGCCGTCGGTTCGATCATCAGGCCTCCCGCTTTCGATACGCCAGCGTACTCAATGCACCGATGTATCGAAAGGGAGCGTGAGCAAGGTCAAGATCGACCCTGTTCAGTGACTCAGTACTTCAGCAAGTGAGTAGCTCAAGAAGCCGCGACGCCGCGCGCTATGACCAGCAACGGCTTGCCCAGCGCCGCCAGCTCGGCCAGCGGATCACCGTCGACCACCAGCAGGTCGGCCGCCAGCCCGGGCTCCAGCCGGCCCGTGACCGCGCCCAGGCCGAGGCCCGCCGCGCTGTCCTCGGTGGCGATCTCGAGGATCCGCCGCCGCGAGAAGCCGAGCCATTCGTACAGCTCCAGCGCGCCCACGGGGTCGTCGAACGTCGAGCCGGGCAGGCCCGCGTCGGTGCCCGAGAGCAGGCGCACGCCGTGTTCCTCCAGCCACGGCAGCCGCCCGTAGACGCGCCGTGCGAGCTCCTCGCCCATGCGCTCGACCATCATCCGCCAGTTGCGGCTGCTCGTGGAGCACGCCGAGACGCCGCCCTTGGCCATGCGGCGCGCGACCTCCGGGCGCAGGTCGGTCTGCTGCGGGCCGGTCATGAACGTGCAGTGCTCGATCGTCGAGACACCGGCCTCGACGCAGTCGGCGATCGCGCCGGCGCCGTGGGCGTGCGCGGCGACCGGCAGCCCGCGCCGCGCGGCCTGCGAGACGACCACACCGAGCTGCCGCGCGTCGAACTGCGACTCCCACATCTGGGCGCCACCCGGCGTGATCTGGCCGCCGCCCGCCATCACCTTGATCACGTCGGCGCCCGCGGCCGCGTTGGCGTCGATCCGCGCGCGGATCTCGGCGTCGGAGGAGACCACGCCGCCGAAGAAGTGGCAGTGTCCATCCGGGACGGTCAGCGGCGGCCCGGCCGCGAGCACCCGCGGTCCGCCGGCCGGCTTCACCACGGTGCGGCCGCCGAGGTCGCGCACGGTCGTGACGCCGCTGCGCAGCAGTTGCCCGAGCCGTTCCTCCGCGCCGTTCGCGACATCGGTGTCATCACCGGCCAGGAAGTTCGGCAGCATCTCGCGCGTGGCGTCGAAACACAGGTGCACGTGGGAGTTGAACAGCCCCGCCAGCACGGTCGCGTCCGGGAAGTCGCGCACCACGGGGTCGACGGCCGCCGCGGCCACCTCGTCGGGCCGGCCGACCGCGACGATCTCGCCGTCGCGCACCAGCACGGCGCCACCGTCGATCGGGGTCGAGGGCCGGGGCAGCACCCGGGCCGCCGTGATCAGGGTGTCCACGTTCAGTTTTCCTTTCCCACAAGCGTTGCCGACAGCGACAGCAGCGGTCGCACGTCCGATTCCAGGTCCGCGCCGCCGCCCGGCAACACGAGCTTGGCCCGCCCGTCGCTCGCTTCACCCGAGGCCTGGCGGGCCAGCGCGGTCCGCAGTGCCGCGGCCGCGGCGGAGGGATCGTCGGCCGCGAGCGAGGCCAGGTCCGTCTCCAGGTACGGGCTCAGCTGCACCAGCCCGTCGCGGATCTCGATCACGCGCCGGTAATAGCGGCGGTGCACGGCGAACCGGTCGCGCAGGCTGTTGCCCGGCGGCGTCCGCAGCACGATGCTCGGGTACGCGGCCACCAGCAGCGTCCACAGTGGAGCGAGCCGGTGGTGGTCGGCCCGGTGCCTGCGCCGCCGGACCACAGCCGCCACGCGAGCCCGTACGCCGGGATAGGTGATGCCCGCGAGGAACAGCACGCTGCCGAGGATCACCAGCGGCACCCCGAGCCACAGCAACGCCGGCACGGTCACGTCGAACACCCACGCCAGCACCAGGTAGATCGCCCGCAACACGCTGCCGGCGGCCGCCGCGACGAGGCTCGCCGCACCGATGCGCAGACCCGTGCGCAGGTGCGGGTCGGCCACGCGCTGGTAGCGCACGATCCACACCGCACACGCCGTGATCGCGTAGATCAGGTACGCCCCGCCACTGAAGTAGAACAACGCGATCCCGGGCTCGTGCACCGTGCCCGGCCCGAGCGCGGCGCCCCGCAGCGGCACCGGCGTGATCGCCACCGCGAACGTCATCACGGCGATCGCAGCCGCCAGCGGCACGAGCTCCAGCGCGACGCGGCGCGCCTGGCGCGGGCCGAGCGCGGAGCCGAGGAAGAAGATCAGCAGCGAGCAGACGCCGGACGAGAGCAGCACGTTGTTCGCCAGTCGCGCGCCACCCGGCGCGGTCAGGCCGTCGAACCACGTGGTGACCCCGCGTTGCTGCGCGAGGAACGCCAGCGCGAACGCGGCGATCGTGACCGTGACGGCCCAGTTCGGCAGCCGTGGCGAGCGCGCCAGCTGGAAGAGGCGCCAGGCGAGCGCCGCGGCGAAGAGGACGAAGATGGCAGCGGTCACAGCCAGCCCTGGTGGTCGCCCAACGTACCTTGGATGCGCCGCAGGTCGTGGTCGGCCGCGGCGCGCGGGATCGTGTAGTTCAGCACCGACGCCCACTCGAGGATGATCGTGGCGACCGTCTCGGCCTCCCACTCGTGGGCCTCGTCGTAGGAGGTGCGGCGCAACGCGCGGCGCACGGCGTCCCCGTCGAGGCTTTCCACGGCCGGACCCCGCAGAAAATCGGCCGGTTCCGCGTCTCCGCCCGGTTCGTGGTCGGCGAGCAGGTGGCCGAGCTCGTGCAGGATGATGTGGTCCTGGTGGGCTTTCGTGGTTTCCTGCTGGAAGAAGATGTAGTCGGCCGAGGCGGTCGCGATCCAGCAGCCGAACGGGCCGGGGACTTCGAGCGGGTAGGCCATGAGCCGGATCGGGCGGTCGCGGCGCTCGCCGAGGCGTTCGCAGAGCTGCCCGACGTCGAGCGGCGGGCTGATGTCGAGGTCTTTCAGCAGCCGCCGGCAGCGTTTGCGGAGTTCGCGTTCCTTCACGGCCCGCTGGGGCCTTCCCGTTCGGCGCGCTCGTAGCGCTCGACGAGATCGAGCAGGTCCATCACCTGGCGCCTGCCCTGCGGCGAGAGCTCCTGCGCGCGCATGGCCATCAGCTTGGCCTCGACGGCCGGGGCGTCTCCGGAGGCGCGCTCGTCCTCGTCGTCGAAGAAGTAGGTGACCGGCACGCCGAACAGCTTCGCCAGCGCCTCGACGTAGTGGATCTTCGGGTTGATCCGCTTTCCGGTCGCCAGCTGCTGCAGGTACGCCGGGGACATCGCGGGCCCGCCCGCGCGTTCGATCGCCGCCGACATCTCCCGGTAGCTGTGCGGTGCGCGGCCGTCCGCCCGGGACGAGTCGATGAGCGTGCTCAGCTTCTCCGCGAAGGTGCGTCGCCGTGGCATCACCGCCCCCTTCTCCCTTGTCCGGATAGTACTGTGCCGTCTGTTGCCGATCCGACCACAGCGACGGCGGGAATGGTTGCCGGACGCGGGAGCGTCCGGCTCGGTGCCCGCCTGCTTTCGGCCGGATTGGTGACGGCGGGTCTACTGTACGCACTTGTTGACACCACCTGTATGCAGTGGTTTACAGTGGCCCGCGTCCCGCTTCGGACACGTCCGCACTCTGGGGGTGTTCGGAACCCGGAGCGGGATCTTGTCCTGCGCCTGGCTCGCCGTGATCAGCCATTTGTAGTACGCTTGAGTGGTCAAGGTTGATCGCCTCGTTGCGAACCCTTGATCTGGCCTGTTGCCGGAGGTCGACCCCCAGGGCTTCCGGTGACAGGCCCCTTACTTTTCCAGGGCCGGGTCTTCGGTGGCCCGTCTATGGGGCCTGCCTGTGAGCGGGTCAGCCCATGAGTGTCGCGGCCACTGTCGCGCCCAGCTCCTGCAACGCTTCCAGCGCGGCCTTGTCGGGTTCCCCCGTGAGCAGCACGGGGTCCGCCACCTGTGTCCAGCCCAGCCCCGTGGTGATCGACGCGAGCTGGCGCGCGGTGCCGGCCGTGTCGTTGTTCCCGTGCACGTACGCGCCGAACGGACGGCCGCGCGTCGAGTCGAGGCACGGGTAGTAGACGGTGTCGAAGAAGTGTTTGAGGGCGCCGCTCATGCTGCCGAGGTTCGCGGGTGTGCCGAGCAGATAGCCGTCGGCGGCCAGCACGTCGGCCGCGGTCGCGCCGAGCGCGGGGCGGCGGACGACGTCGACGCCCTCGATGTCCGGGTGCTTCGCACCGGCGAGCACGGCTTCGAACATCGCCTGCATCGACGGCGATGGGGTGTGGTGCACGAGTAACAGCGTGGCCATGAGCGCAGCCTGCCACTTGTGCCCTTGTCCACGCGCGGGCAGGCTGGGTCCGGTGATGGGGGACAGACTGCGGCCCCAGCTTGCGGTGGCCGCATTCGTACTGCTCGGCTTGGCCGGGCTCGTCAGCACGCTCTCGCTGGTCTTCGCCGCGTTCGCCGACGCGATCTTCGCGCCCGGCGGCTGGACCAGCGAGGTGGACCGGCTGTGGCCGTGGATGGTGCCCGCGGTGGTCGGCCTGCTCGCCGCCATCCTCTCGCGGCGGCGGGAGTTCATCGCGGCGTTCGTGGTGCTGCTGCTGGTCGACGTCGCCGGCCTGCTCGGGCCGAGCCTGCTGGGCCGGGACCCGGTACCCGGGCCCCCGACCGCGGTCAGCTCAGCAACGTGTTCATGTCCTCCCGCACCGCGCTGAGCCGGGCGGACGCGGTTTCGCGCGCCGCCGCGAGGTCACCGGTCACCGGTGTGACCACCTGCAGGTAGGCCTTCAGCTTCGGCTCGGTGCCCGACGGGCGGATCACCACGCGCAGGCCGTCGCCGCGCAGCCGCAGCACGTCGGCGTCGGGCAGGAGGTCTTCCTGCGTGACAGGTGTGCCGCCGAGTGTCACCGGCGGCTCGGCGCGCAGGGCCGCCATCAGCCTGCCGCGCACGGCAAGGTCGGTGACCCGCAAGGAAACCTGGTCCGTCAGGTGCACGCCGTGGCCGGTGGCGATGTCGTCGAGCACGTCGAGGGGCGTGCGGCCCGCGGCCTTGAGCGCCGCGGCGAACCCGGCGGCGAACACGGAGGCGGCGATGCCGTCCTTGTCCCGCACGAAACCCGGGTTCACGCAGAGGCCGAGCGCTTCCTCGTAGGCGAAGATCAGGCCTTCGCCCGCGCGCACCAGCCACTTGAAGCCGGTGAGCGTCTCGGCGTAGCGCGCGCCCGCGGCCTTTGCCAGCTCGCCGAGCAGCGAGGACGACACGATGGTGGTGGCCACGAGCGGGTCGGGAGTGTCCGTTGTGGACAGCACGTGCGAGCCGAGCAGCACGCCCGTCTCATCGCCGCGCAGCATGCGCCACTCGCCGTCGCGGCCGCGCACGCCGAGAGCGCAGCGGTCGGCGTCCGGGTCGAGCGCCACGGCGAGGTCGGCGTCCACTTCGGACGCGAGCGCCAGCAGCAGGTCGGTGGCGCCGGGTTCCTCGGGGTTGGGGAACGAGACGGTGGGGAAGTCGGCGTCGGGCCGCGACTGCTCGGCGACGAAGTGCACGTCGGTGAACCCCGCCTGCGTGAGCGCCGCTTCCAGCGTCGCCGCGCCGACGCCGTGCAACGCGGTGGCGGCGATCCGCAGCTCGCGCTCCGGGCTCCGGGGCAGGTTCGCGACGTCGGCGAGGTACGCGGCGCGCGGGTCGACGACCTCGGCGCCGGGTGCGCGCGGCACGTCGACCGCGGCGGGCGCGGCCTGGATGGCGTGCTCGATCTCGCCGTCGGACGGCGGCACGATCTGGCCACCGGTGCTGTCGTAGAGCTTGTACCCGTTGTCCGCGGGCGGGTTGTGCGACGCGGTGATCTGGATTCCGGCGATCGCGTCGTAGTGCTTCACCGAGTACGCGAGTAGCGGCGTCGGCAACGGCAGCGGCATCGTCTTCACGGCGAAGCCCGCCGCGGTGAGCACCTCGGCGGCCGCCTGCGCGAACGCTTCCGACCCGTGCCGCGCGTCGCGCCCGACCACGACCACGCCACCTGCGAGGCCCTTGTCGGTGAGCCACTGCGCGACGCCCGCGGTGGTCCGCGTGACGACGGCGACGTTCATCCCGTTCGGCCCCGCGCGCACCGGCCCGCGCAACCCGGCCGTGCCGAACTCGAGCGGTCCCGCCATCCGGTCGGCGACGTCGTCTGCCGCGGTGGCGTCGCCGGCGAGGGCGCGGTCGAGCACTTGCCGCAGCTCTTCGCGCGTCGATTGGTCGGGGTCCTCGGCGATCCACCGGTAGGCGGCGTCGCGCAGGTCGGGAGTAATCGTGTTCTGCACCGGGTCAGCGTACGGGTTTCGGCCGCCGGACTCCGGCCACGACGAGGGCGAGCAGGGCGTCGGCGCGGTCCGCGTCGTCCTCGGTGGCGAGGGATGTTGCGGGTCGCGCGCGAGCTGGCCGACGGAACCGTGACGTGGCTGGCCGGGCCGCGGACGTCGGGGGAGCACGTCGTGCCGTCGATCGGGACGGCAAGCGGGGCTGCCGGTGTGCGTCACCGCAGAGGAAACCTCGGTACGGCAACGGATTTCGGCGGATTTCGCACTGGCGGCGCGCTCGCCGGAATACCGCGCGGTGTTCGACCGCGAGGGCGTGGCCGGCGCCGGCGACGTCGCGGTGGTGGGCGACGAGGACGCGGTCGCCACTCAGCTCGGCCGGCTGCGTGACGCCGGGGTGACCGAATTCTTCTTTTCGCCGCAAGGATCCCTCGCCGAACAACGGCGAACCATCACGGTCCTTGCGGAATTCACCTGACGGGGCGGCACACAAGTCACTACCGTCGCAGTGGTGCGACTTGTGTTCACCTCCCTCGCGTCCCACGGCCACCTCTACCCCCTGATCCCGCTCGCGGTCGCCGCGCGCGGTGCCGGGCACGACGTCGCCTTCGCGACAGCGGAGGATTTCCATCCGGTGCTCGAAAAGGCGGGCCTGCGCGCCGAGAAGGCCGGCCTGACGATCTACGACGCGTTCGCCGCGAAGTACGCCGGTGACCCGGCCCAGCGCCGGCGGGAGGCGTCGGAGGATGAAATGGCCGAGGTCATCGGCCAGGTGTTCGGCCGCGCGCTGCCCGAGCGCTTTGTCGCCGACCTCGGCGCACTGTTCGAGCGGGAGCGGCCCGACCTGGTGATTTACGAGGTCGGCAACTCCGGCGGCGCGTTCGCGGCCAGGAAGGCCGGCATCCCGGCCATGGGCCACGGATTCGGGCGCGTCTCGGCAGACGGACTGATGACGGAGATCCGCGGCGCCCTCGACGACTACGCCGCCGAACTCGGCATCACCGGCGGAGACCGGCCTTCGTGGGGCAACCCGTTCGTGGACATCTGCCCGCCGTCGGTGCAGTCGCCCGAGTTCATCGCCCGAGCGCGGAGGCTGCCGTTGCGGCCGGTGGGCTGGAGCGAGCCGGGCGACCTGCCCGCGGGGGTCGTGGACCACGGCCGCCCGCTCGTCTACCTCACGCTCGGCACCACGCCGATGAGTCAGGCGCACATCCTCACCGCGGCGATCACCGGGCTCGCGGCGCTCGACGTCGACGTGCTGGTGGCGACCGGACCGTCGGTCGACGTCGCTTCACTCGGCGAGGTGCCGGCCAACGTGCGGCTCGAAGCGTGGGTGCCGCAGTCGGAACTGCTGCCGCACGTCGACCTCGTCGTGCACCACGGCGGCAGCGGTACGACGATGGGCGCGTTTTCCGCCGGGGTGCCGCAGCTCGTGCTGCCGCAGGGCGCCGACCAGTTCACCAACGCCGAAGCCGTCGCCGGGTCTGGCGTTGGCGAGCGCCTGCTGGGCAACGCGGTGACGGCCGAGGCAGTGCGGGAGAGCGCGCGGCGGCTTCTGGCGGACTCGACGGTGGCCGACGCCGTGCGGGCATTGGCGGCGGAGGTGGCGGCGATGCCGTCGCCGGACGAGGTTGCCGCGCAGCTGCCCGACTACGTCTGACGACGGGTGAAGGGCACCTCGCGTTCGAGGTGCCCTTCACCGCACGTCGTCACGCGCGGGCGATGAGCTCCTTGAGCAGCGAACCCATGCGCGTGGCCGCTTGTCGGCCGGCTTCGAGGACCTCTTTGTGGTTGAGCGGCTCGCCCGTCATGCCGGCGGCGAGGTTGGTGACGAGCGACAGCCCGAACACCTCGACCCCGGCGGCGCGGGCTGCGATGGCCTCCAGAACCGTCGACATGCCGACGAGGTCCGCGCCCATCGTGCGCAGCATGCGGATCTCGGCGGGCGTCTCGAAGTGGGGGCCGGTGAGGCCGGCGTAGACGCCTTCCTCCAGCGAACCGTCGATCTCCTTCGCGAGACCGCGCAGGCGGGCGGAGTAGAGGTCGGTGAGGTCCACGAAGTTCGCGCCGACGATCGGCGAGCGGGCCGTGAGGTTGAGGTGGTCGGAGATCAGCACCGGCTGCCCGACGCTGAAGCCCTCGCGTACGCCGCCGGCAGCGTTGGTGAGCAGCACGGTGCGCGCGCCGGCCGCCGCGGCGGTGCGCACGTTGTGCACCACCGGGTCGATGCCCTTGCCCTCGTAGAAGTGCGTGCGGCCCAGCAGCACCAGTGCGCGCTTGTCGCCGATCTTCAGCGACCGGGCGGTCCCGCTGTGCCCCACGGCGCCGGGAGTGGTGAAACCGGGCAGCTCGCCGAACGGGATCTCCGCCTCGGCCGTCCCGATCACGTCCGCGGCCGGGCGCCAGCCCGAGCCCAGCACCACGGCGATGTCGTGCTTCTCGACGCCGGTCCGCTCGGCGATGGCGGCCGCGGCCGCTTCCTCGTGGTTGGTCATGGCGCCGAGCGTATCCGGGCACTGCGCAGCGCCAGGAACACCACCAGCCCGAACGGAGACAGAAAAATCGTCAGCACCAGCACCGGGCTGACCTGCCACCACGGGATCCCCCGCTCCCGCGCCTCGAAGAACATCCACCGCCCGAGGAACAGGTCGAACGCGATCAGCTGCGCCCACAGCAACGCCGCCCCCGCCGACGACCCCGCAAACGCTTGCAGCAGGGCGAGGTCCGGCCGGCTCACCGCCTGCCACAGCTGTCCGAAGTGCGGGATCGCGATGGCGAAGTAACACGCCAAGGGCAGCAGCGGCACCCACGGCGAAGCCATGATCTGCCGCGTCCGCCGCCAGGTGGGGGCGAAGATCATCAGCGCCCAGAAGGGCGTCGCGAGGGGGAAGGTCCAGGTGAACAACTGCTGGGTCATCGCACGAGCTCCCGATGGGTTGGGCGGCCCGCCGACCGCGCGGCGGCCCGGCCGGCGCGCCGCCGCGGAGTGCGGGCGGCGGAGGGTGCCTCGCCGCCGCCGAAGGTGACGGTGAACGCGGTCATCGCACGAGCTCGCGGGTCGGGCGATACACCGAGGCGAAGCCGCCCAACGCCACCGCGACGAGCAGGGCGCCTGCGGCCGCGAGGGTCGCAGCGGTGGGGTGGATCAGCGACTCGCCGCGCAACGCCTGCCAGGTCACGAGGGCGACCAGGCCCGCGTAGCCGAATGTCGCGACCCACACCAGCCGGACACGAACCGCACTGTCGCGAAGCCGCGGCACCCGCGTGGCGAGCAGGCCCAGCCCCAGGGCAACCAGCGGCAGCAGTTGCAGCGCGTGCATCCCCGTGAAGTGCGGGATGCGCAGGTCGCCGCCGGTGGTGCTCCAGCCGAGGATGGGCAGGCCGGGGCCGCCGTCGGGGACGCCGACGCTGTGGGCGCCGACGAGGGCCGACACGCCGGTCGCGTTCAACGCCTGCTGCTGGGCGGCCGTCGGGCCGGTCATGAGCGCGCCGAGGCCGATGCCGATCAGTGAGATGACCGCTCCGGTGCGGACGGCCCAGTGGGTGGCGCGGTCTTCGAGGCGCGTGAACATCAGGAGCACGGTGAGCACGAGCGTCGCGATCCAGATGGTGGCGACCATGCCGCCCATGAGCTGGAACAGCGTGTTGTCCAGGGGTGTCGCGTTGTTGAAGTGGCTGGGCCGGCCGCGCACCGCCTGGAAGACCATCACCACGTACTCGGCGGCGAACAACACGATCACCACACTCGTGGCGCGTGCGCGGTCCGGCGGAAGCGCGGCAGCAGCGACACCAGCCAGCCCCACGTGAAGAAGTACAGCGCACCCGAAATGGCGAACTTCAGCAGCTTCGCCCACACGGGTGCGCCGAGCACCGTGCGCTGATCCACCACCATCGCGACGACGCAGGCCAGCGCGGTGACGACGAGCCCCGCCGCGAAGAGCGTGGACGGCCGGTGCCAGGTGTTCGTTCGGCTCGGAAGCAAGGTCATGGTGCCCTCCCAGGATGGATAGTCACAGTATCCATTATGGAAAGCTAGACTATCCAAGCTGAGAAGTCCTCAGGGATGTCCCTGAAATGACCCGAGTCCTGAACTGACCCGAGTCCCGAGTTCAAGGGAGTTGATGCGGCCGTGCGGATGGCCGAACTGAGCGCCGAGTCCGGCATGCCGGTCGCGACGATCAAGTACTACCTGCGCGAAGGCCTGCTCCACCCGGGCGAGCGCACCAGCCCCAACCAGGCGCGCTACGGCGACGAGCACGTGCAGCGCCTCAAGCTCATCCGCGCGTTGCTCGACGTCGGCGGCCTGTCGGTGTCCACCGTCGGCGGCGTGCTCGCGGCCATCGACGCGGGCGAGCCCACCAATGAGGTCCTCGGCGTCACCCAGCGCGCCCTCGTGGGCGGCACGACCGACGTCGACGAGGAGGCCCGCGCGTGGGCGCTGAACCTGCTGGAAAAGCTGACCGCCGCCCACGGCTGGAAGTTCGCGCCCGAGCACCCCGCGGCGCCCGGGCTGATCACCACGCTGTGCACGATCCGCGCGCTCGGTCACCCCGCCCTGCTGGACCGCATCGAGGACTACGCCACGCTCGCCGACCGCATCGCCGAGGTCGACCTCGACACGCTCGCCGCGCAGCCGTCGCTGGACCGGATCGTGGAGGCGGCCGTGGTCGGCACGGTGCTCGGCGACCGGCTGTTCGCGGGCCTGCGCCGCCTCGCGCAGGCGGCGGAGTCGGGCCGGCGCTACCCGGGCGGCCTGGGCTGAGGCCCTACTGGTCGCCCGGGAACGACAGCGTCTGCTTGATCCGGTCCCACGTTGCGGCGCCGTCGGGCTCGATCTCCGGCGGCACAGTGAGCGAGACGGCCCACAGCGACTCGCCCGAGGTCTTCAGCAAGGCGAAGGTCGTGCGGGTGATCGAGGAATCGGGGCCGTTCTGCGCGGAATCGCCGTGCTCCACGGTGCGGTAGATCATCTCGGTCCCGGAGCCGGTCTGCTCGGGGACCTTGGCGAAGGCGAACCCGCCCGGGTCCGCCGAGGCTCGCAGGCTCACCTCGTAGGTCGAGACGTCGTGCTTCCTGAGGAAGTTCGGGAAGCGTTCGATGCGCAACGACTGGTGCCCGTCCGGCGACACGTACTGCACCACCGTGGACGATCCGACGATGTTCGACGACCGTCCGGCGATGAAGCGCTGCCAGCCTTCCGGCACCGAGACGACGTACTCGGTGTCGCGCGTGGCGTTGGCCGTTTCGCTCGCTTTGCCGCGCTGCTCCACCAGCTTCACCTCTTGCGGCGGCACCGTCGTGCCCGGCGCACCGGCGGAGGCCGCGCTGCCGGCGGGCGGGATCAGCGACTGCCCGCTGATCAGGCGCGCCAGCGCGAACCCGCCGACACCGGCGACCAGGAACAGCACCACCGCTGCGACGGCCAGCAACGCCGACGACCGCGGGTTGCGTCGCGGCGAAGCAGAAGCAACCGGAGCGGCGACAACAGGAGCCGGAGCGGCGCCCTGCCGCAGGAACGGCAACGGACCCGGGTCCGCCGCCAGTGCGCCACTGGCCTCCGACTTCTTTTCGGTCGGTGCCACCGTCTCCAAGACCTGCGTGTCGGTCGCGTCGAGCTGCGCCGAAGTCTTCTTCCCGTCCGGCGTGCGGAACAGCTCCGGTCCGAACAGGTCCAGCGCCGTCTTGCCCTGCAACGGGTACAGCCGGTGACGCACCTCGCGCAGCGAGATCCGCTTCTCCGGCTCCTTCTTCATCAACGCGGCGATCACGTCGGCCAGCGGGCCCGGCTTCGGCTTGGGCACCGAGCCGTTCACGACCTTGCCGACTGTCTCCAGTGGATCGCCGTCCGCGTCGTACGGCGGCGCGCCCTCGACGGCCGCGAACAGTGTCGCGCCCAGGCCCCACAGGTCGGCCGCCGGCGTGACCGCGCCGCCCGACGCGACCTCCGGCGCGATGTAGGCGGGCGAACCGAGCATGATCCCGGTGCGGGTCATCGTGGCTTCGGAGACGTTGCGCGCGATGCCGAAGTCGGTGAGCTTGATCCGCCCGTCTCCGGCCACGAGCACGTTGCCCGGCTTCACGTCGCGGTGCGTGATGCCCGCGTCGTGCGCCGCTTCGAGCGCGGCGGCGACGGCGATGCCGACGGCGGCCGCCTGCTCCACGTTCAACGGCCCGTGGTCGCGCAGGATGTGCGCGAGGCTGCGCGAGGGCAGCAGCTCCATGACCACGAACGGTTCGTTGTTGTCGCGCGCGACGTCGTGAAGGATGATCACGTTCGGGTGGGACAGCACTGCGATCGCGCGCGCCTCGCGCAGCGTCCGCTCACGCAACTCGTCCGCTTGCGACGCCGGGACGCCCGGCGGCAGCTTCATCTCCTTGACGGCCACCGGCCGGTGGAGGAACTCGTCGTAGGCCGACCACACCGTGCCCATCGACCCCGAGCCGAGCACGGATCGCAGCCGGTAGCGCCCGGCGACCACACGGGACTGCGGCTCGGCTGCGCTCGATGGTGCTGGGCTCGGCTCTTCCTTCGAGGAGGACACCCCCTGATTGTGTCGTAAGGCAGCGACACTGTTCGACCCAGTGTGCAAGACCTGCCCACCCGTGTTCCGCGGATACCCCCGAACACTCTGGTGGGGCGACTAGAGTCACAGGTGCCGGCACTGGCGTGCCTCTACCATCACTGGGTATGACGAACGTGGCTGGGCCGGAGTCGGTGCCGATCTCCGAAGCTGAGCTCGCGCTGGCGGCCGAGTTTCCGGCCGCTGACCGGGCCCG
Source organism: Amycolatopsis sp. NPDC051373 (assembly GCF_040689465.1). Taxonomy (NCBI): domain Bacteria; kingdom Bacillati; phylum Actinomycetota; class Actinomycetes; order Pseudonocardiales; family Pseudonocardiaceae; genus Amycolatopsis; species Amycolatopsis sp. NPDC051373. Next base: position 94,899 of record NZ_JBFBAE010000006.1, on the reverse strand, counting down.
GTGGCAGGAACTCGTGGCGGGAGTGCTGCGCAAGAGCGGCCGCCTGCCGGAGGACTTCGCGGGCGCGCCGGAGAGCAAACTCGTCACCCACACGTACGACGGCATCGACATCCAGCCGCTGTACACGCGCGAAGACGCCGTCGGCGAGCCCGGCTATCCGGGACTGCCGCCGTTCGTCCGCGGCGCGCGGCCCGAAGGCGTGATCGGCACCGGGTGGGACGTGCGCGTGCGCCACCTGCGGGCCGACGCCAAGGCCACCAACACCGCGATCCTCGCCGACCTCGAAGGCGGCGCCACGTCCGTGTGGCTGCGCGTCGGCGGCGAAGCGCTCCCGCTCGACGCGCTGGCCGACGCGCTCAACGAGGTCTACCTCGACCTGGCGCCGGTGGTCCTCGACGCCGGCGCGGAGTACGCCGCCGCGGCCGACGCTCTGCTGGACGTGTTGGCCGAGCGTGAAATTCCGCCCAGCGAGGCGGTCGCCGTGCTCGGCGCGGACCCGATCGGCGTCGGTGCGCGGGCGGGCGAAGCGCTGCCTGTCGCCCCTGCCGCCGAGCTGGCCGCGCGCGTCGCCGCGAAGTACCCGAAGGTGCGCACGCTCGTGGCCGACGGCCTGCCGTTCCACGAGGCCGGCGGTTCCGACGCGCAGGAGCTGGGCGCGACGATCGCCGTCGGTGTCGCGTACCTGCGGGCGCTGACCGAAGCTGGTCTGGACGTCTCTGCCGCGGCCGGGCAGCTGGAGTTCCGCCTGGCCGCCACGGCCGACCAGTTCCTCACCATCGCCAAGTTCCGCGCCGCCCGCCGGCTGTGGGACCGCGTGCTCGAAGTTTCGGGTGCGCCCGCCGCCGCGCGTGGTATGCACCAGCACGCCGTGACCTCGCCCGCGATGCTGACGCAGCGCGACCCGTGGGTGAACATGCTGCGCACCACCGTCGCGTGCTTCGCCGCGGGCGTCGGCGGCGCCGACGCCGTGACCGTGCTGCCGTTCGACTCCGCGATCGGCCTGCCCGACGCGTTCTCCGCGCGCATCGCCCGCAACACCAACGCGGTGCTGCTGGAGGAGTCGAAGCTGGGCAGTGTGATCGACCCGGCCGGCGGCTCCTGGTACGTCGAGCAGCTCACCGACGAGCTGGCGAAAGCCGCGTGGACCGAGTTCACCGCGATCGAAGGCGCCGGCGGCGTCGAGGCCGAGCTGGCATCGGGCGCGTTGGCCGCGCGGCTGGCCGCGACGTGGGACAACCGCGCGAAGCGCCTGGCCACGCGCCGAGACCCGATCACCGGCGTGAGCGAGTTCCCGAACCTCACCGAGAAACCCGTGACCAGGGAAGCAGTAAGATCTACTGTGGACGGTGGCCTGCCGCGCCACCGCTACGCCGAAGCGTTCGAGCAGCTGCGCGACGCCTCCGACAAGTACCTGGCCGAGCACGGCGAACGGCCGAAGGTCTTCCTCGCCACGCTCGGTCCCGTCGCCGCGCACACCACGCGCGCCGGGTTCGCCGCGAACCTGTTCCAGGCCGGCGGCCTCGAGGCCGTGAACCCGGGCGCGATCGACGACCTGCCCGGCGCGTTCCGGGAAAGTGGTGCGCGCATCGCGTGCCTCTGCGGCACCGACGCCGCGTACGAAGAGCAGGCGGCCGACGTCGCCGCGTCGCTCGGCGCCGAGACGGTGCTGCTCGCGGGCAAGGCGAGCTACCCGGGTGTGAGCGGCAACGTCTTCGCCGGCTGCGACGCGCTCGAAGTCCTGACCGGCATCCACGTACAGCTGGGAGTGTCAGCATGAGCGCAGCTTGCAAGCGAATCATCGATATTCATGCCGACGCCTCCGGGCCAGTCGGCGTGCAACTCCTCATGGAGGCGTCGGCATGAGCATCCCGAACTTCGCCGACGTGCCGCTCGGCACCCCCGAGCCGGGAGACCGCGCCGCGTGGGCGCAGGCCGTGCAGGAAGCCACCGGCAAGGGCCCCGACGCGCTGGCCTGGGAGACACCCGAGGGCATCGGCGTGAAGCCGGTGTACACGGCCGAGGATCTGTCCGATGTGGACTTCCTGGACACCTACCCGGGCATCGCGCCGTTCCTGCGCGGGCCGTATCCCACGATGTACGTGAACCAGCCGTGGACGATCCGCCAGTACGCCGGGTTCTCCACCGCGCAGGAGTCCAACGCCTTCTACCGCCGCAACCTCGCGGCCGGGCAGAAGGGCCTGTCGGTGGCGTTCGACCTGGCCACCCACCGCGGCTACGACTCCGACCACCCGCGCGTGTCCGGCGACGTCGGCATGGCGGGCGTGGCGATCGACTCGATCTACGACATGCGCCAGCTCTTCGACGGCATCCCGCTCGACAAGATGAGCGTGTCGATGACGATGAACGGCGCCGTGCTGCCGGTGCTGGCGCTGTACGTGGTCGCGGCGGAGGAGCAGGGGGTGAAACCGGAGCAGCTCGCGGGGACGATCCAGAACGACATCCTCAAGGAGTTCATGGTCCGCAACACCTACATCTATCCGCCGCAGCCCTCGATGCGGGTCATCTCCGACATCTTCGCGTTCACCTCGCAGCACATGCCGAAGTACAACTCGATCTCGATCTCCGGCTACCACATGCAGGAGGCCGGGGCGACCGCCGACCTGGAGCTGGCGTACACGCTCGCCGACGGCGTCGAGTACATCCGCGCCGGCGTCGACGCGGGGCTGGACGTGGACAAGTTCGCGCCGCGGCTGTCGTTCTTCTGGGCGATCGGCATGAACTTCTTCATGGAGGTCGCGAAGCTTCGGGCGGCTCGGCTGTTGTGGGCGAAGCTGGTGAAGCAGTTCGATCCCAAGAGCGAGAAGTCGCTTTCGCTGCGCACGCACTCGCAGACGTCGGGCTGGTCGCTGACCGCGCAGGACGTCTACAACAACGTGGCGCGCACCTGCGTCGAGGCGATGGCCGCGACCCAGGGTCACACGCAGTCGCTGCACACCAACGCGCTCGACGAGGCGCTCGCGCTGCCCACCGACTTCTCCGCGCGCATCGCCCGCAACACGCAGCTGCTGCTGCAGCAGGAATCGGGCACCACGCGGGTGATCGACCCGTGGGGCGGCAGCGCGTTCGTCGAGAAGCTGACCTACGACCTCGCGCGCAAGGCGTGGGGCCACATCACGGAGGTCGAGAGCGCGGGCGGCATGGCGCGCGCGATCGACGAGGGCATCCCGAAGCTGCGCATCGAGGAGGCCGCCGCGCGCACGCAGGCGCGCATCGACTCCGGCCGCCAGCCCGTGATCGGGGTGAACAAGTACCAGGTCACCGACGACGAGCAGATCGATGTGCTGAAGGTCGACAACGACGGCGTGCGCACCCAGCAGCTGGAGAAGCTGCGGCGGTTGCGCGAGGAGCGTGACTCGGCGGCCACGGAAGACGCGTTGCGGCGGTTGACCGAAGGTGCTCAGGGGGGTGGGAACCTGCTGGCGCTGGCAATCGACGCGGCGCGCGCGAAGGCCACCGTCGGCGAGATCTCCGACGCGCTGGAGAAGATCTGGGGCCGCCACTCCGGGCAGATCCGCACGATCTCCGGCGTGTACCGGGAAGAGGTGGGGAAGTCGGACAACGTCGAGAAGGCGCGCTCGCTGGTCGAGAAGTTCGCCGAGGACGAGGGGCGCCGGCCGCGCATCCTGATCGCGAAGATGGGCCAGGACGGCCACGATCGCGGCCAGAAGGTGATCGCCACCGGCTTCGCCGACCTGGGCTTCGACGTCGACGTCGGCCCGCTGTTCTCCACGCCCGGTGAGGTGGCGCGGCAGGCGTCGGAGGCCGACGTGCACGTGATCGGCGTGTCTTCGCTGGCTGCCGGGCACCTGTCTTTGGTGCCGGCGCTGCGCCACGAGCTCGCCGAACTGGGCCGGTCGGACATCATGGTCGTCGTGGGCGGCGTCATCCCGCCGCAGGACTACGACGAGCTGCGCGCCGCCGGTGCCGCCGCCATCTTCGGGCCCGGCACGGTCATCGCCGACGCGGCGATCGGCCTGCTGGAGCAGCTCGCGCACCAGGAGTCCTGAGCCTTGCCGCGCAGGATCGACGTCGCCGCCTACGCGAAAGGCGTGCTCGCGGGCGACCGCGGCACCCTGTCCAAGGCGATCACGCTGGTCGAGTCGCACCGGGCGGACCACCGGGCACAGGCGCAGGAGCTGCTCGTCGAGCTGCTGCCGCACGCCGGGGGCGCCCAGCGGGTCGGCATCACGGGCGTGCCCGGTGTCGGCAAGTCGACTTTCATCGACCAGCTGGGCACGGACCTCACGGCGGCCGGCCACCGCGTCGCCGTGCTCGCCGTGGACCCGTCCTCCACCCGCACGGGCGGCTCGATCCTCGGCGACAAGACGCGCATGTCGCGGCTGGCCGTGGATCCCCGGGCCTTCATCCGCCCGTCCCCGACGTCGGGGACGTTGGGCGGAGTCGCGCGGGCGACCCGCGAGACGATCGTGCTGATGGAAGCCGCCGGCTTCGACGTGGTGCTGGTGGAGACCGTCGGCGTCGGGCAGTCCGAGGTCGCCGTGGCCAACATGGTCGACTCCTTTCTGTTTTTGACGTTGGCCCGCACGGGCGACCAGCTGCAGGGCATCAAGAAGGGCGTGCTCGAACTGGCCGACGTCATCGCCGTGAACAAGGCCGACGGCCCGCACACCCGCGACGCCACCCGCGCCGCCCGCGAGCTCTCGGGCGCACTGCGGATGATCTACGGCAAGGACGCACCGTGGACGCCACCCGTGCTGACCTGCAGCGCCCTGGAGGGCTCCGGTCTGGACGAGGTATGGGCGACCATCGGCCGGCACCGCACGCTGATGCAGGAGTCCGGTGAGCTCTCCGACCGCCGCCGCCGGCAACAGGTCGACTGGACCTGGTCGATGGTGCGGGAGCAATTGCTGGACCGCCTGACGTCGCACCCTTCGGTGCGAGCCCAGGTCGCGGACATCGAACGCGCGGTCCGCGACGGCGAACTGACGGCGACGCTGGCGGCGGAGCGGATCTTGACGGCTTTCGGGGAGCCGACGGACGGCTGAGCTGTCTTTGTGTCGGTTGCTTGTCTTTACTGGACAGCCGCCTGCGGTGGTTTCGGCCGCTCGGCAGCCGTCTCGCGGGCGGCATGCGGCGCTCTGGTTGCTGGTTGCCGGCTGTTCGCGGTGGGCGGTTGATCATGGAGACCGGCCGAGTCCACTCGGCCGCGATCGCCCGCAGCGCCGCTGCGAGTCGGTGGACCCGATCCCCGATCTCGATCCGCGCGGCCACGCTCAAGGGCCGACACCGCCGTTGCCACAGCCGTCTGGCAGCCTGCGCAGCTGCCGCCGCCTCGGCTCCTCGCCAGTTTTCGCCATTTGATGTTTGGCTAGTTGATCCTCAGTCGCCCGTCGGTCCGTACCTCGGGACAGCCCCCGCCCGCCAGACAGCCCCCGCCCTGCCTTGGGGGCGTCCCCATCCCAGTCTATCGGCCCCTGACCTTGAAAAACGGCCGAAACGGAATCTGTGGACAACTCGGCTCATCGCGAGCGCCCTGTGGATAAAAGGGGAGCCGCCACCCGTCAACCCCGTGGATATCTGCGGAGCCGCCACCGCCATCCCCGCAGTCATTTGCCGAGCCGCCACCGCCATCCCCCGCAGATGACTGCCGCGACAAAGGACGGCCGGCGGCCCTTGCGTGTGTCGCCATAGAGCGTGAACTGGGACACCACACGCAGATGCCTGCGGAGCCGTCACCCCCCGCCACCGCCCGCCAACCCCGCAGATCCCTGGAAGCCACCACCGCCAACCCCCTTTCGAGCCCGCGAGGCGAAAAAAGGCCCGCCGAACCCACCCTCGGTGGCCCACCGGCCCCGTTCGGCTTGACGAACGGTCCCCCGAAGTGACTTTGGTCTGACCTCACGACCGCTCCACGCTCCGTGACGACCGGTCACCGTGTGAAGAGGCGATCGGCGGGCGATGGCACGGGCTGAGCGCGGGGCCTCCACCGCGTGGCGGCTGACGTCGCGGCCGTTCGGCGGGCAGAATGCGACGCAGTGCCGTAGAAGGGATGTCATGGCGAAGGTGCGGGGACTGCTGCTGGTCGGCCTGCTGGGCGCGCTGTTCTACTGCGCGGCTCCGGCTCAGGCGGCCGTCGTCGAGGCGCCGGCTCAGGCTCAAGCCCAGGTCCAGGCGCAGGCCGCGGCATTTGCGGAAGCACTGCTCCCGGCCCCGCAGCAGGCGGCACCGGGTCCGGTGCTGGACCCGACGCAGACCGACAAGGCCAACGCGCAGAAGACGCGGAACAAGCTGATCGCGGGCGGTGTCGCCGTCGTGCTGCTCGCCATCGTGTTCTTCGGGCGGCGGAAGCGTAAGAAGGGCAACGGCTGAATCGGCCCGGTTCACCCTGACCGAATTTCGTCGGGCCGTTCAACGCAGATCCGGTACCGGCCGTCTCGGGTCCCCCGTCGCAGGGCGCGGCTTGCCACCTGCATGGTGCACGATCATCTGCAAATGCGTACGACAGATCGAACGGCACGGTGCGGGTCCCCAAGCGCCACCCGTGTTGCGGGAACGGGAGGAGGTGCGGCGTGACTGTGCTTGACTCACGTCCGGACGTTCCAGGTGACCCCGAGGGTCGCATGGCCAACCCGATCGAGGCGCCCACCGCGCTGATCACCGAAGCCGGCGTCAGCATGGCACCTGTGGACGATCTCGGTGCGGGGCGTGGCCCGTTCTGGCTGGACGACTGGCTGCGGGCCAACGTCACCGACGTACTCGCGTGGCGCCGCCACATCCACGCCCACCCGGAGCTGTCGCGGCACGAGTTCGCGACCACGGAGCTGGTCGTGTCGCTGCTGCGCGCCGTCGGGCTCAAGCCGTGGGTGCTGCCCGGCGGTACCGGTGTGGTGTGTGACATCGGCCAGGGTGAGCGCTGCGTCGCTCTCCGTGCCGACATGGACGCGCTGCCGCTGACGGAGGACACGGGTCTGCCGTATGCCTCCACCACGGAGGGCGCGGCCCACATGTGCGGGCATGACGCCCACACCGCGATCCTGCTGGGCGCGGCCCGCGCGCTGGCCGGAGCTTCCGAGCTGCCCGGCCGCGTGCGCCTGATCTTCCAGGCCGCCGAGGAGGTCATGCCCGGCGGCGCGCTGGACATGATCGCGGCGGGCGCGCTCGAAGGCGTCGAGCGGATCTTCGGCCTGCACTGCGACCCGCGGCTGGAGGTCGGCAAGGTCGGCACCCGCGTGGGTGCCCTGACCTCGGCCGCCGATCTGATCGAGCTGCGGCTCACCTCGCCCGGCGGCCACACATCGCGGCCGCACCTCACTGCGGACCTCGTGTACGCCCTGGGCACGGTCATCACGTCGCTGCCGTCGGTGCTGTCCCGCCGCGTCGACCCGCGCTCGGGCACGGTGCTCGTGTGGGGCGCGGTGCACGCCGGCCAGGCCGCCAACGCGGTCCCGCAGGACGGCGTGCTGCGCGGCACCCTGCGCACGGCCGACCACGAGGTGTGGACGGCGCTCGAACCGCTCGTCGCGTCGTCCGTGGAGTCGCTGCTCGCGCCCACCGGGGTCGGCTTCTCGCTCGACTACCGCCGTGGCGTGCCCCCGGTCGTCTCCGACCCGGAGAACACGGCGCTGCTGCGCGCGGGCGTCGAAGCCGCGCTCGGGGAGCAAGGCCTGGCCGGCACGGAGCAGTCCTCCGGCGGCGAGGACTTCGGCTGGTACCTCGAGCACGTCCAGGGCGCGTTCGCCCGCCTCGGCGTGTGGCCCGGTCCGCCGGCCCCTCAGGCCGACATCCACCGCCCCACCTTCACCCTCGACGAGCGGGCGCTGATGGTCGGTGTCCGCACGCTGGTCCACACCGCGCTGGCCGCTCTGGCCTGAGTTATCCGCAGCCTCACCCGCTTGAGTTATCCACAGCCCAGCCGAGCTGTGGATAACTCAAGCGGGTGGTTTTTGCGTCCAGGCAAAGCCCTGTGAACACCTATTTCACCCGGTCTCGTGAACCCTCGTCGAGCCGCCGACCCGCCTATTCACAGCGGGTGATCAACAGTCACCGAGGCACTTCCGGGAAAGTGGTTGAACGAGCGTTTTTACCTACGCCCCAACGACTCCCTGCCGCCTATAGGCACCTTTGACAACTCGCGCGACGGTCGCAAAACAAAGCGTCGCAAGCAGAAAACGTGAAGCGGTGTCAGAGCTTTGCCGGCTGATGGTGAACACCGTTCATGATGCCCAGGTCGGCGCGTAAATCCGCCGAGTTGTCCACAGGGCTGTGGTCAGCCGGTGATCCCGGAGCACGGCCGGGTGCGCAGGTCATCCACATAGTCGGCGGGGGCTCCGGCGGCCTCGGCCGCGTCGGCGAGCACGCCCAGGTAGCGCGCGGACGGCAGGCCGCCCTCGTAGGCGTCGACCACATACAGCCAGGCGAGCACCGAGCCGTCCATGGTCTGGACCCGCAGGCGGATCTTGTTGTGCATGCCGAGCTCGCCGCCTTCCCAGCGGTCGAGCCCGGCCTCGTCGAGCGAGGTCACGTCGTAGAGCACCACGAAGACCCGGGAGGCCGGGTCCTCGACGATGGTGGCCAGCGCGCCTTCCCAGCCGAGGTCCTCACCCCCGAAGGTCAGCCGCCAGCCCTCCAGCCAGCCGGTGCCGGCCATCGGTGCGTGCGGGGCGCGCTCCAGCATCTGGGCGGGCTCCATGTTCGATCCGTAAGCGGCATACAACGGCACGGGCGACAGCCTAGCGACCCGCTCAGCGCACGAGCGGATGCACATGCCGTGTCCGGCCACTTCGCTTGGCGACGGACCCCTCCGCGTACCGTTGGACCCACCGGCCACACGCGTATCGAGGAGGACCTCAGGTGACCAGGATCGTGATCATGGGCGGGGGCCCGGCGGGTTACGAAGCCGCCTTGGTCGCCGCTCAGCACGGCGCCGACGTGACGATCGTCGAGCGCGATGGCCTGGGCGGCGCTTGTGTCCTCTACGACTGCGTTCCGTCGAAGACGTTCATCGCGTCGTCCGGCGCGCTGGCGAAGATGCACGACCTCGGTGAGCTGGGCATCAACACCGATCTGGCCGACACGAGCGTCGACCTGCTGACCGTCCACGGCCGGGTGAAGGGCCTCGCGCTCGCGCAGTCGGCCGATATCCGCGCCCGCGTGCAGCGTGAGGGTGTGCGCGTGATCAACGGCACCGCCAGCTTCTGCGACGAGGAGCCGGGCCTGGCGACGCACAAAGTCGCCGTGACCCACGCCGACGGCACCACGGAGGCCGTGGGCGCCGACGTCGTGCTGATCGCCACCGGCGCCACCCCGCGCGTGCTGCCCGGCGCCGTGCCCGACGGCGAGCGCATCCTCGACTGGCGCCAGCTCTACGACCTCACCGAGCTGCCCGAGCACCTCGCCGTGATCGGTTCGGGTGTCACGGGCGCCGAGTTCGCCTCCGCGTACACCGAGATGGGCGTGAAGGTCACCGTCGTGTCCAGCCGCGACCGCGTGCTGCCCCACGAGGACGCCGACGCCGCCGCGGTGCTCGAAGAGGTCTTCTCGCAGCGTGGCACCACCGTCGCGAAGCACGCGCGCGCCGAGCGCGTGGAGCGCACGGAGAAGGGCGTTGCGGTGCACCTGGCCGACGGCCGGGTGATCGAGGCCAGCCATGCGCTGATGACCGTCGGGTCCATCCCGAACACCGCCGACATCGGCCTCGACCGCGTGGGCATCGAGCCCGGCCCCGGCGGGTTCATCACCGTCGACCGCGTGTCGCGCACCAGCGTGCCCGGCATCTACGCGGCGGGTGACTGCACCGGCCTGCTGATGCTCGCGTCGGTGGCGAGCATGCAGGGCCGCATCGCGATGTGGCACGCGCTGGGCGAGGGCGTCGCGCCGATCAAGCTGAAGACCGTGGCCGCCAACGTGTTCACGCACCCGGAGATCGCGACCGTCGGCATCAGCCAGCACGCCATCGACTCCGGCGAGGTGCCCGCGCGCACGATCATGCTGCCGCTGGCCACCAACGCTCGCGCCAAGATGGAAGGCCTCCGCCGCGGTTTCGTGAAGCTCTTCTGCCGCCCCGCCACGGGTGTGGTGGTCGGCGGTGTGGTCGTGGCGCCGTCAGCGAGCGAGCTCATCCTGCCGATCGCGCTGGCCGTGCAGAACCAGCTGACGGTGGACCACCTGGCGCTGACGTTCTCGGTGTACCCGTCACTGTCGGGCTCGATCACCGAGGCGGGGCGTCAGCTGATGCGCCACGACGACCTCGACTGATCCCGGCCGATCTGGTTCGGACAGTTTTCCATTTCCGCGCAACCCCGCGTGGCTCGCCGCGTCTTGTGCGGTGACAGGCTGATGACTGAGCGGGACAAGGGGCCGAGGGTGCGCAAGAGGGCGGTTTTCGTTGCGGCGATGGCGATCGGGACGGTCGCCGTGGCCGGACAAGCGGTGGCGGCGACCGGAGGGCCCGCGCCCGCGGCGGCGCCCGCGCCGGCCGTGACCGTGCAGCTGAACCAGGACACGGCGGCCCTGCGCGGGCTGGTGAACCACTTCCAGCGCGGCGAGTCCAACGTCGCCCTCGCCGACTGTCCCGGCGCCAAGGCTGGCTCGACCACGTTCAGTTCGCCTGTGCTGAAGTTCGCGAACTACGACTTCGGCCCCTTCATCGGCGTACACGCCACCGTCTCCGCCGACGCCGACCTCGTGTCCGGCACCGCCGCCGGCGACTACCCGCTCACGGTGGCGTGCGGCGGAAAGACCTACGCCGCCACGTTCACCGTGCCGGCCGCCCAGGTGGCGACGGTTCCTGCGGGCGCGGCGAAGGCGGGCGACGGAAGCCTCGCCGAATAGCGCAGCCAGACTTACTGAAAAGCCGCCGGAAACCATTTCCGGCGGCTTTTTCGCGTGTGCAACCCGAGTTCCCGGCGTGCTTGAATCGTTACGCTGATTGACAACCCGGTGCAGGTCGGAGACGTCTTCATGGTGTCGGAGGAGCACCGCCGCGTGGCAGGGGGAACTGTACGCGTGGGGTTGCGGAATCCGCTGTCCTCCGTTGTGGAAAATCAGTCGAGGGGAAATTCCATGAAACGCATTGCGGTTTTTTCGTCGATTCTCGCGGCCGGTCTGCTCACCGCGGCTCCGGCCTTCGCGGCCGAGTCCACCGCGCCGACCACGCCCGCGCAGCCGACGTCGAGCACCTCGACGCCGGTCCCGCCCACGTCGGACAAGCCCACGCCGCCGACGGGCGAGCACCGGCAACCCAAGCCGTCGCTCACGGTCCTGCCGCGCGCGGCCAGAGCCGGTGACTCGGTCACGGCGCGCGTGGTGTGCCCGCCGAAGACGAGCATGAAGCTGTCTTCGACGGTGATCACGTTCGGGGAGCTCGAAGCCGTCGGGACCGAGCAGCCGCTCGAGACCGCGTACGTCTACCAGACGCCGGCCGATGTGAACAAGAACGCGAAGCCGGGGACCTACACCGTCACGTTCCTCTGCGGCAAGGCCAAGCTCACGCAGAGCTTCAAGGTCCTGCCGGCCAAGGACGCCGTGGTGACCACACCGACGACGCCGAAGGAGGTCACCAAGGTGCCGATGGGGGCGCCGCAGACCGGTGGCACCGACGGTCCCGTCGACGATTCGTCCTCCGGGCTCGCGGTGGCCGCGGGCGCGATGGGCGTGCTGGCCGTCGGCGGCGCAGGCATGGTGCTGGCGCGGCGGCGCTCGCGCGGCTGACGAAACCCGGTCGCCGGAGGGCAGTCGCGGCCCCTCCGGCGACCGCGCTCGGTCACCTGGTTGGGTGCTCAGTGCGCCCTCGGGACCCGAAGGGGGAGACATGTTCAGAAAGACTTTCGCCGCGGTGGCTCTGGCGGCGCTGGCCGTGCTCGGTGGCTGCGCCGCTCCGTCCGCCTCGTCCTCGCCGCCGCAGGTGGGGCATTCCCTGACGCCGCCGGCGCCCGAGACGTCCGTGGTGCTGCCGAAGTCCAAACCAGTGTCGCTGGACATCCCGAAGATCGACGCGCACTCCACGCTCGTCCCGCTCGGGCTCAACGCCGACAACACCGTGCAGGTGCCGCCGGTGAGCACGCCGTTGCAGGCCGGCTGGTACGAGTACTCGCCGACGCCGGGCGAGCGCGGGCCGGCGGTGGTGCTCGGGCATGTGGACGGCAACAAGCACGAGGGGATCTTTTTCCACCTCAAGGAAATGGCGCCCGGGGACCAGGTCTCGATCAAGCGGGAAGACGGCAGCACGGCGCGGTTCGAAGTGACCAAGGTGGACCAGGTGCCGAAGGACGTGTTCCCGAGCGACGCGGTGTACGGCGACACTCCCGACGCGCAGCTGCGCCTCATCACGTGCGGCGGCGCGTTCGACCGCGCTGCGCACAACTACGAGGACAACGTGATCGTCTACGCGCGGCTCGTCGCCCACGGTCACTGATCGCTGCTCGTTCGTGATGGTTCTCCGGTTTTGTCGGTGGCCGGTGCAAGACTGTGGCCGCAGACACAATCCGCATCGCAACTGATCATGGGGAGTGCAGATGTTGTTCCGCGACGAACGCTGGCCCGACGGCACGCCGTGCTGGGTCGACCTGATGGTGCCCGACAGAACCGCGGCCAAGACGTTCTACGAGAGCCTGCTGGGCTGGGACGTTCAGTTCGGCGGTCCCGAAATGGGTTACTACGGCATGGCGCAGCTCGCCGGCCGTCCGGTGGCCGGGGTAGGGGAGACTCCGGCGGACCAGGCGGGCATGCCGGCCGCCTGGACCACGTACCTGGCCGTGTCCGATGTGGACAAGACCGTGGCCGCCATCACCGAGGCCGGCGGCAGTGTCATCGCCCCGCCGATGGACGTGATGACCCAGGGCCGCATGGCGATCGCGGCCGACCCGACGGGGTCGGTGTTCGGCCTCTGGCAGGCGGGTGAGCACCACGGCACGGAAGTCACGCTCGCGCCGGGCGCGCCGGCGTGGAACGAGAACATGTCGCGCGACTTCGCAGCCGCCAAGGACTTCTACGGCAAGGTCTTCGGCTACTCGTTCAACGACATCTCGAACGACGAGTTCACCTACGCCACCCTCGACATCGACGGCCGCCCGACCGGCGGCCTCGGCCAGGCGAACGGCGACTACGAACCGGGCTGGATGACCTACTTCTGGTCCGCCGACGTCGACGCCGCCGCGGCCAAGATCCCCGAGCTGGGCGGCACCGTGACCGAGAACCCGGTGGACACGCCGTTCGGGCGGATGCTCATGGCCAAGGACAACCAGGGCGCGTCCTTCCAGCTCATGGCACCCAACGAGCAGTCCGGCACCCAAGAGGGCTGGGGCGCCTGACCCGAACGCCTGCCGTATCCAGGAATGCGAACGACCCCCGTCCGAAACCGGACGGGGGTCGTTCGCCGAAACGAAGCCGCGGGGTCAGTCGACCCAGTCGAACGTCTTCGTCACGGCCTTCTTCCAGTTGCGGTACTCCGCTTCGCGGCGCGACTCGTCCATCGACGGGTCCCACTGCTTGTCCTGCGCCCAGTTCGTGCGGATATCGTCCTCCGACTCCCAGAACCCGACGGCCAGGCCGGCCGCGTAGGCCGCGCCCAGGGCGGTGGTCTCGGCGACCACCGGCCGGATCACGGGCACGCCGAGGATGTCGGCCTGGAACTGCATGAGCAGCTCGTTCACGACCATGCCGCCGTCGACCTTCAGCGACTTCAGTGGCACGCCGGAGTCGGCGTTCATCGCGTCGATGACCTCACGCGACTGGAACGCGGTCGCCTCGAGCACGGCCCGCGCGAGGTGGCCCTTCTTGACGAACCGCGTGAGGCCGACGATGGCGCCGCGCGCGTCCGAGCGCCAGTACGGTGCGAACAGACCGGAGAACGCCGGCACGAAGTACGCGCCGCCGTTGTCCTCCACCGTGCTGGCGTGCTCCTCGATCTCCGCCGCCGAAGCGATCATGCCCAGGTTGTCGCGCAGCCACTGCACCAGCGAACCGGTGACCGCGATCGAACCCTCGAGCGCGTAGACCGTGTCGTTGGCGCCGATCTTGTAGCAGACCGTGGTGAGCAGGCCGTTGTCCGACATGACTTTTTCAGTGCCGGTGTTGAGCAGCACGAAGTTGCCGGTGCCGTAGGTGTTCTTGGCCTCGCCGGGCGAGAGGCAGGCCTGCCCGAACGTCGCGGCCTGCTGGTCGCCGAGGATCCCGGCGATCGGCACACCCGCGAGGGCGCCCTTTTCGCGGACCTTGCCGTACTCCTCCGACGACGAGCGGATCTCCGGCAGCATCGAAAGCGGAATGCCCATGTCCGAGGCGATGTCGGCGTCCCACTGCAGCGTGTCGAGGTCCATCAACAGTGTGCGAGACGCGTTGGTCGGGTCCGTGACGTGGATGCCGCCGTCGACGCCGCCCGTCATGTTCCACAGCACCCAGGTGTCCATGTTGCCGAAGATCAGGTCACCGGCCTCGGCTTTCGCGCGGGCGCCGTCGACGTTGTCGAGGATCCACTTGACCTTCGGGCCGGAGAAGTACGTCGCGAGCGGGAGGCCGACCTTCTGGCGATAGCGTTCCTGGCCACCGCCCAGCGCGCCGAGCTCGCCGACGATCTTGTCCGTGCGGGTGTCCTGCCAGACGATCGCGTTGTACACCGGCTTGCCCGTGGTCCGGTCCCATACCAGCGCCGTCTCGCGCTGGTTGGTGATGCCGACGGCGACGATTTCGCGCGTGTGCAAGTCGGCCTTCGCGACCGCGCCACCGGCGACGGCGCGCGTGTTCTCCCAGATCTCTTCGGCGTTGTGCTCGACCCAACCGGCCTTCGGGAAGATCTGCTCGTGCTCGCGCTGGTCGACGGCGACCACTCGGCCGGAGTGGTCGAAGATCATGCAGCGGGTCGACGTGGTGCCCTGGTCGATCGCGGCTACGTACGAAGTCATCGTTGCTCCCTCGCTCTGGCGAGATCCATCGGAACGGTGATCTTGCCGGTCATTCGGCGCTCGTCCGCTGGCTCTCGGCCGATTGGTCGGCGGGAACGCGCCCCGGCTCGGGCAGGAACTCGCCGGGAGCCTTCTCCCGGGCCGTCAGGACCTGGCCGATGAGCAGGTCGTAGATCAGGATGCCGACCAAACCACCGACGAGGGGCCCGACGATCGGGATCCACCAGTAGTTGCTGAACCAATCACCGTTGCCGGGGAACGCCTTGTTCCCCCACCCCTCGAACAAGGTCAGCAGCCTCGGTCCGAAGTCACGCGCGGGGTTGATCGCGTAACCGGCGTTCGTGCCGAACGACAGCCCGATCCCCACGACCACGAAGCCGATCAGGGCCGGCCCCAGATTGCTCTCGGGGGCATTGTTCCGGTTGTCGATCAACGCCGCGATGATCCCGACGAGGATCGCGGTGCCGACGATCTGGTCGAGCAGCGGTCCCCAGACCCCGTTGCCGAAGTACTCGGCCGGGAAGGTCGCGAAGATGGAGAACGTGCCCAACGAGTTCGGTCGCGACAGTGGTGGGTTCTGCGCGGCGTTGAAGGCGTCGATGGCATCGTGGTACACGGCGTAGACCACTGCGGCCCCTGCCAGCGCGCCGAGCACCTGGGCGAGCCAGAACGGCGCCACCTTGGCCCACGCGAACTTCCGCCGGACGGCGAAGGCCAGCGTCACCGCCGGGTTCAGGTGCGCGCCGCTGACGCCGGCGGACATGTAGACCGCGAACATCACCGCGAAGCCCCAGCCGAACGCGATGATCAGCCAGTTGGACGCACCGAAATCGACCGATTGCCGGCCGGACCCGGGGAGACCCACCACCGCGACCGCGACCGAGCCACAGCCGAGGAGGATGATGACGGCTGTCCCGAGAAACTCGGCGAGCATCTCGCCGCCAATTGTCGAGCGTAGCCGGCTCCACCCGGTTGACCTTTGAGAGATTTGCTCGCTCATCGCTTCCCCTCCCAAGTCGACGCCACCTTGCGTCGAGATCTACCATGCTGCTCTGCCTCGCCGGAACGGACAAGTTTCCGGCCGGGCGGAACGCTCGGTCCTCGTGCGATGCTGGGGTGTGCACAACAGCAAGTCGCAAGGAGGGCAGCCGCTGTGACGGAAGCGAAGCTGGGACCGGCGGTGCGCGAGGAGTCCTGGCAGCGCCTCGGCAAGGAGACCTTCGACCTGGTCGTGATCGGCGGCGGCGTGGTGGGTGCCGGGACGGCGCTCGACGCGGCGACGCGCGGCCTGCGCGTGGCCCTCGTAGAGGCCCGTGACCTGGCATCCGGCACGTCGAGCCGGTCGAGCAAGCTCTTCCACGGTGGCCTTCGCTACCTGGAACAGCTGGAGTTGGGGCTGGTCCGCGAAGCGCTCCACGAGCGCGAGCTGATGCTGACCAAGCTGGCCCCGCACCTGGTGAAGCCGGTGAGCTTCCTGTACCCGCTGACCCACCGCGGGTGGGAGCGGCCGTACACCGCCGCGGGCCTGTTGATGTACGACACGATGGGCGGCGCGCGGTCCGTTCCGGGGCAGAAGCACCTCACCCGAGCGGGTGCTTTGCGGATGGTTCCCGCGTTGAAAAGGTCGTCGCTCATCGGTGGCATCCGCTACTACGACGCGCAGTCCGACGACGCCCGCCACACCATGACCGTCGCCCGCACAGCCGCGCACTACGGCGCCGTGGTGCGCACGTCGACCCAGGTGGTGGGGTTCCTGCGCGAGGCCGACCGCATCTCGGGCGTGCGGGTGCGCGACGTCGAGGACGGGCGCGAGACGGAGATCCAGGCCGGCGCGGTCATCAACTGCACCGGCGTGTGGACCGACGAGCTACAGCGGCTGTCGGGCGGGCGCGGGCGGTTCCGCGTGCGGGCGAGCAAGGGTGTGCACATCGTGGTGCCGCGCGACCGGATCGTCTCGGAGTCGGGACTGATCCTGCGCACTGAAAAATCTGTCCTCTTTGTCATCCCGTGGCGCAACCACTGGATCGTGGGGACGACCGACACCGACTGGCATCTCGACCTGGCGCACCCCGCGGCCACGAAGCACGACATCGACTACATCCTCGACCACGTGAACACGGTGTTGGCCACGCCGCTCACCCACGACGACATCGAGGGCGTGTACGCCGGCCTTCGTCCGCTGCTGGCGGGCGAAAGCGAGGAGACGTCGAAGCTCTCGCGTGAGCACGCCGTCGCGCGCGTGGCGCCGGGCTTGGTCGCGATCGCGGGTGGCAAGTACACGACGTACCGCGTGATGGCGGCCGACGCCGTCGACGCCGCCGTGGTGGACCTGCCGGGCCGGCCGCCGTCGTCCATCACGGACAAGGTGCCGCTGCTCGGCGCAGACGGCTACCACGCGCTCGTGAACCAAGCCGACCACCTGGCCGCGCAGCACGGCCTGCACCCCTACCGCGTGCGGCACCTGCTCGACCGGTACGGCTCGCTGGTCCACGAGGTCCTAGCGCTGGCCGAAGGCCGTCCCGAGCTGCTCAAGCCGATCGACTCCGCGCCCGATTACCTGGGCGTCGAGGTCGTCTACGCCGCCAGCCACGAAGGCGCGCTGCACCTGGAAGACGTGCTCGCGCGGCGCACCCGCATCTCCATCGAGTACGCCCACCGCGGCGCCGACTGCGCCGACCAGGTCGCGCGCCTCGTCGGCGAGGTGCTGGGGTGGTCCGCGGAGACGATCAAGCGCGAGGTCGACGTCTACACGGCCCGGGTGGAGGCCGAACGCGAGTCGCAGTCGCAGCCGACGGACGAGTCGGCGGACGCCTTGCGCGCTTCGGCGCCGGAGGCTCGGTCGGGGATCATCGAGCCGGTGAGCTGAGGTCTGTGAAGGGCACCTTCAGGGGCTCGGATTCCCTTAAGGTGCCCTTCACGGCTTTGCACCGAAGGGCGCCCCGGCTCGGCCGAGGCGCCCTTCGCTGAATTTTTCACCGCCGGTTCAGGCCTTTCGGATCCACCGGATCAACGGCTCGCCGGTCGGCGCCGGCGTCCGCTCCGGTCCCACGTACGCGAACCCGCACTTCGCGGCGACAGACGCCGACACGACGTTGCTCTCCTCGTGCCGGTAACTGATCTCCTGCAGCCCGAGCCCGCCGAAGCCGTAGCGCAGAGCCGCGCTCAGCGCCGTGCTCGCCACGCCCTTGCCCCGCTCCGTGGGATGCGTCCAGACGGAGGCCTCGGCGGTGTCGAACGTCAGGTCCAGATCCCGCAACCCGACCTCCCCGAGCAGCCGTCCGGTCGTCGGCTCCGCGACCGCCCACGAGCACCGCTCGTCGCACGACCACTGCGCTGTGCGCAGCGCTATGTACTCGGTCGCTTCGTCGAGCGTCCGCAGCCGGTAGTTCAGCACGTACCGCTTGTGCTCCGGATCGGCGAACGCCTCCAACAGCGCGGCCCGGTCGTCGAGGTGCCGGTCCGCCCGCAGCTGGCGCAGGTAGTACGCGCCCGCGTTGATCTCCACGGGTTCCACGTCACGAGCGTAACCAGAGCCGGGCCCTCAGCGCTCCCAGATGACGGGTGCGCCACCCTCGTCGAGCGGCCCGTTGGACACGATTCCGCCGATCGTGCCGTCGTCGCCGACGGAGTGGACGTCGCCGCTGCGGTAGCCGTCGGGCAGGGGCAACTTGCCGAGTGGCGTGGTGTCCTGCCAGGCGAACGGCGCGCCGGCGTTCGGCGTCGTCAGATTGGGCAGCTGACCGGCGCTCAGCCCGGTGCTGTTGACGAACCGGGCCTGGTCACCCTGGGGCAGCGGTTCGGGGCGGTCCGGGGCGGTCCACCTGAACGCCTGGCTCGGCGGCGGGCCGTCCGGGTTTGCGAACCCGACCACCACGCCGTCGCGGATGGCGAGCCCGAACGCCGAGGAGTAACCGGCCGGAAGGGTCAGCGGCCTGCTCACCCCGTTCTTCCACAGGTGGTCCGAAAACAGCACGGTGCCGTCCTCGTCGAGGTCGCGTGCGTCGGCCCACTCGCCGGTGTGCGGGACGATGACCAGGCCTTGCCCGAGAACGGGCCACAGCGCGACGGCGTCCTTGGCCGGGTCGTCGGCGAAGAGCAGCGCCAGCACGTCGCCGCGGTCGTTGAGCGCGGTGGCCTGGCTGCCGACGTAGCTCCCAGGCGCCGGCAGGAGGTGGAAACCGTTGCCGTCCAAGAGGAATCCGCGGCTGAGGCCGGTGTCGTAGTCGACCGCGTCGCCGAGGACGACTCCGGAGCTGTTCTCGTCGACCACCCTCGCGAACTCGTAACCCGCCGGAAGCCCGCGCACGGTGGGCTGCCCGTTGGTCCACGTCACGACCTGTGAGGTGCCGTCGATGGCGAACTCGCCGGCGAAGCCGCCGTGGCCATCGGTGCCCATGAGGAAGCCGGTCGCGTCCTCGTGCCCCTTCGGCAGGGGCAGCGAGGTCGCGTGCCAGGTGTCCGCGCTCGCCGGCACCGCCCCCAGGCCGGTCACGACGACAGCGGCCGCGGCGACCGCCAGTGCTCTGAGCTTCATGTAGTTCCTCCCCTTTGTCGGAGAGTTCACGAAGCAGACGAACCGGACGTTGCCCGGCAAACGGGTGAAGGTCAGAGCAGCCCGCGCCGGTAAGCCTCGCCGACGGCGGCCGCACGGTCGTTCACGCCCAGCTTGGCGTAGACGTGCAGCAGATGCGTCTTGATGCTCGCCTCGCTGATGAACAGCTGGTTCCCCGCCGCGCGGTTGGTGGCGCCGGCGGCGACCAGCCGCAGGACGTCGAGCTCACGGGAGGTCAACGCGCCCGGCTTGGGGCGGCGCAGCGGCTCCATCAGGCGGGCAGCCACCGCGGGCGCGAGCACGGACTCGCCGCGGGCGGCAGCACGGACGGCGTGCTGCAGGTCGGCGACGGGGGCGCGTCCTTCAGCAGGTAACCGGTGGCGCCCGCCTCGATGGCGGGCAGGACGTCGGACTCGGAGTCGTACGTGGTGAGGACCAGCACGCGCACGGCGGGGTGCTCGGTGGCGAGCCGGCGGATCGCGCCGACGCCGTCGAGCTCGGGCATGCGCAGGTCCATGAGCACGACGTCGGGGTGGTGGCGCGCGACGAAGGCCAGCGCCTCGACGCCCGTGGCCGCCTCGCCGATCACCTCGATGTCGGGACAGCCATCGAACGCGCCGCGCAGGCCGTCACGGACGATCGGATGGTCGTCGGTGAGCAGGAGGCGGATCATCGGTCCGCCGGGATGGCCGGGAGCTGCACGTTGACCGCGGTGCCTTCGCCCGGTGCCGATTCGAGCGCGAACGTCCCCGCCACGCGCCGCACGCGCTGGCGCATCGCCTGCAGGCCGAAGCCGGTGCCGTCGCCACGCGCCGGTGACGCAGGGTCGAAGCCGGCGCCGTCGTCGCGGACGTCGAGGAGGACGACGTCGCCGGCGTAGGTGAGGGAGACGGCGATACGCGAAGCGCGCGCGTGTTTTTCGGCGTTGGCCAAGGCTTCCTGCGCCACGCGGTACAGCGTCACCTCCAGCTCCGGCAGCAGCGGCACGGGTTCGCCGGAGGTCTCGGCCGTCACCGCGACGCCCGAGGTGTCCCTGACGCGACGCGCCAGCTCCGCCAACGCTTCGGGCAACCGCGAGTCCGTGAGCGGCTCGGGCCGCAACGCCTGCACAGCGCGGCGGGCCTCCGTGAGGCTGTCCTTGGCGAGCGTGTGGACCTGGGTGAGGTGGCGCTGCCGCGACTCCGCGGACGACGCCCGGTCCGCGGCCTGCAGCTGCGTGACGATGCCGGTCAGGCCCTGCGCGAGCGTGTCGTGGATTTCGCGCGCCATGCGCTGGCGTTCGTCGTGCACGCCGGCCTCGCGTGCCTGCGTGAGCAGCTGCGCGTGGAGCCCGGCGTTCTCCTCGAGCGCGGTTTCGAGCCGCGCGTTGGCCTCGGCGAGGGCCGCGTTGGCGCGTCGCCGCTTGTCGTTCTCCGCGCCGACGAACCACGCGGCATACAGCATTGGCCCGACCACCGAGGCGACGAACACCCAGGCCGGCGTCGGCGTGTCCGTGCCCCAGATTCCCTTGGCCAGCAAGGGAACCACGGCCGTCGCGGTCACGGCGAAGATGCTCCAGCGGGCGGCGAACAACACGAACGCGATGGGGTAGCCGATCGACGCGAAGGCCGTATACGTGGTGTCGAGCGTCGTAAGGGCGGCCGCCCCGGTCAGCAGGCCGGCGAAGAACCCGACCGCGAGCCACGGGTGCTGCGCCCGTCGCGGGAACAAGGGCACGAGCAGCAGCAGCCACGCCGCCGACAGGCCCGCGACGACGAGCGTCACCGAACTGACGTGGTCACCCGCCGCCCAGATCGTGCACACGGCGAGCGCCACGATCCCGATCGCGGCGAACAGCGGCCCGGCCAGCCGCTCGCCGCGCGGGTGCACGGCACCCGGCACCACACCCATCATGGGCGCGATTCTCGCAGCTCGACGCGCACGCCGGGGTCCACCGTTCGACGCCGGCCTCCACCGATCGGTGGATCAGCGCCGGCGCCAGCCCGTGATCAGGAGGATCGCCAGGGGCAGCGCGAAGACGAGGATGAGCCGCCCGCGCGACAGCACGAACACCGCGATCGCCACCACCACCGCGATCGGCACGGCGAACCGCAGGGCGAAGCGCATCAACGCACTGTCGCCGGCTGGACTCGGAGCGGGCACGGCGGTGGCCCCGGGCCGCGAAATGGCCAGCAGCGCGCTCGGCCGGGGTGAGGGCAGGTCGTCGAACAGCGGTTCCAGGTCGCTGACCCGCTTGGCGGCCGTGACCTTGGCCGAACGGGTGCCGTATTCGTCGACGTCCAGGCGGCCGGTGCGGACGTGCTCGGAAAGCACGTCGAGGGCGTCCTGGCGTTCTTCGTCGCTCAACCGCATGTCGGACACGGGGGTGCGCCTCACCAGCGGTCGCGTCGGCGACGGAACTCGTCGCGCATCTCGTCGCGCATCTCGCGACGGGCTTCGCGGTGGTCGATGCGGTGCTCGCGGTGGCGGTCCCGGTGGTCGTGGTGGTGGTTGCCGCCGTGGCCCCACAGTGCTCGGCCGATGATGCTGAGCGCGATCGGCGCGATGACCAGCGGCCACGCGGGCAGCGTGCTCGTCGCGATAAGCGCGATGGTCGCGATCCACACCAGCGGTACCAGCGCGGCCACCACTCGCTGGCCACCGTTCCACCCGTCCGGCCGGGCTACCGCCGTCTGCGGAGCAGGGGCGGGAACCGGAGGCGCGCCGGGAACGGGCGCCACAGGCTCCGCACCGCCGTAGACCGGGTGCGGAGCAGGGAGGTCGCCGAACAGCCCCGCCAGCTCACCCCGCGTCTTGGCTGCGGTGATGCGCGCCGAGCGCTCGCCGTACTCGTCGATGTCGATCCGCCCCGCGCTCATGTGCTCACCGAGCGCATTCAGCGCGGATTCCCGTTCCTGGTCGCTGATCCGCAGTTGCGGAGACGGAACCTCTGTCACATCGACGATGGTATGCCGCCACGGGCCCGGGAACCCACGACATTCGGCACAACTTCAGTCCTTGAGCTCCAGAAGTTGCGTGCCCTGGGTCACGGCGGCGCCGACCTCGACCGAAAGCCCCGTGACGGTGCCCGCTTTGTGCGCCGTGACCGGGTTTTCCATCTTCATCGCCTCGAGGACCACGATCAGCTCGCCCGCCTCGACGTGCTGGCCTTCCTCCACCGCGATCTTCACGATCGTGCCCTGCATCGGCGCCGTGACGGCGTCGCCACTCACCGCGGCCTTCGCGCCGCCCGAGCGCTTGCGCGGCTTGGCCTTCGTGGCCGCCGCCCCGCCGCCCGCGCCTTCGAGCGCGAAGCCGCCCGGCAGCGACACCTCGAGCCGCCGGCCGCCGACCTCGACCACCACGTTCTGCCGCGGTGCCTCTTCCTCGGCCTCGGCATCAGGTGCGACGAACGGCTCGATCTTGTTGTCGAACTCGGTTTCGATCCAGCGCGTGTGCACGGAGAAACCGTTCTCGTCGCCGATGAACGCCGGGTCGTCCACGATCACGCGGTCGAAGGGCAGCACGGTCGCCATGCCCTCCACCACGAACTCGGCCAGCGCGCGCCGGCTGCGCTCGAGCGCGTTGTTGCGGTCGGAACCGGTGACGATCAGCTTCGCGAGCATCGAGTCGAACTGGCCGCCGATCACGCTGCCGGACTCCACTCCGGAGTCGACGCGCACGCCGGGGCCGTTGGGCGAAATGAACTTCGTGACCGTGCCCGGCGCCGGCAGGAAACCGCGGCCGGCGTCCTCGCCGTTGATGCGGAACTCGATGGAGTGCCCACGCGGCTCGGGGTCTTCGGTGATGCGCAGCTTCTCGCCGCGCGCGATGCGGAACATCTCGCGCACGAGGTCGAGGCCCGTCGTCTCCTCGGACACGGGGTGCTCCACCTGCAGGCGGGTGTTCACCTCGAGGAAGGAGATGGTGCCGTCGGTGGCCACGAGGTATTCGACGGTGCCGGCGCCGTAGTAGCCGGCTTCCTTGCAGATCGCCTTGGCCGATTCGTGGATGCGCCGACGCTGGTCGTCGGACAGGAACGGCGCGGGCGCCTCTTCGACAAGCTTTTGGTGGCGGCGCTGCAGCGAGCAGTCGCGCGTGCCGACGACGATCGCGGTGCCGTGCTGGTCGGCCAGTACCTGCGCCTCGACGTGGCGCGGCTTGTCGAGATAGCGCTCCACGAAACACTCGCCGCGGCCGAACGCGGCCACCGCCTCGCGCGTCGCGGACTCGAACAGCTCGGGGATTTCCTCACGCGTACGGGCGACCTTGAGGCCGCGCCCGCCGCCGCCGAACGCCGCCTTGATCGCCACGGGCAGGCCGTGCTCGTCGGCGAACGCGATGATCTCGTCCGCGTTCTTCACCGGCTCCTTGGTGCCGGGCACGAGCGGCGCGCCGGCGCGCGTCGCGATGTGCCGCGCGGTCACCTTGTCGCCGAGGTCGCGAATGGACTGTGGGCTCGGGCCGATCCACGTGAGCCCGGCATCCAGTACGGCCTGGGCGAAATCGGCGTTCTCCGACAGGAACCCGTATCCCGGGTGGACGGAGTCGGCGCCGGAACGCTTGGCCACGTCGAGGAGTTTGTCGATGGAGAGGTAGCTCTCGGCGGCGGTCGTGCCGCCCAGCGCGAACGCTTCGTCGGCCAGGCGCACGTGGGGTGCGTCGCGGTCGGGATCGGCGTACACGGCCACACTTTCGAGACCCGCGTCCTTCGCCGCCCTGATCACGCGGACCGCGATCTCACCGCGGTTGGCGACGAGAATCTTGGTCACCGGACCACCCGTGCTCGCGACGTCCTGCTCGGTCACCCGGTACCTCCCGTGAGCTCCACTGCCTGGTGTCCCGGAGTCTACGGACCGCACTACCCACTGGGATGAGAGCTGGACCACCCGGTGGTTTCGTTATACCCGCGCGGTGTGCCGCAGCTCGACCGGGAGTTCGGAGTCGAGCACGATCACGTCGTAGGGGTTGACCTGGTGGATCTTCGGCAAGTGCTCGGTGTTGATCATGATCCACGGCTGGTGCTCGCCGCAGCAGTCGATCAGCCGGTCGAGCGCGGTGAACGCGACCAGGGCCACGCGGCCATCGGGGGTGCGGCGCAGCTCGATGTTGGCACCGGTGCCGCCGTCGGTGGTCCCGGAGACCGGGCCGGTCGGCAGGTACAGCGCCGGGGGGAGATTGGGGTTCGTCACCGGAACAACATAGACGGCCACCGTCTGCAAGGTCGCCTACAGTCTCGGATATGCGGATCTCGCCGACCCGGACCCCGCGGTCCGCGCTGCTCACGGCGGTGCTCGCCGCCGTGGTGACGGTGGCGGCGCTGGTGGTCGTCGTCGTGCTGCGCCCGAAACCCGACGGCGCGCCCGGCGTTCCGCCCGTGAGCTTGGAGCCGGCGGCGCCCACCGCGGCGACCTGCGGCAGCGGCGCGTGCCGCCAGCTGGCCGCGATGACCGTGGGCGGTACCCCGGTCGTGCTGCTCTCCGACGCGTCCGGCGGCTGGGGGCGCGTGCAAGTGGGGCCGCAGCCCGGCACGGAGTTCGAGCTCGCGATCACCACGATGGGGGCGAAGCTCACCGCGGAGTCGTTGCGCTGCATCGCGGGGGAGACGTCGGCGTGCCTCGTGACCGGCGACGTCGGCGGGGGCGACGGCGCGGGCGGCGCGTTCGGCGAGCTGCTCGTCGGCTCGGGCGGGGTGTGGCGCGACTTCGGGAAGCCCTACTTCGCCGATGCCGGCACGCTTTCGCTCTTCGACGTCGACACCGACGGCCGGCCCGACGTGATCGTCGTGCGGCACGAGTGTCCGGATGCGACACCGGGCACGCCCAAGTGCCAGGCCGCGCCGGTGCTCGCCGAGGTCTACCAGCTCAACGGTATGGAGCTCGGCTGTACCAAGAAGGTGGCGTCGCCGTCGGATCTGAGGGGGTGGCCGCAGGTTGAGGTGCGGGCCTCGGAGCTGCGGCCGTGTGCGGACGGCGGCTGAGTTCGGCTGGTGCTGTTGCCCAGCCGCCGTCACGTCGGATCAGGCTGCTTGGTCAGGCGATTTGGTCAGGCGATTTGGTCAAGCACTGACCGGCTCGGCCTGGACCTTGGGGGCCGGGGTGTCGCGCACCGTGTCGTCGAGCAGGCCTTCGGCGCGGGCGACGATGGTCGGGACCACGATCTGACCGGCGACGTTGGTGGCCGTGCGCATCATGTCAATGATCGGGTTCACGGAGTAGATGAGCGCGATGCCCAGCGCCACCTGCTTGGCGTCGAGGCCGATGAACGCGGTGGTGAGCGTGAGTGCGGTGAGCCAGCCCGTGGTGCCCGCGGTGGCGAGCGCGCCGAGCACGGCGACCACCACGATGCCCACGTACTGCCCGATGCTCAGCTGCACGCCCGAAAGGTTGGCGATGAAGATGGTGCCGATGGCGGGGAAAACGGCGGCGCAACCGTCCATTTTGGTCGCACTGGCGAGCGGGGTGGCGAAGGCGGCGTAGGACGGTTCGACACCCAGGTTCACCGCGGCCTGGCGGGTGAGCGGCAGCGTCGCGGCGGAGGACTGCGAGGCGAACGCGAACTGGATCGCCGTGCCGGCCTTGGCGAAGAACGTCGCCGGGCTGATCTTGGCGACGAACTTCAGCAGGATCGGGTAGACGACGAACAGCACCAGCAGGCAGCCGACGTAGACCGCGGCCGTGGTGGAGAGCAGCGGGCGGAAGAGGGCGTCGCCGTAGTTGGACACGGCGGCGCCGATCAGGCCGGCGATGCCGAGCGGGGCCAGGCGCACGATCCAGCCGAGGTAGCGCTGGATGATCTCGAAGACGCTCGTGGTGAAGTCGACGAACGGCTTGGCCTTGTCGCCCAGGCTGTAGGCCGCGGCGCCGATCAGCACGGCGAGGAAGAGCACCTGCAGGGTGTTGCCGTCGGTGAAGGCAGAGAAGAAGTTCTGGGGGAGCAGCCCGTCGATGAAGGAGTCCCACGAACCCCAGCTGCTCACGCTCTTGGCGGCCTTGTCGGCGTTCTTCGCCGTGGCCGCGATGCCCGCGCCGAGGCCGCCGGCGCCGGGGTTGAACAGCTTGCCGATCGCGATGCCGATCAGCGAGGCGATGAACGACGTGATGGCGAACCACAGCACAGTCCGGCCGCCGAGCCGCGCGGCCGTGCGCCCGCCGCCGAGGCCGCGCAGGCTGGTGATGCCGACCACGATCGCCGTGAAGACCAGCGGGATCACCGCGATCTGCAACAGCGTCGTGAAGATTTCGCCGATTTCGTGGAGGACGTTGGTGAGCGTTGTGGCGCTCGTCGTCCGGGCGAGGACGCCGAGCGCCGCGCCCACGACGAGCGAGCCGATCACCGCGGCCGCGAAGACTCGAGGTTTGGTGTACGCGCGGAGGAAGGACACGAAGCCACCCCAGAGGTCGAAAGTTCCCGTTCAGGCCCGAACCGGGCCGAACATGAACTTTCTTCGATCACTCGGTGGAGTGAAAGTCTTCTCAGGATGTGGGAGGCGTCCAGAGATCCACGACACTCACGCCGACCTCGGTCAGCAGGCGGCGCACGAGCGGCAGGCTGAGCCCGATGACGCTCGACGGGTCACCCTCGATGCCCTCGACGAACCAGCCGCCGAGCCCGTCGAGCGTGAACGCGCCCGCCACCTGCAGCGGCTCGCCGGTGGCGATGTAGGCGTCGAGCTCCTCGGCGCTGGGCCGTCCGAAGTGGACGGTGGTGCGCTGCGTGCCGGCGGCTTCCTTGGTGCGGTGACCGTTCTCGACGCGGATGACGGCGTGGCCGGTCAGCAGTTCGCCGGAGTTGCCGGCCATCACCTCCCACCGCCGCCGCGCGACCTCCGGCGTGCCGGGCTTGCCGACCATCTCGCCGCCGATCGACAGCATCGAGTCGCACGCGACGATCACCGCGTCGGAGTGGATACCGGCCACCTCGGCGAACACGGCGTTGCCCTTCGCCGCGGCGAGCGCCATCACGAGCTCATCGGGCGCCGGATCGGTGAGCGCCGCCGCCACGGCGTCCTCATCGACGCCGGACACCACGACACTCGGCTCAAGCCCGGCGGCGCGCAACAACGCAAGACGGGCGGGGGACTGGGAAGCAAGTACGAGACGCACGGGTGAAAGCTACCGCGCGTAGCGAGCGTTGCCGAATTGTGACCTGCAACACCCGATCGTGGAGCTAGTTTGTTGTTGCTCGCAACATATCGACCTCAGCTCGTCTCGACGGTATCAAGGCAGATGCCGGGAAGGACCACGGTGCCGCATGACGGTCCGGGTGATGGAATCCACGCCGCCGACCAGGCTGCGCTCCGCGTGGTGGGCACGCCTGCGCGCGCCGAAACACCGCGACCCTGTTCGTGCTGGTGGTTCTGAGGCGCTGAAGAGCTCCCCGCCTGTGCGCGGGTGAGCTGTGCCGGTGACCGGCCGGTTGGCCCCAGCCGCACCTGACTGCTGACCCCTCGACGTTCTCTCCCGCGGTAAACGTGCCGCCCCTCGGCCCCGGCTCCCGCACCGGAGGCCGAGGGGCAGCACGTCTTTTCGGCCGTACTGGCCAAGTCCCGTGAGTGTGGGCTGGTTGGCGTCGGCGAGAACCGGCCCGTACGCTCGCTGGCCGGCGGCGGCCGAGGCCACGGAGGACGCGACCGGTCCGGCAGGCGGGGATAGGTCGGTGCGGCCTCGCGCCGCTAAGGTGATCCGGCTTGGTGGGTTGAGCCCGGCGCTCAGCCGGGTTTCGGCGCTGCGCATTGCTCTGCTGATCATGAATCTCGCTGCCACCCTCGACATCCGCGATGAAGATCTGTGTCTTGCACGTCCTCATGGCAGCGTCGAGCTGAGCCCACCGACCTGACAGCAGGGGGCGGCTACTCCAGCGAACGGCGTGCGGCCCGCGAGCCTTTGAGTCGTTCTCCAGCTGTGCTCTCCGCCATTAACTTGTGAGCCCTGGAGCCGGTGAGGACCGACCCGCACACTCACAGCCCAGCGGCTGCCGCCGTCTCGACGCAAACCGAATCCCGAGGCCTGATGGTGGCAGGTGTATCGGGCGGCTGACGCCGTTCGACACGCGATTACCGCTCCGCCGGCGCGGATGGGACGAGAGCCGCTCGAGTTGCGCCCTCGCCAAGCCTCGCGAGCGTCAGTTGAAGCCCGCGCTCACGAGGCTTGGCGTGCCTGCCGAGTCAGGCGGTGACCGGGGTTTCCGACGTGGTCGGGGTGGTGGCCGTCGGGGCGGGGCGGGGGGTCACGCGGCGCAGGAAGGCCGCCGAGAGGACGCCCAGGATGAGCACGGCGATCGGCAGGATCAGCGTGGCGCGGGCGGCGTCGGTGAGACCGTTGTGGACGGCTTCGGAGGCGAGGCGGCCCGCCTGGGCGGCGATGTCGGCGGGGAGGCCCGGGATGGGCGCGGCCGGGCCGGCGGAGGAACCGAACTCGCCGGTGGACGCGGCGGCGTGGGCGATTCCGTCGGCGAAGGGCTGGCGGTACTGCTCGGGCAGCTGCGCCGCGGCGGTGGTGGCCTCGTCGGCGATGGAGGCGCTGATGCGGGCCTGCAGGAGCACGCCGATGGCCGCGCTGCCGAGGACGCCGCCGACCTGGCGGGCGGTGTTGAAGATGCCCGACGCGGTACCGGCGAGCTGGGGCCGCACCGAGGCCATGGTCAGGTTGCTCATCGGCGAGAAGATGCAGCCGATGCCGAGACCGCAGACGAGCAGCGCCGGGATCAGCGCCCACGGGCTGGTGTCCGGGCGGGCCTGCGCGGCGATGATGCCGATGCCCAGCGCGAGCAGGGAAAGCCCGCCCATCACGAGGTACTTGCCGTTGATGCGGTCGGACGCGCGGCCCACGAACGGCGCGATGACGCCCGACAGCAGCGACATCGGCGCGGTCAGCACACCGGCGAGCGTGGGGCTCAGGCCGAGCACCGTCTGGATGTAGATGATCAGCGGCAGGAACATGCCGGTCATCGTGAAGCCGACCGTGGTGGCCGTGAGCGTGCCCGCGGAGAAGTTGCGGTTGCCGAACACGGCGAGCGGCACGAGCGGTTCGCGGCGGTTGTATTTCTGCCACAGCACGAACGCCACGAGCAGCACCACGCCGGCGCCGATGAACTCGAACACCGTGATGCCGGCGAAGACCGTACCCCAGTCGTACTGCTGGCCGTTCTGCACGCCGAACACCAGGCAGAACAGCCCGGCCGCCGACAGGAAGATGCCGATGAAGTCGAAGGCGTGCGCGTGTTTCGGCTGCCAGTCGGGCACGAGCAGCACCGTCAGCACGATGGCGATCACGCCGATCGGCACGTTGACGAAGAAGATCCACTCCCAGCCGAGGTGGTCGACCAGCACGCCGCCGAGCAGCGGGCCCGCGATCGTGGCCAGGCCGGCGACGCCGCCCCACGCGCCCATCGCCGGACCGCGCTTGGCGGGCGCGAACAGGTGCGTGATGAACGCCAGCGTCTGCGGCGTCATCAGCGCGGCGCCGAGGCCCTGCACGGCGCGCGCCGCGATGAGCATCTCGACACTGCCGGACAGGCCGCACCACAGCGACGCGCCCGTGAACACGACCAGGCCGGCGAGGAACACGCGCTTCGGCCCGAAGCGGTCGCCAAGGCGGCTGGTGAACAGCATCGGCACGGCGTAGGTCAGCAGGTAGACGCTGATCACCCACACCACGGAGTTCAAGCCGGTGTTGAGCTTGCTCAGCATGTTCGGCACGGCGATGGACACGATGGTGGTGTCCAGCAGGATCATGAAGAACCCCAGGCACAACGCGCTCAGCGCGGCCCAAGGGTTAGCTTGTCTTGCGTTCATGATTTTCCTTGGTGATGAGGCTGAGGGAGGGCTTCTCGTCCTGGAACCGGATGCGCCCTGAGGAAAGATCGGCCTGCAGGCGTTCGCACCACTCGAGCTCGAAAGCCCGGTGGGCGGCCGCGTAGCGGAAGTCGAGCCAGTAGATCTCGGGGACCGCGTTGTCCCGCACGTTCTCGAACATCACCTGGTCCGCCGCGACGCTCGCGCGCAGCAGTGTGAGGCGATGCTCCAGCTCGGCCAGCGACTTGTCCCGGCCGAGGTCGTCGATGACCGCCAGCCCGCTGAGGAACTCCGGGTACTCCTGGGCGACGTCGCCCAGCATTTCCCGAGCTCGCTGCTCGAACACGTCCTTGCCGGCCGCTGTCATCGCGTACACGGTCCGCTCAGGCCGCCGACCGTCGCGCTGGGTGTCGACGATCTCGACGAAACCGTTGTGCTGCAACCGTTCCACGGTGTGGTAGAGCGACCCGGCCTTCAGCTTCACGCGCTGGTCCACGTAGCGCTCGCGCATGAGCTGAGCCATCTCGTAGGGGTGCATCGGCTTCTCGTGGAGAAGCTCCAGCACGGCCACCCCCAGAGCGGTCAGCTTCGCCGCAACCATGGCTGTTGATCCTTTCGAGTGGTCCGGCGTGGTTATTCCATGTGGACTATATGCAATGGGACTATACGACTTCGCGCACTGGCGGGTCCAGTGTGATTTGCGCTGGTGAGCGCGCTGTCGCGCACGGTGATGGCAAGGCTTGGACCCGACGAAGACACCGTAACCGGCGGCACCGACAAAACCGCGGTCGCTGTGCGTGACCAGCGCAAACGACGGTGCCCGCCGCCCCGGGCAAGGGGCGGCGGGCACCGAAAGGACTCCAGAACCTCAGTCGGCCACGTGCTGCAGCTGCTTCCGAGCCTCCCGCGCCCGCTTCCCCCACAGCGAGTACCAGCCCGAAATACCCGTGCCCACGGTCAGCGCGGCCGCGCTCAACCCCAGCGACCAGTGCACCCCCACCGCCGCGCCGAGCAGGCCGACGGTGAACCCGCTCCCGGCGCGCAGGCCGTTGGCGGAGACGTTGTAGACCCCGATCACCCGCCCGCGTTCGGCCGGTTTCGCCAGCAGTTGCACCACCGTCTGCCCGATCGACATCGACGCCAGGTTCGCGACGCCGCCGATCACCAGCAGCACCAGCGCCAGCGGATAGCTCGCCGTCATCGCGAAGAACAGGCTCGACAACCCGTAGATCGCCGTGCTGACCACCGCCGCGAACACGCTCGGTTTGATCCGGCCCGTCGCCTCCAGCAGGATGCCGCCGAGCACGCCGCCGGCGCCGTTGGCGAACAGCAGCACGCCGTACGCCGTGCCGGCGCTGCCCGCGCCCAGGTCCTGAGCGAAGATCGGCATCGCGCTCTGCAGGGAAGCGCCGACGAAGAACGCGCCGAGCCCGGCCAGGATGATCATCCCGACCATCGTCGGGTTCGCGCCGACCTCACGCAGTACCCGCACCGAGTCGAACAGTCCCACGCGCGGCCGTGCCACGATGCCGCCGTCGCGCGTGTGGCCGGTGAACTTGGTGCGGAACAAGAAGATCGTGAGCGGCAGGTAGAACGCGACGTTCACGAAGATCCCCGCCACCGGCCCCAGCCCGAGCAGCAGTGCCGACCCGACGACCGGGCCGAAGAGAATTCCCAGGCTGCGGAAGGTCGCGTTGAGCCGCACCGCGCTCGGCAGCTCGGACGGGCCGACGAAGTCGTGCAGCATCAGCTGTTCGCCCGGACCCCAGACCGCGCCCGCGACACCGTGCAAGATCAGTAGCACGCACGCGCTCCAGACCTGCAGCGTGTCGGTGAGGATCAGCACGCCCCACAGTGCCGACACGAGCATGAACAACACCTGCGCGGCCTGGATGATCCGCCGGCAGTCGTGCCGGTCGGCCAGCCCGCCGAAGTACACCGAGAACAGCAGGAACGGCACCCAGTGGCTGATCACTTCGAAGCCGGTGAGCGCGGGCGAGTGGAACTTCTCCCACAGCACCCAGTACGTGATGACGTGCTCGATGTTGTCGGCCATCATCGCCAGCGCCGCGCCGAACAGGTACGGGCGGCAGTCCTTGTTGTACAGCGCGGCGAACTTGCGCGGCGCGGTCGCGACGGCGCCGTCCCCGCCGCCTTCCTCCAGGACGTGCGTCGGCACGCCACACGCGGAACACATGTCGAGTGACCCCCTTTTGCCGCGGCCTACGCTAGACGCGACGTTGCGTCTTGTCTAGAAGGCCGATTAGGCTCGCCGAGGTGGGAAACACCACTGCACCGGACACGCGCCGGCATCACGGGAACCGCTACGGCCGCAGCGAAGACGCACGCCGCGCCGTGCTGGAGGCCGCCGACGACCTGCTGGTGGAACACGGTTTCGCCGGGCTCACGATCGAGCGGATCGCGGCGGCCGCAAGCGTGGCGAAGCAGACGATCTACCGCTGGTGGCCGTCCAAAGTGGACATCCTGCTGGACGCGCTGGGCGACGACCTCGCCGAGGAGCTCGTGCCGCCCGACCACGGCGACCTGCGCCGCGACCTGCGGGAGCACCTTGCGGCTGTGGCGACCTTCCTGACCACGGCCGACGCCGGCGCGGTGTTCCGCGCGCTGATCGGCCAGGCACAGCACGACCCGGAGCTGGCCGCGCGGCTGCGTGCGGAGCAGATCCACGGGCAGCACGAACGCGACCGGCTGCCGTTCGAACGCGCGGTCGCCCGCGGCGAACTCCCCGCCGACACCGAGCTCGACTGCCTGGTGGAGCAGGCCATCGGGCCCGTCCACTACCGCGTGCTGGTCACGGGCGCGCCGGTCACGCGCGAGTTCACCGACGCGCTGGCCGACCGCGTCGTGAACGGTTGCACGGGCATCTGACGCCCGGCCTCAACGCGGCGTTGGTTGCGTTGAACGCACCGAATGCCACATTGGGTGCGGTGGGTGCACCGAATGGTTCCCGGGCCCGCGACTCGGCGTCCGAGCCAAGGCAGTCGGGATCCAACTCGATCGTTCCGGTCGCGCGCCGCCCCGTGGGATGCGGTGAACGACTCGGGCGATCCGACCGGGTGCAGGCCTATGAGTTCCTGGCGCAGGCCGCAACCGTCCCGCCACCTCGACGACGGTCCGTTTGCTCCCCACTGAGGCGGCCGCGAGTGTCCATCGGTCTGGGTCCAGCAGCGATGCGAAGTAGCCGTATTCCGGCACGCGGCAGCGCTCGGCCGGGCAGAGTTGGTCGTCGGTGATCGAGAAGGCGAGGTCACCGAGAATCTCGACTCGGACCACAGGGCTGTGCGGGTCCGCCAGATGCGCTGCGGGATGGACGGCGTGGCCGATGACGCCCATGAGGACGTTGTGCCACAACATAATTCTATGTCGCCCGACCGCACGCTCACCCCGGGTTCGGCTCGGCCGACCGCAGTTCAGCGCCGTGCTCGCGGGGACCGCGCGCGGGTCAGCGCGGCAGCGCCGAAGCCCGCCACGCGCCGTCGCCCGGCTGCGGCATCGTGCCCAGCCGCGTCGCGCGGTCGTTCCACCACGATGTCCGCCGCTCGGGCGCGGGCGAGCCACCCGAAGACGCCGCCACCGCCGCGACAACAGCGGTGAGCGCGGCGAGTTCGGCGTCGTCCGGGTTGCCGCGGACGACGCGGAGCAAGGGGCGATCGCTCACGGGAGACCTCACAGGGGGATGTTGCCGTGCTTCTTGGGCGGCAGCGTTTCGCGCTTGGTCTTCAGCAGCGCCAGCGCCTTCGTGATGTGGCCGCGCGTGTGCGCCGGCACGATCACCGAGTCGACGTACCCGCGTTCGGCGGCGGCGTACGGGTTCAGCAGCGTGTCCTCGTACTCCTGGATCAGCTCGGCGCGCAGCGCGTCGACGTCACGCCCCTCGGCCGCGGCGGCCGCGAGTGTCTTGCGGTGCACGATGTTCGCCGCGCCCTGCGCGCCCATCACGGCGACCTGCGCGGTCGGCCAGGCCAGGTTGACGTCGGCGCCGAGGTGCTTGGAGCCCATTACGTCGTACGCGCCGCCGTAGGCCTTGCGCGTGATCACGGTGACCAGCGGGACCGTGGCCTCCGCGTAGGCGTAGATCAGCTTCGCGCCGCGGCGGATGATGCCGTTCCACTCCTGGTCGGTGCCGGGCAGGAAGCCGGGCACGTCCACGAAGGTGAGCACGGGGATGTTGAACGCGTCGCACGTGCGCACGAACCGCGCTGCCTTCTCCGACGCCGCGATGTCGAGGCAGCCGGCGAACTGCGTCGGCTGGTTCGCGACCACGCCCACGCTCTGGCCGTCGACGCGGCCGAAGCCCACGAGGATGTTGGGCGCGAAGAGCTCGTGGACCTCGAGGAACTCGCCGTCGTCGAGCACGCGGGTGACGACCTCGTGCATGTCGTACGGCGTGTTCGGCGAGTCGGGGATGATCGTGTCGAGCTCGCGGTCGGTGTCGGTCACGTCGTCGAAGAACCCGGCGGGCTCACCCGGCTCGAAGGCCGGCGGCTCGGACAGGTTGTTCTGCGGCAGGTACGACAGCAGTTCCTTGACGTAGGCGATCGCGTCCTCGTCGTCGGAGCCGAGGTAGTGCGCGACGCCGGACTTGGTGTTGTGCGTGCGCGCGCCGCCGAGCTCCTCGAAGGTCACGTCCTCGCCCGTCACGGTCTTCACGACGTCCGGGCCGGTGATGAACATCTGCGAGGTCTCGTCGACCATCACCACGAAGTCGGTGAGCGCTGGGGAGTAGACGTGCCCGCCGGCGTTCGCGCCCATGATCAGGGAGATCTGCGGGATCACGCCCGACGCGTGGGTGTTGCGGCGGAAGATCTCGGCGTAGAGGCCGAGGGAGACCACGCCTTCCTGGATGCGCGCGCCGCCGCCCTCGTTCATGCCGATGATCGGGCAGCCGGTCTTGATCGCGAGATCCATGACCTTCACGATCTTCTCGCCGTACACCTCGCCGAGCGCGCCGCCGAAGACCGTGACGTCCTGGGAGAACACGCACACGGGCCGCCCGTTGACGGTGCCGTAGCCCGAGACCACGCCGTCGCCGTACGGACGGTTCTTCTCCAGCCCGAAGTTGGTGGAGCGGTGGCGCGCCAGCTCGTCGAGCTCGACGAACGAGCCCTCGTCGAGCAGCAGGTCGATGCGCTCGCGGGCCGTCTTCTTGCCCTTGGCGTGCTGCTTCTCGATGGCACGCTCGGATCCGGCGTGCACGGCCTCGTCGTAGCGGCGGTAGAGGTCCGCGAGCTTGCCGGCCGTGGTGTGGATGTCCGGTTCTTCCTCGGGCGGAGTCCCGAGCGGCTGCGTCGCACTGCTCATGAAGCGGAGCTTAGCTACCGCCAGGTCGCTTCGCGTGTGGCGTACGCCTCCCCGGGCATAGGCTGGCGGCGTGCTTCCCGTCCGCCCGCTCGGGCCCGCCGACCTGTCCGCCTGCCTCGATCTCGGAGCCGACCGCGACTGGCCGCGGGAGCACCGCAAGTGGTCGATCCTGCTCGACGTCGGCCGCGGCTTCGGCATCGACTCCCCCGACGGCGGGCTCGCCGCCACCTCGATCCTGGTCGAGACGGGACCGGTCGCGTCGATCTCGATGGTCGTGGTCGCCGCTCGGCACGAACGTCAGGGCCTGGGCGGCCGCGTGACCTCCGCAGCGGTCGAGGCCGCCGGCGACGCCACGGTGTTCCTGCACGCGAGCGACTTCGGGTTGCGGCTGTACGAGTCGCTGGGCTTCGTGGTCGACGGCGGCTGCGAAGGCCACATCGGCGTGCTCGCCGACGACGGTGGTCCGGCTTCGCGGCCGATCACACCGGCCGATGTGGCCCGGGTGTACTCGCTCGACGCCGGCGCGCAGGGCTTTGCGCGAGAAGCGCTGCTGGACCGGCTGCTGTTCGAGGCCGAGCACGTCCACGTGACCGACGACGGGTTCGCTCTGGGCACGGTGCTGGACGGCGTGACGGTGATCGGTCCGGTGGTCGCGCCGGACGAGGAGCAGGCCCGGGCGTTGGTCCGCGGCATCGCGCGGGCGGCCGGCGGGCGGATCCGGGTGGACGTGGATCTGGCCCAGGCGGGCCTTTCCGAGTGGTGCCGCGCGTCGGGGCTGCTGCCGATCGGCCCGGCCCCCCGTCTGGTCCACGGCGGTCGGTCGCTGCCGGGCGAAGCGGCGCGGCGGTTCGCGCCGTACAACCGCGCGCTGGGCTGAGCTTGTCGAGGGGGTCGGCGTCAGGCGGTTCGGACTGACGCGATCGCGGCCGCCAGTGACGGGTCGGCGCCCGCCTTGTCGAGCGCGGCCGTGAGCGTGGTGCGGTAGGTCGTCTCGACCTCGGCGTGCCGGGCGCGGCCCGCTTCGGTGATCACGGAGTAGACGCCCCGGCGGTCGTCTTCGCAGAGATCGCGGACGCTCAGGCCCCGGTCCTCGAGGCGCGCGACCATGCGGCTCACCGAGCTCTGGTTCAGCCCCACCGCCTCGGCCAGCTCCTGCATCCGCAGCTCGCCCTTGGGCGCCGCGGCCAGCTTGCCGAGCGCCCGGTACTCGGACAACCCGATGCCGTGCTTGCGCTGCAAGGCTTTCGCCAGCTCCTGCTCGACCCGGGTGTGGAGCAGGAGCAGCCGGCCCCAGGCGTCTTCGTCGTTGCTCATCGGCCCTCCCCTTGACGACAGAGTACATGCAGTGACAACATTTGAATGCACATGCATAGATCTGACCGGGGAGAGATCGTGATGGATCGGAGCTTCTTGTTCCTGGCGGCAGCCGCTCGCGCCGGGGGCAACACGGAGATGCTGGCCCGGCGCGCCGCGAGGGAGATCCCCCGGCAGCACGAGCAAACGTGGATCCGGCTGCCGGAGGTGCCGCTGCCCGCGTTCGAGGACCGGCGGCACGGCTTCGGTGAGCACCCGGAGCCGGCGGGCAACGAGAAGGTGCTGATGGACGCGACGTTCGCGGCCACGGACCTGGTGATCGCCTCGCCGGTGTACTGGTACTCGGTCGCGGCGAGCGTGAAGCTGTACCTGGACTACTGGTCGGGGTGGATGCGGGTGCCGGGGGCGGAGTTCAAGGCTCGGATGAAGGGCAAGACGCTGTGGGGCGTCAGCGTGCTGAGCGAGGGGCCCGAGCAGGCCGACCCGCTGGTGGGCACGCTGGAGAAGA
Organism: Amycolatopsis sp. NPDC051373; assembly: GCF_040689465.1. Lineage (NCBI taxonomy): Bacteria > Bacillati > Actinomycetota > Actinomycetes > Pseudonocardiales > Pseudonocardiaceae > Amycolatopsis > Amycolatopsis sp. NPDC051373. Next base: position 57,550 of record NZ_JBFBAE010000006.1, on the reverse strand, counting down.
CCGCCGCGTATCTGGGCATGCACTGGGGTGGTGTGCTGCTGGGCAACGGGAGCAGGCCCGGCGACGTGCTGGCCGACGACACGGCCATGAAGTCGGCCGCGTCGCTCTTCACCGGGTAGGCGTCAGCGACCGCGCGCGGGCAGCGCGCCTCGGGTGGTGGCGATGTGGTGCATGTTCGTCTCGCCCCCATTCGCCGAGACTCAGCAGTGCGGTGTTGAGCGCCTGCCCGCGCTCGGTGAGCGAGTACTCGACGCGCGGCGGGATCTCGGTGTAGGCCTCGCGGTGCACGATCCCGTCGTGCTCCAGTTCGCGCAACGACTGGATCAGCATCTTCTCGCTGATCCCCGCCACGCTGCGCTTGAGATCCCAGTAAAGCCACCCCGCAGCATCGGTGCCATGGAAAGGAATCCGAAGCAGGTCAGCGTGCTCGGGCTGGGGCGGATGGGCTCGGCGCTTGCGGCGGCGTTCAGGCGCGCCGGGTGCGACGTCACCGTGTGGAACCGCACGCCCCGGGAAGGCCGCTGGGTTCGCCGTGTTGGCCGACCCCGCCGAGGCACGTGAGGTCGTCGTCACCTGTCTGTCCACATACAACACCCAGCGGCCGGTGCTCGAACGGCTCCCCGCCGGGACGACGCTGGTGAACCTGACCTCCGGCACGCCCGCCGAAGCCCGTGCCACGGCAGAGTGGGCTTCGCAGCGCGGCATTACCTACGTCGACGGCGTGATCAGGGCCGTGCCGCAGGCAATCGGCACGCCGTCGGCCCGGCTTCTCTTCGGCGGTCGGCGGCGAGGGTGTGGCGCCGGAGCGGTTCACGCCGGTGGCGACGGGCTGGCTCGACGCCGTGGGGGCGAACCTGCCGCGGCTCGGAGAGGCGGTGGCGTCAGGGGACTACCGCACGGAGGTGTCCTCTGTGGACATCAACGTGCGCGGGCTGGCGCACCTCGTCGAGGCGTCACAGGGTCTCGACGCACGGGTGCCGGCGGCGGTGCGTGAGCTGTTCGACCGGGCGGTCGCGAAGGGCCACGGAAAGCACGGTGTGGCCAGCGTCGTCGAGGTGATCCGGCAGCCCTCAGCCGAGGTGAACGTCCAGGCCTGAGCGGCCGGGGGCGACTTCGGGCCGAAGCACCAGGTCACGGCCGTAGTCGCCGCCGTTCTGGGGGCGGAACGGGAGGGGCTCCGTGCATGCGAGATCCCGCAACCGCGAACGGAGACCGGAAGCGGCTGAAGCGAACGCGCACGCCGTCATGCGGTCCGCGTCGTACACGGCGAAGGGCGGTAGCACCGACATGCCGGTGTAGAAGAGCGTGCCGTGCTGCAGCCCGAACAGCAGGTCCGGCAGCGGGCCGTTGACGCCGCGCGGGCCGAGGGCCGGGGCGGGCGAGCCGGTGGTCACGACGACCAGTGCGCGTTTGCCGGCCAGCGCGCCTTCGCCGTAGCGGGCGGGGCGGCCGTCGGGGCGGTGGACGTCGTAGGCGTAGCCCTTCACGAAGACGCGGTCGAACCAGCCCTTCAGCGTGGCGGGCGTGCCGTACCACCAGAGCGGGAACTGGAAGACCACGGCATCGGCCCAAGTCAGCTTGGCCTGTTCGGCGCGGACGTCGTCCGGAACCGTCGCGATTTCGTCGACGACCGGGTTCCAGTGCATGGCGTACAGGTCCGACTCGCGCACGTCGTGGCCGAGGGCGCGCAGCGTCGCCAGGCCATCGTCGCGCAGCGCGCCGCCGAGGGAGTGCGGGTCGGGGTGGGCGAAGAGCCAGAGGACGTTCATGTCGTCAGGGTCGCTCCCGGCTTGGCTCGGGAAAAGTGGCCCGATGGACAACCTGTGAAAGAATCGGGCCATGTCCGTTTTTCGGCACCCGGAGAGGCACCACGTGGCGGTGCTCGTGCGCCACGGCATGCTCGTGATGGAGCTCGGCATCGTGCACCGGCTGTTCGGCCAGGCGCGCTCAGCCGAGGGCGAGCCGCTGTACGAGGTGGTCACCTGCACGCCCGAGCCCGGCGACGTCCGCACCGACTCCGACGTCGTCATCCCCGTCGCGGTCGGGCCGGAGGCGATCGCCGAGGCCGACACGGTGGTGATCCCGGCGTCGTCGCTCGAGTACGAGCCCACCGGCCGCGAGTACCCGCCGGCGCTGGCCGGCGCCATCGACCGCATCCGCCCCGGCGCGCGCATCGCGTCGATTTGCACCGGCGCGTTCGTGCTCGCCGCCGCGGGCCTGCTCGACGGCCGCCGCGCGACCACGCACTGGCGTTCGGCGTGTGATTTCCAGCTGGAGTACCCGCGCGTGAAGCTGGACCCGGACGTGCTCTACACCGAAGACGGCAACGTCTTCACCTCCGCCGGCGTCGCGTCCGGCATCGACCTCTGCCTGCACCTGATCCGGCGCGACTTCGGCGCGGCCGTGGCCAACGAGGTCGCGCGCGGCACCGTCGTCTCCCCGCACCGCGAGGGCGGGCAGGCGCAGTTCATCCGCCGCCCGGTGCCCGAGCCGCAGGCCGCCTCGACGGGCGCCGCGCGGGCGTGGGCGCTGGAGCACCTCGACCGGCCGCTGACGCTGCGCGATCTGGCGTCGAAGGAGGCGATGAGCGTGCGGACGTTCACGCGGCGCTTCCGGGAGGAGGTCGGGATCTCGGCGTTGCAGTGGCTCACTCAGCAGCGCGTGGAACGCGCGCGGCAGCTGCTGGAGGAGACGGACCTGCCGATCGACCGCATCGCGACCGACTGCGGCTTTGGCACGGCGGCGTCGCTGCGCCAGCACCTGCAGAGCGCGCTCGGGGTGTCGCCCAGCGCCTACCGGAGCACATTCCGCCGCACGGCGTGAAATCGGCGGTCCGTGGGGCACCCTTCGCCCGGGCCACCCCACGGACCGACCCCCAGAATCCGTCGAAGACGGGGGAGGCACGCCTTCGCTGCGATCCATTTTCCGGCGGGAACGGGGTGTTCGGTACCGACCTGACCAGGTCTTACAGAATCTGACAGCGTCAGGGGACGACGGTCACCAGCACGTACACCGGACGCTTCGTCGTGAAGAACTCCGTGCCCGCCGCGTCGACCATCTTCCAGCCGATCCAGCAGCGGCCCGGCGCGTCCGACGCCGTCACCGGCACGCTGATCATCACGTGCTCGCCGGGTGCGGTGTCGCCGATCAGCACGCGGTCGGGCGTGCGGCAGGTGCCCGGCGCGGGCGGCAGGTCCATGCGCTGCAGGTAGCGCTCGTGCCAGCGGACCGAACCCGAGTTCTCGAGCTCCCACACCTTCTGCACGGTCACGCCGACGTGCACCGCCGTGCCGTCGGGCACCGTCACGTCGGCGATGAACTTGGTGTTGTCGCCGGGGACGCGGGCGCTCGCGTCGCCCGCCGGGGTGCTCAGCTTGCCGGGGATGACGAACGCGGCCACCGCCGCGAGCACGGCGATCACGGCAGCGGCCACGACCAGCGCGTTCCGCCGGGTGGAGCGTTTGCGCGGCGGCGGGGCGAGGCGGACACCTTCGACGTCCGGCTCGGGACTGCGAGGCTCGGCAGGACCCGGCGCGGCCTGCGCGGCGACCGCGACGGGTTCCGGCACCGGCGGCACGCCCTTGAGCTCCACCCACCGCGCCCGCCACGGCTCTTCGTCCGCGCCACACGCCTTCACGAACTCCCGCGTGGTCTCCCACGACGGGAACCGCGTGCCCTTCACAGCCTCGTGCAAGGTGGTGTGGGAGATGCAGCCGGAGCGCTCGGCCATCTTGCGGAACGACGGGTTGCCGGCGCTCGCACGCAGCGCGGCCAGCTCCGCGGCGAGCACGTCGGCCGGGTCCGGCTCCGTGCTCATCGCTCTCCCTCGGTGTCAGATCCGCTGTTCCGGACAAGTCTGACACTCGTCGGGGTCCGGGCGACGATCAGCCCAGCGCCGCCGGCGACTCCGCGTCCGGCACGAGCACGCGCGGCACTCCGCTGCCGTCGGCCGGCACCGTCCAGACGTCCGAGTGCTGGGTGCCGCGCGGAATGGCGTACGCGACGGAGCGCTCGTCGAGCCACGCCGCCTGGTCGTCGACGCTGCGGGTCTCGGCCAGCGGCGTCACGCGGCCCGACGCGAGGTCGAGCACCGACAGGCGCCAGCCCTTCGCGGGGTCGTCGTCGATGGCCGACTTGAACGCGATGCGCGTGCTGTCCGGCGACAGCGAGGGGCACTCCACGTTCTCCCGGATGGACACGATCGTGTGCGCCCGGAAGTCGCCGCGCACGAGGTAGCGGCGCCCGGCCGTGGACATCGTGGCGTAGAAGGTGTGGTCGTCGCGGGTGAACGTGACACCCCAGAAGTTGAGGTCCACGGCCTGGTAGGGCTTGCCGTTCAGCGTCACCGCGAAGTCCTCCAGCGACGGCGCCAGCTCGCCCGTGCGCGTGTCGAGGATGCCGGCGCGGGTGGAGAACACGCCGCCGTTGTAGGAGTCGCCGGTGACGAACACCGTCCACGCGACCAGGTTGCCGCTCGGCGAGACGCGCGCGCGGTTGGGCAGGCCGACCAGCGGGATCTCGCGCTTCGACGTGAGCCCGGAGTCGAGCACCGCCAGCTGGTACGTCGTCAGGTCGCCGTCCTGGCGCAGGCACAGGCCGGTGCCCGCGGCGGCGTAGACGCGCGCGCACGTCACCGGAGACACCGCGCGCGGGCCGCCCGGGTCCGTGATCGACACCGTGACGACGTGGCCACGCGAGGCGTCGGCCGTGCTGCGCACGAGCAGCCGCGGGCCGGGAGCCAGGGACACCGTGCCGGTGGCCGCGACATCGCGGTTGCGCGCCGCCGCCATCCCGACGTACACCGCCGCCGCGGCGACCAGCACCACGACGCCCGCCACTGCCACCAAGATCCGCGTTTTCATCGCGCCTTCCGAAGGAGTCCGAACGTCACCACGATCGCGAGCACGGCCGCGCCCGCCGCCACGGCCATCGACGGCCCGATGCCCCACACCTGCCACGCCAGCCCGAACAGCGCGGACGAGACGAAGTACGCCACCGCCTGGCCGGTCTGGATGAGCGAGATGCCCGTGGTCCGCAGGGCTTCCGGCAGCACCGGTCCCGCCAGCGCCATCAGCACGCCGTCGGTGGCCGCGTAGAACGCGCCGTAGAGCGCGAGCGACAGCACCACCAGCGGCCAGCCCGACACCGGCCCGGCCAGCAGCAGGTAGACCACGACCAGCGCGCCGTAGCCGCAGAGCACCACCGGCAGCCGCCCGAACCGGTCGGCCAGTGAGCCGAGCGGCGCGGCCAGCACGAGGTAGGCGAGGTTCGTGCCCACGGCCAGCAGCGGGAACCATCCCGTACCGATGTCTTCCCGGCGTTGCAGCAGCAGGTAGACGAAACCGTCGCCGATGGTCGCCGTCCCGAGCACGCACGCGGCGATCAGCAGCCGCCGCACGGGCGCCGACTTCAGCAACGCTGCCGCCGCGCGAGGGGACACCGTGCCCGTGGCCGGGCGGGGAGTGCGGTGGTCCCGCACGAAGAGGATCAGCAGCAGCACGCCGATCGCCGCGATGCAGAAGCTGGTGACGAACACGGCGTCGAACGCGTCGGTGCTCGAAGCGCCGACCAGCGCGAGCACGCCCAGCGCCACGAGCGGTCCCGCGAACGCGCCGGCGCTGTCCATCGCGCGGTGCACGCCGAACGCGCGCCCGAGCATGTCCTGCGGCGCCGACAAGGTGATCAGCGCGTCGCGCGGGGCGGTGCGCAGGCCCTTCCCGGTGCGGTCGGCGGTGATCACCGCGCCGATCGCGCCCGCCGACGCCCCGGCGGCGACGAGTCCGAGCTTCGCGACGGCCGAGATCGCGTACCCGATCCCGGCGATGGCCTTGCGCCGGCTCACGCGGTCGGCGAGGTAGCCGCCGACGAGCCGCAGCAGCGCCGTCGCGCCGGTGTAGAGGCCGTCGACGAGGCCGTAGATCGCGGGGCTCAGGTGCAGACTGAGGACGAGGTAGATGGGCAGCACCGCCGTGACCATCTCCGAGGAGATGTCCGTGACGAGGCTGACGGTGCCGAGCGCGAGCACGTTCGCGGCGATCTTCCCTCGGGAGACCTTGTGCTCGCTGCGGCCGATGGTGGAGAGGTACACGCCACGCGCCCTTCTGGAGCCCGCGGGCGCGCCCACTGTGCCGAAAGTGTCCACAGTGGACGCGCCCGCGGGAGGGATCACTGCCAGACGTCGAGGATCGGCGACTTGCTCGCCGCGCCCGCGATACCCGGCAGGCCGTAGGAGGCCTCCATGGTGCGCAGGACCGTGTAGTGGTTGATGGATTCGGAGTAGCTGCCCGGCTTCACGTGGGCGCCGACGAACGTGGTGTAGATCTGGTTGACCGAGGTGCCGCTGTCCTCGTCGAACGTGACGATCAGCAGGCTGTTGTGCGTCTTGGCCCACTGCGCGTACGAGTCGAGGTGGCTCTTGAGCCAGGTGTCACCCGTGCCGATCGAGCAGTCGTGCATGTCGCTGCACATGTTCGGCGTCACGAAGGAAACCGTGGGCAGCTTCGTGTAGTCGGTGGGGAAGCTGGAGTAGCGGACGTTGCTGGCCGCCGGGACGTTCGAGAAGTCCACCCAGCTGTTGTGCTTGCGCATGTAGGTGCCGCTGGAGCAGCCGGTGTAACCGTCGGACGGCATGGACTCCGAGTAGCCCTTGAACGTCTTGCCGGCGCCGATCAGCTGCTGGCCGAGGTTGGCCTTGCTGCCGAGGTTGGCGGGGCAGGAGTCGCTCGTGACGCCCTGGGTGGCGCCGGAGAATAGGGCGACGTAGTTGGGCTGGCTCGGGTGGGTGATGGCGAAGGAGCTGGTGAACTTCGCGCCTTGGCTTGCCAAGGACGTGAAGTACGGAGCGGCCGACGAGGTGATGGACGAGGCCTTCGTGTTCTCGAACATCACCAGCACGATGTGGTCGAACGCCGGCACGGCCGCGGCGGCGGGCGCCACGTCCGGTTCACCGGTGTTCGTCACGGCCGCCGTAACCACGCCGGCGGCGGCCAGCGTCGCCGCGGCTAGCGCGGCCACGATCCGCTTGCGGATCATGAGTCCTCCTGGGTCGGGGGGAAGGGCGACTCATGATGGGGACGCCAGCGGGCCGGGGCGTGCCCGGTTGGGGTCCGGCGCGTGGTCGGAAAATGAACAACTGTGTTATTTGCCCCGGATCCGCCGGGGTGGGCGAGATCGCCTTTGAGCCGGCGTCCGGATGGGGCGGTCGGATCGGCCGGGTGGCCGATTGAACCGCCCCATCCGGAAACCGGCGCGATCTCGCGGGGTGGATACGGGTTCAGGCGGTGGCGACCAGGAAGTCCTCTCCGGTGGACGGCGTCGCCGGTGTCGAAGTCCGCGAACACCTCGCGCGCGACGTCCTCGCGCAGGCCGTCCGACGATCGCCACCACGCCGGCGGTGCCTGGACCACGACCCGGTCGCTCGGGCGCTGGTCCCGCTCGACGTAGTCCGACCAGCGCCGCACCAGCCCGGGGTGCTCCGCCGTGGCCACCACGCCGACGAGCGCGAGCTCCTCCAGCACGCTGCCGTAGGCATGGACCGCGGTCGTGTCGAGCAGCCGGTGGCGCTTCAGCTCCGTGCGAGCAGCTCCGTAACCCTTGCCGTCGGGCAAGGTGCGGAGCACGGTCAGCATCGCGCGCAGCACCCAGCGGTCGTGCTCGGACGGAACCGGACGCGGCTGTCCGGCTAGCTCTTCCAGGGCCAGGACGTGTTCCGGCACGTCACCGTCGATCGGCGCGCCTCCGGAACCACTCTTCCGTCTGGGCGAGAACCGGTGATGGCTTCGTCCCGCACACCCGGCAGACGGCTGGTCCCCGATACGGAACGGACTCGTGCTCGGGCAGCCCGCGCGCGAGCAGGACCCCGGTCAGCGCGGGCCGCCACGCCCACAACCCCGCAACCCACACCGACGCCGAGTCGCGGACGTCCCACGCGGTACCGAGCGCCCGGAGCGTGGCGACCGCTTCGTCGTGGGTGGTCCGCCGCAGTACGTCGTGGGGACGACCGGAGGCAGCCAGCACGTCCGCATCGTGCCTCGTCGCGTCCGTGACCCTCGGCAGGGAAATCCCGGCGCCCTTCAGGAACGTCCGGTCCGCGTTCACCCGTGCGTAGCGCGCGAGCAGATCGACCAGCCGCTCACCGGATTCCTGGCTGTGCACGGCAAAAGGCTAACCGGGCCCGCCCGTCGCCAAGACGGCCGAAGTAACGGTGATCAGGCCGGGCGGCCCGCACCCGCGTAGTCGTCGCCGCGGGAGTGGTAGGTGTGGATCTGGATGGCCTGACCCTCGGTGGGCGCGTTGATCATCAGGCCGTTGCCCAGGTACAGGCCGACGTGGTGGATGCGCGTGGCGGGGGAGCCGTAGAAGACGAGGTCGCCCAGCTGGGGTTCACCGGTGACCGGGGGCAGGGAGCGGAACTGGCTGTCGGCCGTGCGGGGCAGCGCGACGCCGGCGCTGTCGTACGACGCCTTCGTCAGGCCGGAGCAGTCGAAGCCCGCGGCGCCGGCGTCGGGGCCGTTGCCGCCCCAGACGTAGGGGAGGCCGAGCTGGCCGAGGGCGAAGCGGGTGGCGCGCACGGCCGGGCTGTTCGCCTTCGCCGGGTCGAGGGAGAGCGTGGCGTAGAGCTGCGCGTTGCCGAGCACACGCTGGCGGAACAGCTCGGTGTCCTTGCTCGCGTACGCCGCGATCGACTTCCACCAGCCCGTGCCCGCGGACAGGTCGGCGCCGCCGGCGCACAGGGCGCGGCCCGCGGCGACCGACGCCGAGCTGGGGTCGGTCAGCGCGGGCTTGTCGATGCCGGGGATCTTCGCGCCGTACTTCTTCCACGCCGTCGGCGACAGGCCCATCGGGTTGTCGCCGTGGCGGCCGTGGTCCGAGCCGGCCTCGCCGACGCCCGCGAGCGTCACCCACGACAGGTGGCAGCCGGGGTCTTCAAAGCGCAGCGCGAGCTCGCCGTTGGCGTAGCCGATCAGCGCGTCGGCGGGGATGTCGAGGGGGCCGGCGAGCGACTCGGCCCACTGCTGCAACGGCGTCTTGCCTCCACCGCCGGAGGCGCCCTGCCCCGGTTCCTGCGCCGCGACGGGCGCGCTCACCTCGAGCACCGACGGTCCGGCCTGAGCCGTGGCGGCGGTCGCGACCGGAGTCTGCGGCGCGGGCTGCTCACGATCGGCCACGAGCCAGCCCGCGGTGACGAGACCGGCCACCAGCGGCAGCGCGACGAGGCCACGGTGGAACGCACCGCGCGCCCAGGACTTGCCTGCCCCCTTGCCGGCAGTGGCAGACGAGTGCGCGGCAATTTCTTCCGGCCCGGTTTTTGAATCCGGCACGTCTTTTGAATCGGGCACAGCGCTGTGCTCGGGGTCAGGCGGCGTCACGGCGTCCAATCTAGGAGAGCGCACCTCTGCGTAACGAGCGAGTCGCTTGCACGTTAGGGGGACTCTCATATTCTGGGCACATGTCTGGCATGGACGCAGCGCGACTGCGCGAGGGACTCGGCGATCGGTACTCCCGGGTGGACGTGGTTGAGTCCACCGGCTCCACCAACGCCGACCTGCGGGAAACCCTGGAAAACGGGGGTGCGGACCGCACGGTGCTGCTCGCCGAGCAGCAGACCGCGGGCGTCGGCCGGCGGGCGCGTTCGTGGAGCTCGCCGAAGGGCGCCGGGCTGTACTTGAGCGTGGCGCTGCGACCCGCGGGCGTCCCCTTCGCGGCGCTCGGCTCACTGTCCGTGGTGGCCGGCCTCGCCGTGCGCGGGGTCGCGGCCCAGCTGGGAGTCGACGCCGTTCTCAAATGGCCCAACGACGTGCTCGCCGGACCCGACCGCGCCAAGTGCGCGGGGATCCTGGCCGAGGCCGTCTCGGACGGCGAGCCGGGTGTCGTGCTCGGCATCGGCCTCAACGTGCTGCCGCTCGGCGAAGACGTGCCGGCCGGCCCCGGCGGCCTGCCCGCGACGTCCCTCGCCGAGCAGGGCGCCGCCGACCCGGACCGCACCGAGGTCGCGCTCGCCCTGCTCACCCGCCTCGACGACCTCGAACGCCGCTGGCGCGCCACGTTCGGCGACCTCACCGCCGCCGGCCTGCTCGACGACTACCGCGCCCACTGCGCGACCCTCGGCCAGGAGGTGCGCGTCGAGCTGCCCGGCGGCCGCGTCCTCACCGGCCACGCGGCCGACCTCGACGCGACCGGGCAGCTGCTGGTCGACGCCACCGACGGCCGCCGCGTGACCGTGTCCGCCGGCGACGTCGTGCACGTGCGCCCGGCGTGACCTGCTGTGCCGATCGTTACCAATCCGACCACAGTCACGGCCGAACGGCTTCGCGGCAACGGTTACGTGCCGCGCGGGGGTCGGCCTACTTTTGGTCGGATCGGTAAACCGCGGTGTCCGGGCGCCGCGAGCGCCCTCGCGCCGGTACGGTGAGTCGACCAGCGAAGACATGAACCAGGGGAGCGTCCGCCGTGGCCTATCCGGACGATTTGCTCAGCCAGAACGAGGAAGTGGTGGTGCACAGCCACCCGCATTTCAAGATGCTGATCTTCCCGTTCGTGGCCTTCGTGATCACGATCGCGGCCGCCGTCTGGCTCATCCTGCTGGCGCAGGACGCGACGGCACCGTGGAACAACGTCGCGATGATCGCCATCGGCGTGGTGGCGCTCGTGTTCGTGGTGTGGCTGTTCCTCGCTCCGCTGGTGCGCTGGCGGACCACGCACTTCATCGTGACCACCGACCGGTTGATCGCGCGAGAAGGCGTGGTGAAGCGCACCGGCATCGACATCCCGATGTCGCGCATCAACAGCGTCCAGTTCGAGCACGGCCTGCTGGACCGGGTGTTCGGCTGCGGCACGCTGATCATCGAGTCGGCTTCGGACGAGCCGCTGAAGTTCGACGACATCCCTCACGTCGAGCGCGTGCACACGGTGATCTACCGCGAGGTCAACGACAATCCGTACGACGACTACCGCGGCGCACCGGGGCAGGGTGGACAGGGTGGTCCCCAGGACACCGAGCCGCTGCCGCCGACGAACCACCCGCCGCGCGGACGGCGGCGCTGACGTGGGCGCCCGCGAAGTCGGCCTGCCCGAACGGGTCGCCGCCGAGGGCCTGCCGCAGCGCGTGACGATCTGGGAGGTCGGTCCGCGCGACGGCCTGCAGAACGAGTCCGCCGTCGTGCCGGTCGAGGTGAAGCTGGAGTTCCTCGACCGCCTCGCCGGCGCCGGCCTCACCACGCTCGAGGCGACCAGCTTCGTGCACCCGAAGTGGGTGCCGCAGCTCGCCGACGCCGAACAGCTGCTCGCCGGCCTCGACCGCCGCGAGGGCGTTCGCTACCCGGTCCTCGTGCCCAACGAGCGTGGCCTCAACCGCGCGCTCGATGCCGGCGTGTCTGACATCGCGATCTTCGCCAGCGCCACCGAGACCTTCGCGCAGAAGAACCTGAACTCCACGCTCGACGAGCAGTTCGCCATGTTCGAGCCGGTCGTCACGCGGGCGCGCGCCGAGGGCCTGGACGTGCGCGGCTACCTGTCGATGTGCTTCGGTGACCCGTGGGAGGGCGTGGTGCCGGCCGAGCAGGTCGTGCGCGCGGGCAAGCGGCTGCTCGACTTCGGCTGCTCGCAGCTGTCGCTGGGCGACACCATCGGCGTCGCGACCACGGGCCAGGTCACGAGGCTGGTCCAGGAGTTCGAGAAGTCCGGAGTGGACGTTTCCGCGCTGGCCGTTCACTTCCACGACACCTACGGCCAGGCCCTGGCCAACACCGAGGCCGCACTTCGCGCCGGAGTGTCTACTGTGGACTCGTCGGCCGGCGGCCTCGGCGGCTGTCCGTACGCGGAGTCGGCCACGGGCAACCTCGCCACCGAGGACCTCGTGTGGCTGCTGGAGGGCCTCGGCGTGGAGCACGGCGTGGACCTCGGCAAGCTCGTGGAGACGAGCGTGTGGATGGCCGGGCGGCTCGGCCGGCCGTCCCCGTCGCGGGTCGTGAACGCCCTCGCGGGCTGAAATGCCCGAGTTCGTCCCACTTGATACGGCTTCGTGGCCGCTGTTCGAGCAGCTCTTCGGGCCAGGTGGCGTGCAGGGCGGCTGCTGGTGCGCGTTCTTCCGCCTGGTCGGGCCGGACTTCAAGGCCGCGGGGCGCGACGGCCGCAAGGCGCACGTGCGCGGCGAGGCCGAATCCGGTGTGCCGCTGGGTCTGCTGGCCGTGGTCGACGGTGAGCCGCTCGGCTGGGTCGCGGTGTCGCCGAAGCCCGACAACCCGCGGCTGGCGCGCTCTCCCGTGGCGGCCTCGGCCGAACCGGGGAACGTCTGGGCCGTGACGTGTTTCTACGTCGACCGCCGCGGCCGTCGGCAAGGACTCGCGACCGAGCTCCTGCACGCGGCCGTCGAGTACGCGGCGGCGCACGGCGCCGACGTCGTCGAGGGCTACCCCGTGGCTGCCGGCGACCGGCCGCCTGCGGATCTTTACCACGGGACGCTCGGCCTGTTCACGCGCGCGGATTTCGCGGTCGTCGAACGACGCGGAGCGGCGCGGGCGTTGGTGAGGCGGAAGATCGTCCGCGCCGGATAAGGTGGATTCACCACCTTGTCCGGTGCCGCGCGGAAGTTCCCCCTATCGGGGAATTGTGTGGAACCGGCTGGCGCGGCGGACGTTTTTCCTGAAGCCGGAGCAACCGAGAAGAGGGTGTCCGTGTCCGAACACGCCGAACCGGTCGACACCGACTTGGCCACCGGGCCCATCCGGCTGCCCGCGCAGTACGGCGGCTTGCTCGACGGCGGGTTCGACGACGTTCCGACACCTCCGACCGGCACCCGCCTCCCGCCCGCACGGCCGGCCCCGCGCCTGCCGTTCGCGGGCCGGCCGCACAACCAGGTCTTCCGCGGGCCCGCGCCGTACCCGGCGCCGCCGCCTCCGCCTCCGCCGATGGGCGCGCTGCGCACCGAGCGCGAGAGCGTGCTGGCGTTGTTCCTGGTCCACATGTTCCCGATCGGGCACCTGCCCGTGGCCGCGGACCGGCCCGCGGTGCAACTGCCGTTGCCGGACAACGGTTCGGGGCCGTTCGACCACCCGGACTCGGCGCTGCTCGACGACACCGCGACGCTCGAGTACGTCTCGCGCGGCCTCCGTCGCACGCCCGCGCCACCCGCCGACCCACAGCCGCCCGCTGCGCTCTTCGAGGGCTACGAGCCGGGCGCCGAGGACACCGCGTGGCCACCGATTCAGGAAGAAAAAGCCGTGGTACTCCCGGAAAACACGTGGCTCGACCGCTTCGGTGACGAGCACGGCCGCCTCTTCGCCGTCGGCGGCACGCCGTTCGCGCAGCGTTCGCTGCCGGAGTCCACGCGCCGCGCCGGCTACCGGCGCTACCGCGTGGTGAAGCCCGTGCCGATGTGGAGCTCGACCGCGCCGGAGTGGTTCGGGCAGCCGGGCGGCGGGATCCGCTACCGTGCCGTGCTGGCCGCCGACGAGCTGGTCACCCTGGGGTTCCTGGCCGACGTCACGCGGGAGGTGCGATGAACACGCAGTCGATCCGGCGCTGGCTCGACCGGCTGGGCGTGCCCGCCGAGGTCGTCTCCGTCGGCACCGAGGCCGACAACGCGTGGTGCCTCATGCCCGCCGACGACGAGGGCTGGGAAGTCTTCTGGCGCGAGCAGGGCAACCGCTACGACTGGGCGCGCTTCACGTCCGAGCAGGTCGCCTGCCACTACCTCTTCGGCCGCCTCGCGTGGTCGCAGGTCGCGCGCGGCGCCGTCGGCGTGCTGCCCGGCCACTGAATCGCTCGTGAGAGCGGGGCGAACCGCCACTCACGAGCTGGTTCAGCGAGCGGCCTTGAGCACGCCGTCGACCAGCGTGAGTAGTTCGTCCACCTGGTCCGCCTGGTACATCAGGTCGACGAGCACGTGGTCGGCGTCGGTCTCGTCCTCGACGCGCTTGATGGTGTCGGCGACGTGCGTGACGACCTCGTCGCTGCGGTCCGTCGGGTAGATCCGCACGATCATGTCCAGCTCCGCCGGGTCACGGCCGGCTTCGGCGGGCATCGCGCGGATCGTCGCCATCGGCTGGTTGATCGCGGCGTCGAGGTCGGTCATGTGCGGCGGAACCACAGCCGGGAGCCAGCCGGCGGCGCGGCGGGCGACACGGCGCATCGCGGACGGCGAGAAGCCTGCGCGATAGATCGGCGGCTTGCGACGGGCTTCAACGCGGAACGCGAGGCGGGAATCTGCCAGAAGCGGCCTTCGTGCGAAGCAGGATCGGCGGTCCACAGTTCATCGAGCACATCCAGGATCTCGTCGAACCGCGCGCCGCGCTCGTTCATGGGCGCGCCGATCGCTCGGAACTCGTCGGGGGACCAGCCCACGCCCAAGCCCGGGATGAGACGGCCGCCGCTGAGCTGGTCGAGCGTCGTGAGCATGCGGGCGAGCAGGACCGGCGAGTACCACGGAGTGTTGAGGATGTTGGAGCCGATCTCGACCCGCTCCGTCGCGGTGGCAGCCACCGCCAGCAGCGCGAACGGATCGAGGATCGCGTCGAACTCGGGCGGGAACGTGTCGGCGCCGTTGTAGCCGACCTCGGGATCGACCGGCGCCAGCGCGCGGTCGATCACCCGCAGGCTGGCGCCGCGACTCGGTGCTGTCCCAGCGGCTCACGACGCTGACCGATGCCGGCCTGGTGCGTCGCACGGTGTTCGAAGGGCCGCCGGTCGCGGTGTCCTACGAGCTCACGGCGCCCGGCAAGGCCCTCATCCCGGTGCTCGGCGACCTGTCACAGTGGGCCGAGGAGCACCTACCCGGCTAGCGCTTGAGCACGGCCAGCGCGGCGTCGTGCAGCGCGCCGTTGCTCGACAGCGCCGAGCCGCCCTCGTAGGTCGCCGCGCCCGTGAGGTCGCTGAAGCGCCCGCCGGCCTCGGTCACGAGGACCTGCGCGGCCGCGACGTCCCACGGGTTCACGATGCACTCGGCCGCGAGGTCCAGCGCGCCTTCCGCCACGAGGCAGTGCTGCCAGAAGTCGCCGAACGCGCGGCTCTCCCAGCAGGCCTCCGTCAGGGCGAGGTACTTCTCGCGGGAGTGGTACTCGGTCCACGTGTTGAGGTCCGTCGTGGACAGGTACGCGTCTTCCAGCGAAGCCACGGCCGACACCGCGAGCCGCCGCACGCCGGCCGTGTCGCTGCTGTAGGCGCCGTCGCCGTGCGAAGCCCACCAGCGGCGGCCCAGCAGCGGCGCGGTGATCATGCCGACGACGGGCGAGCCGTCCTCGACCAGCGCGATCAGCGTGGCCCAGACCGGCACGCCGCGCAGGAAGTTCTTGGTCCCGTCGATCGGGTCGAGCACCCACGCGCGGCCGGTCGCGCCCGCCGTACCACCACGTTCTTCGCCCGCGACGGCGTCGCCGGGGCGCTCTGTGGCGAGGATCGCACGGATGGCGTCCTCGACGGCGGTGTCCGCGTCGGTCACCGGCGTGCGGTCGGGTTTGCGGGACACCGAAAGGTCCAGCGCGCGGAAACGCGCTGTGGTGATCGCGTCGGCGGCGTCAGCCAGCCGGGTGGCAAGGGTCAGATCATCCTCGTAGCCAGGCACGGTCACGATGGTTTCACGGGTGTTCGCCGTAAGGTTGGCGAGGTGAGCATGGTCCTACTTGCCGAAGACGACCCCACCATCGCCGAGCCGCTGTCCCGGGCGCTCCAGCGAGAGGGGTACGAGGTCGAGGTCGTCACTGATGGACCGGCGGTGCTCGGCGCCACCTCCGCCCACCGCGTCGACCTGCTCGTGCTCGATCTGGGCCTGCCGGGCATGGACGGGCTGGAGGTGTGCCGCAGACTGCGCGCCGGCGGCACCGAGCTGCCGGTGCTGATGCTCACCGCCCGCACCGACGAGGTCGACTTCGTCGTCGGGCTCGACGCGGGGGCCGACGACTACGTGGCCAAGCCGTTCCGCCTGGCGGAGCTGCTGGCCCGCATCCGCGCGCTGCTGCGCCGCCGGGTGCCGGAGGTGCTCGAATCCGGGGGTGTCCGCATGGACCTCGGCGCGCGGCTCGTCACCGTCGACCTGCACGAGGTGCAGCTGGCGAACAAGGAGTTCGAGCTCCTGCGCGTGCTGATGAGCCGCGCGGGCCAGGTCGTGAGCCGCGACGAGATCCTCGCCGAGGTGTGGAACGAGCTGGAGTCGAAGACGTCGAAAACGCTCGACATGCACATGTCCTGGCTGCGGCGCAAGCTCGCCGTCGCGGCCGACGAAGCGGCCGGGCGCCCCGCCAAGTCCGCGCACTCCGACGGCGAACGACGCATCGCGACCGTCCGCGGCGTCGGCTTCCGCTTCAACGTCGAATAGCGCCGAGCGATGAGCATGCGCCGCCGCATCCTGATGGCGATCCTGCTGGCCGTGCTCGTGACCGCGGCTGTGCTCGGGATCCCGCTCGGCGTCACGGCCTGGCGGCTGGTGGAGAACCTCAACCGCGAGAGCCTGGCCGAACGCGCGCGCGTGATCGCCGCGACGGTCGACACGCAGGTCGCCAATGGCGACGAGATCGACATCCAGCAGTTCCGCGTCGGCGTGCCGCACGGCGGGTTCCTGGAGGTCCGCGGCGACGGGCTGATCGAGAAGCACCTCGGCGTCAACCCCGGGCCCGACCCGGTCGTGGAGCGCGTGCCGACGGCACGCCACGGCGAGGTGGTCCTGTCGATCCCGAGGGGCCCGGTGCGCACGAAGCAGACGCAGGTGACGCTGCTCGTGGTGCTGCTGGTGGTGCTGTCCGTCGGCACCGGCGCGGTGGTGGCGACGGTGACCGCGCGCCGGCTGGCGAAACCGTTGCGGCACGTCGCGGACCGCGCGTCGCGCCTCGGCGGCGGCGACTTCCGGCCCGACCCGGGCCGCTACCGCGTGGCCGAGCTGGACATGGTCGCGGAGGCGCTGGACACGTCGGCCTCGGCGCTGGCGCAGCTCGTGCAGCGGGAGCGGCAGCTCGTCGGCGACGTCTCGCACCAGCTGCGCAGCCGGCTCACCGCGTTGCAGCTGCGGCTCGAACCGCTGACGGTGCACGGCGACCCCGACGTCGTCGAGGAATCGCGCGCCGCGCAAGAGCAGGCCGACCGCCTGGCCGAAGCCCTCGACGAGCTGCTCGCCGCCGCCCGCGCGGCCCGCGAGGTGGACGCCGAGCCCGTCGACCTGCACGCGACGCTGCCGCAAGTCGCGGAGGAGTGGCGCCAGCTGCTGCGCGTCGAGGGCCGCAACCTGCGCCTGAAGATCGCCGACGGCCTCATGGCCCGCGCGACCCCGGGCCGCCTGCGCGAGGTCATCGGCGTCCTCCTGGACAACGCCCTGCGCCACGGCGCCGGCACCGTCACCCTCGCCGCCCGCCGCGGCGAGTCCGACGCCACTGTCGTCATCGAGGTCGGCGACACCGGCTCCGGCGTGCCCGACGAGCTCGCCCCGCACATCTTCGAACGCGGCTTCTCCGGCGGCGGCTCCACCGGCGTCGGCCTCGCCCTGGCCCGCGCCCTCGTCGAAGCCGACGGCGGCCGCCTGGAGCTGTCCAACAAGCGCCCGGCGATCTTCAGCCTGTTCCTGAAGGTGCCCCGCCCGGACGACGTCGGCGAGGTCCGCTGGCCGGCCGAGCCGGTGCCGCGCTAGCCCGAGCGGCGCGGATACCGGCCGAGGTGGACCGCGAGCTTCGCCGTTTCGAGCAGCGAGAAGCCGTTCTCCACCGGACCCGCGACAACGATCCGCGCGCCGTCGCGGAGCTCGACCTTGCCGACGGCGGTCCAGCGCGTGCCGCCGGTCCGGTGGTGCACGTAGGCGACGTCGGCCCACTTGACCGTCCGTGTGTCGTCGCGGTCGGTATGGACGAAGCCGCCTTCGTACAGGCGGAACTCCTCGTCGCCGTGCCGCACCTCGCGCACGCCGACGCTCACGCCGCTCGCCAGCACGGCGAACGCGAGCCCGGCCAGCGCCGCGAAGCCCCCGATCGGCACCACGTGGTCGCCTGAGTCGTCGCCGAGTGCGGTGAAGTCGACCAAGAGCACGGCCGCGAGCCCGACGAAGCCGATCACCGTGGCCCACAGCGCGACCCGGCGCCTCTGGTGTCGGCCCTCCGAGCGGTGGACCGACACCAGCGCACCCACCTCGACGGGAGCCGGCTTCGTTTCCCTGATCCGGGCGATCTGAAGCACCTGCCGGCGGCGAAACGCCCTGGAGGAGCGGATCTTCGCGGTGGTGTATCAGGTCATGCAGGTCATGCCCACCAGCCAGATCGCGCCGATGACGAGTACGAACTCGGGTACCGCCGGTTCCCGGTCCACCTCGCGCCCCCTTTCCGGAGGCCGAGGCTAGAGCTGCGGCCGGGGACCGGTCCCCGGCCCGGCGACTTCTTCGGCCCAGTCGGCGAACGTCAGCGGTTCGCGGCCCAGCAGCCGTTCCACCGTGTCGAACACGACGTCCTCCCGGCCGGCCGACTGGCGCTTCAGCTCGAACGTGCCGTCGATCGCCTGGGCCGGCCAGCCCAGGGCGAGCATGCGTGCGCGTGCGGCGGCTTCGGGCTCTTCGACGTAGCGCACCGGCCGGCCGAGCGCGTCGGCGAGGATGGCGACCTGCTGGGCGGGTGTGAGGGCTTCGCCGCCGGTGAGTTCGTAGGTGGCGCCCTCGTGGCCGCGGGTGGTGAGCACGAGCGTGGCGACGGCGGCGATGTCGCGGACGTGCACCAGGGCCGACGCGGGGTCGCCTTCGGGCACGTACACGGCGCCGTCCGTGCGGGCGGAGTGGAGCCAGAAGCGGCGGTTGTCCATGAACGCGCCGGGGCGCAGGATCGTCCACACGGGACCGGCTTCGCGGATCGCCTGCTCCGCGCGGGCGTGGGCGAGGGTGATCGGGTCCGTCTGTCCGAAATGGACGCCGGTGGTGGACAGCTTCACGAGGTGGGTGACGCCGGCCCGGGCGGCAGCGACGGCGAGCGCGGTCTCCTGCGCAGCCGAGTCGCCACCGTGACCGGAGGTCAACACGAACACCCGGGAGACGCCGTCCAGCGGCACGGAACCGACGTCGTCGAGGTCGCCGCGCACCACTTCGGCACGGGGATCGATGCGGGCGCGGCCCGGGTCGCGTGTGAGGGCGCGGACGGGGGCACCGGCGTCCAGCAGTGCGGGAACGAGGGCGCGGCCGACCTTGCCGGTGGCGCCGAGAACGAGGATCACGAAAAGAACTCCTTGAGACAGAACGAAAACCGCACGAGGGCGTGCGAGGGCACGAGACGGGAAAAGGTTCCAACCGGCACCCGTGAACGGGTGCGGTCCTCTTCGCGCTCGGCGACCACCTCGGATTCGTCCCACCGGCCCGGTCGACCCCGGGCGGCGTCTCAAGAAGGAACAACAACAAACATGACTCTAGACAAGTCCATGTCTGCGAGCAATTAATTTACCGCGGCAGCCGCGTGACCTGCTCACGCCGGCGTTCGCCGAGTTCGGCCGGGAAAACCCACTTCTTGAAGCCCCAGTACCGGAACACCATCGCCAGCAGCATGCCGATGATCGAGCCGCTCGCGAAGTCGGCGAACTCCTGCATGAACCTCGAGACGAAGGGCTCTTCGAGGTGCAGCACGTACCGCGAGACGTACAGCGGGATCAGGTTCACCACCACCGCCACGCCGCTGATCACGAAGAACAGCGCGGCCTCGTGGGTCCGCTCTCGCCCGCCGCGGGTGCGGAAGGACCACTCGCGGTTGAGCACGTACGACACGATCGTGGCCACGATGATGGCGATGGCCTTCGCCGTCGTCGGCTTCGACTCGAGGACGCTGAGCTTGAGCAGGTACCAGACGCCGTTGTCGACCACGAAAGTCGTCCCGCCGACGATCGCGAACTTCAGCATCTCCCGGTGCTTGATGAGCACCGAGCGCAGTGGCTCCGGCGTGCGGGCCAGCACGGTCTCGACAACGGTCACACCAGCCAGTTTAGAGAACCCGAGGTCACCGCGGGTCTCAGGCGGCCTTCCTGCCGGGAATGTCCGCATCTTCCGATGACCTGACCGCACGCAGGCGGGCACCCTCCGTGGGGAACACCCACTTCTTGAACGCCCACCAGCGGAACAGCGTGCCCAGCAGCGTGCCGATGATCATGCCGCTCACGAAGTCGGCGATCTCCTGCCCGAGCAGCGTCAGGTGCGGCATCTGCAGGTCGAGCACGTAACGCGAGATCCACTGCGGCAGCGCGTTGAGCCCCAGCGCGATGCCGCTGATGAGGAAGAACAGCGCGGCCTCGTGCGTGCGCTCGCGGCCACCGCGCGTGCGGAAGGACCACTCGCGGTTGGCGACGTAGGAGAAGATCGTGGCGATCAGCACGCCGATGATGAGCGCCGTGACGGGGTTGGCCCGCAGCACGGTGAACTTCAGGACGTACGTGATCGCCGTGGTGATCAGGAAGCTGATCCCGCCGACCACGGCGAACCGCAGCAGCTCGCGGTGCTTCGCCAGGAACCCTCGCACCTGGGCGACGCTACCCCCTCAGCCAGTCGAAAAAGCCGCGGGGCTCGATCGACGGCGGGGTCTCGCCGGGTTTGCCGGAGTTGCCGCTTCCCGGTGTCGGGGGCGCGCTAGTTGTGGTCGGCGGCGTGCTCGGCGGGGTCGTGGTGACCGGGTCCGTCGGCTTCGCCGGCGGGGTGCTCGACGGCGTCGGCTTCTTGTGCGGCGGCTTCTTCGACGAGCTGGACGATTCGGAGGTCTCCGAGGTCGTCGTCGAGGAAGAAGACGGCGTCGGCGGGACTCCGGTCGTCGGGTACGGCACGTCGCAGATGCCGAGCCAGCAGCCGAACGACACCGTGGCCTGCTGCGCCGCCTTGCCGAGCGTCGCGTTCACGGTCACGGCCGCGTTGTGCGCCGGGCGGCCCTTGAGCCGCACCCACAGGTTCACGTGCTGGCCGGGTGCGAGCGCGCCCCGCGTGGTGCACGTGGCGCCCGTGTCCGTGGAGTGGCACGGGAAGCCGCTGAGGCTCCACGACTGGTACAGCTCGTGATCGAACGTGACCGTGACCGGCTTCATGGTTTCACCGGTGTTGCGGACGCGGACGTAGACGAGCGGGTTGCGCGTCCACGGGAACGCCGAGAGCCCGTCGGTGTCGGCCTGCAGTGCGAGCAGGTCGGGCGGCGACTTCACGGTGACCTTCACGCTCACGGCGACCTTGATCGTCGCGCCCGCGGTGACCGAACCCGTGACGGTGCCGCCCTGCGCGGAGTCGTCGGCCTGCAGGCGGAAGGTGAGCACGGCCGTCTGGCCGGGCTGCAGGCCGGAGCCCGTTTTGCACGTCACGGTGCCGGTGCCGCCGGGGCAGTCGACGCTCAGCTGGGTCGTCGCCGGTGTATCGGCCTGGCGCGAGAAACCGCTCACCGCACCACCGCCACCTCCCGCGGGCACCGCGGACACACCGGGCGGCAGGTTCAACGCGACCTGCACGGGGTCGGACGGGCTGCCGCCGTCGTTGCGGACCGTGATCGGCAGGTTCACCGGCCCGGCGCCGGGCTGCAGCTCGAGATCACCCGAAGGTGTGGTTGCCGACATCTTCGCCGCCGCGGGTGTCGCCGGGGGCGGCGGTGCCGCGGGCGGCGCGGCGGGCGGCTGGACGGGCGGGGGCGCGGGGACCGCGGGCGGCGGCGCCTGCGGCGGTGCGGGCGGGGCCGGGGGTGCGGGAGGCGCGGGCTTGGCCGGCGGCACCGCGGGCGCGGCGGCCGGCGGCGGGACCTGCGCGGCCACGTGGATCTCCTGCGGCGAGCCGGCCGCGGCCAGCGCGACCGCCACCGTCGCCACGATGGCGGCGCCCGAAGCCGCGACGCCGGCGAACTGGCGTGGCGCGGACGCGGCGGCCGCGGCGCCGGCCTTGGCGCCACCCGCCGCGGCGGCGCCGGCACCGACGGCGGCACCCGCCGTGGCCGCGCTCGCCTTCGCGGCGCCGATCGTCGCGAGGTAGCCCAGCGCGGCGCCGCCCAGCACGATCGGTGCGATGATCGCGCGCAGGCCGCCGTTGACGTCGGCCAGTTCGGCGGCCAGTCCGCGGCAGTCCTCGCACTCGTCGAGGTGGTTCTCCACTTGGGAGCGTTCGCGTTTGGACAGCCCGTCGCGCGTCCACGCGCCGAGCCGCTCGGCCGTGGCGTGGCAGCGTTCGGCGGCGGTTTCCTGCAGGTGGACCTGCAGGTACGCCTGGCGCAGGCCCTCTCGGGCGCGGTAGGCGAGCGCCGACACGCCGTTCGCGGTCAGACCCAGCAGCGGCGCGACCTCGGCGGGGCTCTGCTGCTCGATCTCGGTGTGCCAGAGCACGGCCTGCCAGCGTTCCGGCAGCCGCGCGAACGCTTTCGCTGCCAGCGTGCGCTCGAGCCCGGCCACGGCGGTGTCGGAGAACGGGACGGTGAGCGCCTCGCCGACAGCCCCGCCGGCGTCGCTCATGTCCTCGTTGAGGTCGACGCGGCGGTCGCGGCGGGTCTTGTCGTACGCGGTGTGGCGCAGCGCGGTGAGGAGGTACGCGCGGAACGCGGTGTCCGGACCTTTGCCGCCGCGCAGCGTCTCGAGGACCTTCGAGAAGGCTTCGGACACGAGGTCGTCGGCTTCGGAACTCGAACGCGCGAGCTGGCGGGCGAGGTTGTGGGCGGCGCCGCTGTGGCGTTCGTAAAGGGGCCCGTAGCTGGCGATGTTCCCGGAGCGGACCTCGGCGATCAGCTCGGCGTCGCTCTTACCGGACAGATCGGCGGGAACGGTGGACACGGGGCTCCTTCATCTGGCGCACGCGGCCTGGCCAGCCACGATCTACCTCTGTAACGCGAGCACAAGTGTGACGGACGCGGCGATACGCGTCACCTCGTGGTCGGTGTGTTGACTCCGTCGGCGCAACAAGTTCACCCGGGTCTGGGGTGTGTCGCTGCGGCCGTCCTGCGAAAAAGACCCCGGAACGCCGTCACGCGGACGGCGGTGTCACGTCCCCTGAGTGGAGCAGGACAAGATCGACATCGACCGGGAAGGAGCGGTGGCCAGTGGATGTACCGGCGACCGGGGCACTGTCCGGTCCCGCCGGCGAGCAGGAGTCCCGCGCCCGGTTCGACCGGGATCGGAACCTGCGCGCCCTGCGGGCCAGATGGCGCACCGCCAGTCTCGCCGCGGGGTGGCGCTTCCCCAGCGACTGGGCACTGCCCGAAGTGGACGCCGTGTGCGCCGCCGTGGTCCGCCACGGCGCGACGGGCGCCGAGACGGCGCTGGCCGGCCTCGGCCGAGCCCGGGCCGCCGCGGGCGCGAACCTCGCGGAGACGCTGTCCGACCTGGCCGCGCTGCACGCGGTGCTCGCCGACCCGGACGCGGTCGACGGCTTCGTCTCACCGGACGTCGACGCGACACCCGCGCGGTTACTGCGCGTGACCGCGCTGGCGTGGGCGGACGTGGCGACCGATCAGCTCGTGCACACCGAGGTGACCGATCCGTTGACCGGGTTGCCTTCCGCGGCGTATCTGCGAACGCGGCTGGCGGAGGTCTACCGGGCGAGTGCGGCCGACGAGCACGTGCTGCTGGTGGTGGCGATGGACCTGACCACGGTGTCCGGCTGGCCCCGGCTGACGGGGATGATCTTGGTGGCCGACGCGATGCGCGCGGTTTTCGACACCGGCGAGAGCCACGCGACGTTGGGGCCGTCGGTGGTCGCGGTGCTGTGCCGCCGGGACGGCCGGCTGGCTTCGCGGGGAGTGGCTTTGCGCCGGGCGCTGAACGACCGGCTGTCGATTGACGCGCAGCTTCGGGAGGTCAACCGGCCGCGCGTCTCGGCGGTTCGCCTGCCTGCTTCGCACGACGGTGCGTGCAATTTGCTGGCGGACCTCGCCCGGGGCTGACACTCGGCCGCGGCCCGACCCATCGGGCCTGCTCCCGCGCGTTCATGATTTCCTGGTGTGGTGACCAGGACCGTACCCTCCGCCGTCGACGGCGAAGTTCCGGCGAGCGCTGCTCAGCCTCGCCTGGCCCTGCGCAAGTCACTCGCCAGGCTGTCGATGCGGCCGCGGTCGATCCTGATCTTGTCGGTGATCCCGCTGGTCGCGATCGGTGTCGGGATCTGGGGCTGGACGCACGAGTGGGGGCTGGGCGTCGACAGCGCGGTCTACCGCGGCGGCGCGCTCACCCTGCTGCACGGGGACTCGCTCTACGACACCAACACGCTGTCCACCGAACCGTGGTGGGCACTGCTGCCGTTCACCTACCCGCCGACGGCCGCGTTGTTCTTCGTGCCGCTGGCGCTCGTGCCGACGCAGGTGGCGTGGGGGTTCCTGACGGCCGTCTCGCTGGGCGCGCTCACGCTGTCCGTGCGGATCTCGATCGGCGCGCTGCCGCGGCCGGAGGAGGACGGGCCGCGGTGGTGGGCCTCGCCCGCGCGGTCGACGATCGTGTTCTTCGTGGTCTTCCTCGGCCTGGAACCGGTGTGGCGCACGATCTTCCTGGGCCAGATCAACCTGATCCTGATGGCCATGATCCTGCTGGACATGCTCGTCCTCGGCGCGCGCGGCAGCCGGTGGGGCGGCGTGCTGGTGGGCGTCGCGGCCGCGATCAAGCTGACGCCACTGGTGTTCCTGGGGCACCTGTTCATCACCGGCCGCCGCAAGGACGCCTTGCGCGGGCTCGCGACGTTCGTGCTCCTGCAGGGCCTGATGTTCCTGATCAACTCCCACGACGCGTGGCGCTACTGGACCTCGACGCTGCCCGACACCAGCCGCATCGGGCCGGTGCACTGGGCGGGCAACCAGTCCCTCAACGGGCTGATGAACCGCGCCACCGACCTCGCGCCGTGGGCGTCGAAGGCGGCGATGGGCGTCGGGCTGCTGCTGGCGATCCCGGCGCTGTGGCTGCTGATCCGCTTCCACCGCAAGGGCCAGGCGCTGGCCGCGCTGCTCGTCACGGCGTTCTGGACGCTGCTGATGTCGCCGATCTCGTGGTCGCACCATTGGGTGTGGGTGGCGCCGCTGATCGTGCTGCTCGTGTCGCGCCTGCCGAAGACGACGCCCGCCACGGCGTGGAAACGCTGGCTGGGCACGGGGCTGGTGGCGTTCGTGTTCGTCAGCTGCGTGCTGCTGATCCTGCCGAACGGCCGCAACGTCGAGCTGCACTGGAAGGTGTGGCAGAACGTCCTCGGTGACGCGTACATCCTGATGCCGGTGGTGCTGGGGGTTGCCTTGATCCTGCGGTGGGGGCTGCAGCGGCGGGCGCGTAATCGCGGTTCGGGCCCAGGTCCGGATTCGGGGCCGGATTCCGGTTCTGGCTCGGGTTCGGGTTCAGGGGAGGCCGCGGACCGTGCCGACGCCACGCCGGCTCACTGATCCGCGCCTGCCGGCGCTGCCGTTCCTCGCGCTTGTCCTCGGAGTCGTCGTCTGGCTCACCCACCGCCACCTCGGCGCCGACAGCGCCGTCTACCGCGCCGGTGCGCTGACCCTGCTCAAGGGCGAGCCGCTCTACACCACCGGCGATCTCACGACCCTGCCCGACTGGGTCCGGCTGCCCTTCACCTACACCCCCGCCGCGGCCGCGCTGTTCCTCCCGCTCGCGCTCGTGCCGGCCGGGCTGGTGTGGGGCGTGGTGACGGTGTTGTCGGTGGTGTCACTGACCGTGGTGATCGCGGTCGTCGCGCATCCCTCGCGCTGGTGGCTCCTCGGCGGCACCGCGTTGGCCCTGGCTCTGGAACCGGTGTGGAAAACGCTGTTCCTGGGCCAGATCAACCTGATCCTGATGGCGTTCGTGGTTGTCGACGTCCTGGTGCTTTCGCTGCGTGGCTCACGCTGGGCGGGCGTGCTGATCGGCGTCGCCGCGGCCGTCAAGCTGACGCCCCTGATCTTCGTGCCGCACCTGTTCTTCACCGGCCGTCGGAAAGACGGCCTGCGCGCCCTTATCACCTTCGTCGGCCTCGAGGCCGTCATGTTCGCCGTCATCCCGCACGACGCGTGGTTCTTCTGGACGAAGTCCGCCACCGACCCCAGCCGCGTCGGCTCGGTCACGTGGATCTTCAACCAGTCGCTCAACGGCCTCGTCAACCGCGCCTCGGCCCTCGCCCCGTGGTCGCTCACGGTGGCCGTCGCCGTCGGCGCGGTGCTCGCCGTGCCCGCCGTGTGGCTCGTGATCCGGCTGCACCGCCGCGGCGAACCGAAGGCCGCCCTGCTGGTGACGGCGTTTTACGGGCTGCTGCTTTCGCCCGTTTCCTGGTCGCACCACTGGGTGTGGGCCGTGCCGCTGATCGCCCTGCTCGTCACCACTGGCCGCCGCTGGTGGGCCCTCGCGGCCACCGCCCTGTTCGCCTCGGAAGTCGTCATGCTCGTCCCGAACGGCGCCGACGTCGAGTTCACGTGGGGCCTGGGCTGGTCGATCCTCGGCAACGCCTACGTCGTTGCGGCGGCTTGCACGATCGTCGGCCTGGCGGTGCGTGAGCTGCGGCTGAGGGCTCCGGTGGCGAGGCTCGCGAAATAGCGTCGCCGCTCCCCAGCGTCGAATCCGCGTCGTACAGTGGAACGACTGCCGGGAGGTGCATGGCGGTGGTGAACGGCGAGACGGCCGAGCGGGCCTTCGCCGGACAGGCGTGGCGGGAGGTGTACACACGGCTCACCGGAGGCCGTGCGTCGCTCACCGCGGAAGATCTCGTGCGTCTTTCGACGGCGGCTTATCTGCTCGGGCACGACGACGAAAGTTTCGAATCGCGGGAGCGCGCGTATCTCGAGTATGTGCGGGATGGTGGGCTGGCCGAGGCTGCCCGATGCGCCTTTTTCCTGGCCCTGCCACTGCTGCTGCGGGGTGAGCCGGCGCGGGCGAACGGCTGGCTGGCGCGGGCGCGGCGGCTGCTCGACGAGCACGGGCTGGACTGCGTCGAACGGGGTTACCTCCTCGTCCCGGTCGGCCTCCAACGCATCCAGGGCGGTGACACCCGGGGCGCGCACGACGCGTTCACCGCCGCCGTGCAGATCGCTTCCCGCTTCGGCGACACGGACCTGCTGGCGCTGGGCCGGCACGCGCAGGGCCGGGCTCTGATCAAGCTGCACCGCACCGCCGAAGGACTGGCCCTGCTCGACGAGGCGATGGTCTCGGTGACCTCGGGCGAGGTGTCGCCGATCCCCGCCGGAGTGGTCTACTGCAGCGCGATCGAAGGCTGCCACGAGGTTTTCGACGCCATCCGGGCACAGGAGTGGACGGCGTCGCTGAGTGCGTGGTGCGCGGCGCAGCCGGACCTGGTGCTGTTCCGGGGCCAGTGCCTGGTGCACCGTTCGCAGGTGCTGCAGGCTCTCGGTGCGTGGCCGGAAGCCTTGGTGGAGGCCCGCCGCGCCGGTGAACGGCTCTCCGGCCTGCGCCGTCAGCCGGCGCTCGGCATGGCGCTGTACCAGGAGGCCGAGCTGCGGCGGCTGCGTGGCGAGCTCGCCGCGGCCGACGACGGTTACCGGAAAGCCGGCGAGTACGGCCATCCCACCCAGCCCGGCTGCGCGTTGCTGCGCCTGGCCCAGGGCCGGACGGCGGCGGCGGTCTCGGCGATCGGCCACGCCGTGGCCGAGGCGGCGGACGATCACCTCGTGCGCGCCCGGATGCTCGCGGCGCAGGTGGAGATCGTGCTGGCCGCCGGAGAACCGGGTGCCGCCCGCGGCGCGGCCGACGAGCTGACGGCGATCGCCGCCGAGATCGGGATGCCGCTGCTGCGGGCGACGGCCGCGCACGCGCGGGGCTCGGTCCTGCTGGCGGAGGGCGATCCCTCGGCCGCGCTGGCCGAGCTGCGCGCCGCGTGCGAGGGGTGGGCCGAGCTGGACGCGCCCTACGACGGAGCCCGCTCGCGCCTGCTCATCGGCCGGGCCCGGCAGCTGACGGGCGACGACGACGCGGCTGAGGTGGACTTCGCCACCGCGCACGAGGTCCTGCACCGGCTCGGTGCCGGCACCAGCGTTTCGCCGGCCCCGCCGACCTCGCTGACCGAGCGGGAACTGCAGGTGCTGGCGCTGGTGGCCGAGGGACTGTCGAACCGGCAGATCGCGGCGCGGCTGGTGATCAGCGAACACACCGTGCGCCGGCACCTGCAGAACGTGTTCGCGAAGCTCGGCGTGCCCTCGCGCGCCGCCGCGGCCACCCACGCGGTGCAGCACCACCTCATCTGACCCGTGGTACGGACGGACCATCCCGCCCCGGACCGAAGTGGTACGGCTGTTCGATGCCGACCGCGCGGGCGGCTCCTAACGTGCTGGTCAGGAGGTATCACTGATGAACGAGCACGAGCGCACCGAGACCGTGATCATCGGGGCGGGGCAAGCGGGCCTGTCGGCCGGCCACTACCTCGCGCGGCGGGGTCGCGACTTCGTGGTCCTCGACGGCAACGACCGGATCGGGGACAACTGGCGCTGCCACTGGGACACGCTGCGGTTGTTCACCCCGGCCCTGGCGGCAGGGCTGCCCGGCATGGCCTACCCGGGCCCGCCGATGCACTACCCGACCAAGGACGAGATGGCGGACTACCTCGAGACCTACGCTCGCCGGTTCTCGCTGCCCGTGAGGGGTGGGCAGCGCGTGGCGAGCGTGAGGCGAACCGAGGCCGGTTACGAGGTCAGCACCGGGACCACGACGTTCACCTGCGACAACGTGGTGGTCGCGACCGGTACGTTCGGCCGTGCGCCGCGGGTCCCGGAGTTCGCCGGCGGGCTCGACCCCGGGATCCGGCAGCTGCACTCCAGCGAGTACCGCAACCCGGCGCAGCTGAAGCCCGGGCCGGTGCTGGTCGTCGGCGCTTCGCACTCGGGCGGCGACATCGCGTACGAGGCCGCTCGGGCGGGTCATCCGACGGTGCTCAGCGGGCCGATCCGCGGCGAGTTCCCGTTCGACATCAACCGGCGCCCGGCCAGGGTCATCTTCCCGGTGCTGTTCTTCGCGGCCAAACACGTGCTGACCCTGCGGACGCCGCTGGGCCGTGGGCTGCGGCTCGAGATCCGGGCGCACGGCGGACCGTTGATCCGGGTGAAGCGCGCCGACCTGACCCGCGAGGGCGTCGAACTCGTCGCCGACCGCACGACCGGCGTCCGCGGCGGGGTGCCGGTCCTCGGCGACGGCCGAGCGCTCGACGTCGCCAACATCGTGTGGTGCACCGGGTTCCGCCAGGACTTCTCCTGGATCGACCCGCCCGTCACGGACGACTCCGGCTGGCCGCGTGAGGAGCGCGGCGTGGCGACCACGGCACCGGGCCTGTACTTCGTGGGGCTGTCGTTCCAGTGGGCGTTTTCGTCCATGCTCGTGGGCGGCGCCGGCCGCGATGCCGAGTACGTCGTGAAGCACCTGGCCGCGCGCACCAAGGCGGCGGCCGGGGAGCGGAACGGACGCGCGCGGCTGGGTGCGGGTGCTGGTGGCGTGGCTCACTGAGCCGGTACCCGCAGCTCCGCCAGGTCTCGCCAAGTAACCTGAGCGGCGCTATGGACAAACGAACCGGTCTTCCCGTGGTGGGCATGGTGGGTGGCGGGCAACTGGCCCGCATGACGCACCAGGCGGCGATCTCCCTCGGTCAGTCGCTGAGGGTCCTGTCGGCGAGCGCGGACGATTCGGCCGCGCTCGTGGCGTCCGATGTCGTCATCGGGCACCACACGGACCTCGAGGCGCTGCGGAAGTTCGCGCAGGGTGTCGATGTGCTCACGTTCGACCACGAGCACGTGCCTGGTGAGCACCTGCTGACGCTCGTGATGGAGGGCGTCGTGGTGCGGCCGGCGCCCTCGGCGCTCGGGTTCGCGCAGAACAAGCTCGTGATGCGCGAGATGATGGCCGGGATGGACGTGCCGGGGCCGGACTTCGCCGAAGTGTCCACTGTGGACGACGTGATCGCGTTCGGGGCGGCACACCGGTGGCCGGTGGTCCTCAAGGCCGCCCGCGGCGGGTACGACGGCCGCGGCGTCTGGATGCTCGACACGGCGCGGCACGCGCGCGAGGTGGTGCCGCGGCTGCTCGACGCGAGCACGGCACTGCTGGTCGAGGAGAAGGTCGAGATGAAGCGCGAGCTGGCGGCGCTGGTCGCCCGCTCGCCGTTCGGCCAGGGAGCCGCGTACCCGGTGGTCGAGACGGTGCAGACCGGCGGCATCAACACCGAGGTCCTCGCCCCCGCGCCCGGCCTGTCCGAGGAGCGCGTGCACGAAGCGCAGGACCTCGCGTTGCGCATCGCGTCGATGCTGGACGTCACGGGGCTGCTGGCCGTCGAGCTGTTCGAGACGGAGAAGGGCCTGCTCGTGAACGAGCTGGCCATGCGCCCCCACAACTCCGGCCACTGGACGATGGACGGTGCGCGCACGTCGCAGTTCGAGCAGCACCTGCGCGGCGTGCTCGACTACCCGCTGGGCCGCACCGACCTCGTCGCGCCCGCGTGCGTGATGGCCAACGTGCTCGGCGCCGACGTCGAGCCGCAGATGAGCCCGGACGAGCGCGTGCACCACCTGTTCGCGCGCTACCCCGAGGTGAAGATCCACCTCTACGGCAAGCAGGACCGTCCCGGCCGCAAGCTCGGCCACGTCAACTTCGTCGGCGACGACATGGACGACCTGCGCAACCGCGCGCTGCTGTCGGCCCACTGGCTGTCCCACGCCGTCTGGCTCGACGGCTACGAGATCCACTGAAGGGAACACATATGGCGCCGCAGGTGGGCGTGATCATGGGCAGCGACTCCGACTGGCCCGTCATGGAGGCCGCCGGCCAGGCCCTGGCGGAGTTCGGCGTGGAGTACGAGGTCGGCGTCTACTCCGCCCACCGCACGCCGCAGCGCATGCTGGACTACGCCACGTCCGCCGCCTCCCGCGGCCTGCGCGCCATCATCGCCGGCGCCGGCGGTGCCGCCCACCTGCCCGGCATGGTCGCCTCCGCCACCGTGCTGCCCGTCATCGGCGTCCCGGTCCCGCTGAAGTACCTCGACGGCCTCGATTCGCTGCTCTCCATCGTCCAGATGCCCGCCGGTATCCCCGTCGCCACGGTCTCCGTCGGCGGCGCGCGCAACGCCGGCCTGCTCGCCGTGCGCATCCTGGCGGCTTCTGACCTGCAGCTGCAGTCGAAGCTGGCGGAATTCCAGTCGAGTCTGGAGACGCTGGTGCTGGAGAAGGACGCGGCGCTGCGCGAGAAGGCCGGCCAGTAGGTCAGGGCAGCTGCTTCCGAAGCTCCCGCTTCAGCACCTTCCCCGCCGCCGACACCGGGATCTCGTCGACGAAGTACAGCTCCCGGATCCGCTTGTACGGCACCACCTTCTCGTTCACCGCGGCGATCAGCCCCTCGGCGTTCAGGTCCGCATCCGGCTGCCCCACGACGAACGCGACGGGCAGCTCGCCGACGTCGGCCTGCGGGCGGCCGACCACGGCGGCCGTCGCGACGCCGGGCAGTGCGATGAGCAGCTCCTCCAGCTCGCGCGGGAAGACGTTATATCCCTTGTACAGCAGCATGTCCTTCTTTCGGTCCACAATGGACAGATAGCCGTCTTCGTCGAGCACGCCGATGTCGCCGGTGTGCAGCCAGCCGTCGACGAGCGCCGCGGCCGTTTCGTCCGGCCGGTTGCGGTAGCCGCGCATCATCTGTGGCCCGCGCAGGCACACCTCGCCTTCGGTGCCGGCGGGCAGCGGGGTCTCGTCGAGGCCGACGATCTTCACCTCCGTGTCGAAGATCGGGCCGCCGACGGAGCCCACCTTGCGCACGCCGGAGCGGTACGACGGCGAGATCACCGCGCCCATCGTCATCTCGGTCAGGCCGTAGCCCTCGGCGATCACGACGCCGGGGAAGCGCTCGTGGAGCGCGCGGATCATCTCGTGGTTCATCGGCGCCGCGCCGGAGCCGATGCTGCGCACGGACG
This sequence comes from Amycolatopsis sp. NPDC051373, assembly GCF_040689465.1. Classification (NCBI taxonomy): domain Bacteria; kingdom Bacillati; phylum Actinomycetota; class Actinomycetes; order Pseudonocardiales; family Pseudonocardiaceae; genus Amycolatopsis; species Amycolatopsis sp. NPDC051373. The sequence goes on along the minus strand of NZ_JBFBAE010000006.1, from coordinate 25,761 downwards.
ACAGGTCGGCCGTGTGGAACGCGGGCGTCGCCAGCAGCGCGGCGAACAGCGCGGGCGCGCCGCCGAGGGACGTCACGCGCAGGCGTTCGGCGTCGGCGACGTACGCGGCCGGGTCGAAGCGCGCGTGCAGCACGGTCTGGGAACCGCTGAGCAGCGCGGCGTTGAGTCCGGCGATCACGCCCATCGCGTGGAACCACGGCGTCAGGTTGATCGCGACGCCGGTGCCGAGGCGTCCGACCCACTCGTCCTCGCTGCCGATCTGGTCGAGGACCACGTCGCCATGCGTGTCCAGCGCCGGGATGGAACCACTGCTCCAGCACGCACTCTGCAGCGTGTTCGCCACGATGTTGCGGTGCGTGAGCTCCACGCCCTTCGACCGGCCGGTCGTGCCGCCGGTGTAGGCGAGGTGGGCGAGGTCGTGGTGGACGTCGATGGCCACATCGGGCCGGGTGGCCGGCGCTTCGGCGAAGAACTGCTTGAACTCGACGACGGCGTCGGACCAAGCCGGCGCACTCGGCGCGACCACGATCGTCAGCCGGGCCGGGATCCGGTCCGCGACGGCCGCGACGGTGCCCGCGACCGGCCCGAATGTGACCACCGCGGCGGCCTCGCAGTCGGTGAGCTGGAAGGCCAGGTCGTCGGGCGGGAGCAGCGGGTTCGTCGGGCTGAAGGTGGCGCCGGCCAGCAGGGTGCCGTAGTAGGCGACCGGATAGGCGAGGCAGTTGGGCAGGTGGATCGCGACCACGTCGCCGTGGCCGATGCCGCGCGCGAGCAGGGCGTTGGCGAACTTGCACGCGCCTGCGTACGTTTCGGTGAAGGTGAGGCTGTCGTCGCCCATGGCGAACGCGGTGCGATCACCGAAGCGGGCGGCGGCGCCGGCGAGTATCGAACCCACCGGAACCTCGGGGTAGGTGAGTGAAGCGGGCAATCCGGGCGGCGGCGTCGACGCGGTGATGGCCATCACCCGACCTTACGAAGAGTGCGGCCAAGGACACAAGAACGAGCGGCGCGCCCTGCGTGAACGAGCGCTAACATCGACAAAACTCTCCCCATTGCTGCAGAGAAGGTGACGGAAGTGGCCGAGGGCCTGTACCAGCTTGCCGAGGAGCACGAGGAGCTGCGGGCCGCGGTCCGGGCTCTGGCCGAGAAGGAGATCGCGCCGTACGCGGCCGAGGTCGACGAGAACGAGCGGTTCCCGACCGAGGCGCTGCAGGCGCTGACCAAGTCGGGCTTCAACGCCGTGCACATCGGCGAGGAGTACGACGGCCAGGGTGCCGACGCCGTGGGCGCCTGCATCGTGATCGAGGAGGTCGCTCGGGTCGACGCGTCGGCGTCGCTGATCCCGGCGGTGAACAAGCTCGGCACGCAGCCGATCATCCTGTCGGCTTCGGAAGAGCTGAAGAAGATCGTGCTGCCCTCGATCGCGCGGGGCGAGGCGATGGCGTCGTACGCGCTGTCGGAGCGCGAAGCCGGCTCGGACACCGCGTCGATGCGCGCACGGGCGAAGCTCGACGGTGATCACTGGGTGCTCAACGGCACCAAGGCGTGGATCACCAACGCGGGTGAATCTTCGTGGTACACGGTGATGGTCGTGACCGATCCGGACGCGGAGAAGAAGTCCAACGGCATTTCCGCGTTCGTCGTGCACAAGGACGACCCGGGCTTCTCTGTGGGGCCGAAGGAGCGCAAGCTCGGCATCAAGGGCTCGCCGACGCGCGAGATCTACTTCGAGAACTGCACGATCCCGGCCGAGCGCATCATCGGCGAACCGGGCACGGGCCTCAAGACCGCGCTGAAGACGCTCGACCACACGCGCCCGACCATCGGCGCGCAGGCGCTTGGCATCGCGCAGGGTGCTCTGGACGCCGCGATCGCGTACGTCAAGGACCGCAAGCAGTTCGGCAAGGCGATCGGCGATTTCCAGGGCGTGCAGTTCATGCTCGCCGACATGGGCACGAAGATCGAGGCCGCCCGCCACCTCGTCTACGCCTCCGCCGCCGCCTCCGAACGCGGCGACAAGCGCGCGGGCTTCATGGCGTCCGCCGCGAAGGCCTACGCGTCCGACATCGCGATGTCGGTGACCACCGACGCCGTCCAGCTCTTCGGCGGCGCCGGCTACACCCGTGACTTCCCGGTCGAGCGCATGATGCGCGACGCGAAGATCACGCAGATCTACGAAGGCACCAACCAGATCCAGCGCATGGTGATGGCTCGGGCTCTGCTCAAGGGCTGAGGTTCTTGTTGCTCGGCCCGCGCACCTTTTCCGGGTGCGCGGGCTTTTTTATTGCCGTCGCCACCCGGCGCGGATCTTGGCGGCGTCTTCGATGCGGTAGAGGACGTCGAGGCAGATCAGTTCTTTTTCTTCGAGTTGCAGCAGCCTTGACTCGGTTTCGGGATCGGTCGTGTCGGCGTTCTTCGCCAGGTTGATCCGCTGTTGTTTGAACGATTCCCGCTGCTCGCTCCAGGTGCCGGCCAGGCGGTGCAGGTCTCGCGCGGTGTAACGCAGGATCTCTTGCAGGCTGGGGACTTCGCGTTCGACGAAGCGGCTCTGCAGCGTGCGGACTTTTTCCTCGGCGTCGTCGCGATGGCGATTGGCTGTGTCGGCGGCGTCGGTTGCCGATTCCAGTTCTTCTGTCGCGTGCGACAGTTGTTCGAACAGGCTCGAGCGCGCGGGCAGGACCATGTTCGCGAGCGAAGTGTTGAGGACTTTCGCTATGGCGACGGCTTCACTGAGGCGAATTGTCCGCCCGGTGGTGCCGTCGGCGTGCTTTTCGATGCGGGTGATGGCTGTGCTGTCGAGCTGGATTCCTACTCGTTCCAGCTTCTTCGCGAGGCCCGCCTGGGAGACGCCCAGTTCTTCTCGCAGCGCGCGCATGTTCAGGGCGAAGGTGCGCTCGGCTTGGGCGCCGATGGCGTCGCCGGGTGCTTCGCGCGGTGGTTCCGGGTGATCCTGCACGAGGAGCAGTGTAGTGCTTGACGCGCAGCGCCGTTTGAGGCACTCTGGGTGACAGTGGTGCTGATGGAGCACCGTGCTGCGCGAGGAGCACTGGATGGACTTGCTGTGGAAGGGAGTCGGATGGGGTTCGCGGAGGAGGCGTTCGCCGCGTTTCGGCGGGGTGAGACGGAGGTGGTCGAGGGTCTGAGCCAGCGCGAGCTGGAGCGGGCGCGTGGAGCCGGCGACGCCGCGGGTGAGGTCGACGCGCTGTGCATGTTGGCCCGGGTGGCGGTGCGACGTGGGGATCTGACCGGGTGTCAAGAGCTGGCCACGAAGGCGTTCGAGGTGGCGGCCGGGCAGGCCGACCGCGCGCTGCGGCGAGGGCCGGTGCACGTGCTGGCCGCTGTGGCACGGATGCGGGGCGACCTCGAAGCCGCGCGAAGTCTGTTCTTGGAGAGCGTCGCATTGCGGGAGGAGGCGGGACTGGCTGATCTCGTGGTCTGGGAGCGGCTGAACCTCGGATACGTCGAGCTGGAGTCCGGCGACGTCGGGCGGGCTCGGGAGTTGTTCGAGGGAGTTCGGCGGTACGCGAGGGAGCACGGCGTCGGTGACCTGGTGCCGTACGGCGAACTCGCGAGTGCCGTGCTGGCGGAGAAGGACGGAGACGCCGCGCGGGCAGTCCGGTTGCTGGCGGAAGCGGAGAGGGCGTTGCGGGAGCGGGGTCAGGTGCTCGATCCCGATGACGCCGAGGTGCGGGAGGCGTTGCGGGCGCGTCTTGTCACAACGCTGGGAGAGGAGGGGTTCAAGGTCGAGCACTCGAGGAAGGCTAACCGTCCACTGTGGCCGGTGACGTCCAGCTCGCCAGGAGGCGCAGGCGTTCTTCGGAAGGAGAGCCCGGCTCGACGGTCGTGATGCCAAGGGTTTGTTCGGGGTCGTCGACGGGGGTCATGGCTTCGTAGCCCAGCGTCAGCTCGCCGACGAGCGGGTGGTGGTAGTGCTTGACGCCGTGGGTGCGTTCGAAGACGTCGTGGTCGGCCCACCAGCGGCGGAAGTCCTGGTCGCGCAGGGAGAGTTCGCCGATGAGTTCCGCGAGCGCCGGGTCATGGGGGTGGCGGCCGGCATACAGGTGGAGGGTGGCGACGACGCCACGGGCGGCGCCTTCCCAGTCGGTGTAGAGGCCGCGGACGGTGTCGTCGAGAAAGATGAGGCGGGCCATGTTGCGGGAGCGAGGAGGGAGGGCGTCGAAGTCGGTGTAGAGGGCGTTGGCGAGGCGGTTGGCGGCGAGTACGTCCATGCGGCGGCCGAGCACGATGGCCGGCACGTGGTGGAGGCTGTCGAGCACGAGCTGCAGGCCCGGGCGCACGCGCTGGGGCGGCAGGGGCCGCGGCCGTGAGCGTGTGGGCTTGGCGAGGGTGAACAGATGGGTGCGCTCGAGGTCGTTGAGCTGCAGGGCTCGGGAAATGGCGTCGAGGACGGACTCGGAGACGTTGAGGTTGCGGCCGCGTTCGAGGCGGACGTAGTAATCCACGCTCACCCCCGCGAGCTGCGCGACCTCCTCGCGGCGGAGGCCGGGCACGCGCCGGGGGCCGGGGTGCGGGGTGAGGCCCGCGTCGGCGGGGGTGATCTTCGCTCGGCGCGAGCGCAGGAAGTCCCGGAGTTGCTCACTCATGCGACCCAGCGTAAGGCCGATCGCCGCCCCGAGAGGGGGGTCTGCTGGACCCCCGGTTGAGGGAGTCTTCTCACCTCGGGTCCGAACGGTGGTTACGTGGGAAGCATGAAACGACGCATTCTCGGCGGCACCGGCATCTCCGTGAGCGAATACGCCCTCGGCACGATGATGTTCGGCGCCGTGGGCAACACCGACCACGACGAGTCCGTGCGCATGATCCACGCGGCGATCGACGCCGGCATCAACTTCCTCGACACGGCCGACGTCTACTCGACCGGGGAGTCGGAGGAGATCGTCGGCAAGGCGCTCGCGGGCCGGCGCGAGGGCGTGGTGCTGGCGACCAAGTTCGGCCTCCCCATGGGTGAGGACCCGAACCAGCGTGGCGGCTCGCCGCGCTGGGTCAAGCGGGCGCTGGAGAACAGCCTGCGCCGCCTCGGCACCGACTACGTGGACCTCTACCAACTGCACCGGCCCGACCCGGACACCGACATCGACGAGACGCTCGGCGCGCTGTCGGACCTCGTGCGGGAGGGCAAGGTGCGGGCGATCGGCAGCTCGTTCTTCTCACCGGAGGAGACCGTGGAAGCGCAGTGGACGGCCGAACGCCGCGGCCACCACCGCTTCCGCACCGAGCAGCCGCCGTACTCGATCCTCGCGCGCGGCGTCGAGCAGCGCGTGCTGCCAACGGCTCAGCGCTACGGCATGGGCGTGCTGACGTTCGGCCCGCTCAACTCCGGCTGGCTCTCCGGCCGCGCCGACCCGACGGCCGGGCATCGCAACGCCGGCCGCGGCGCGCAGATGTTCGACCTCTCGCGGCCGGGCGTCCAGGCGAAGGCCGACGCCGTCGCGGAGCTGACCAAGCTCGCCGCCGACACGGGAATCTCCGTGCCGCACCTGGCGATCGCGTTCGTGCGTGCTCATCCGGCGGTGACGTCGGTGCTGATCGGCCCGCGCAGGCCCGAGCACCTCACCGACCTGCTGGCCGGCGCCGACGTGGAGCTGAGCGACGACGTGCTGGACCGCATCGACGAGATCGTGCCGCCGGGGGTCGACGTGCACGCGGGTGACTTCTACATCAACCCCACGCCGGCGATCCTCGACAAGCGCCTGCGCCGGCGCTGAGCACTGAGCCACGGCGAGTTACTTCGCGGTGGCGAGCAGCAGCCCGATGACCTGTACGGCGTCGTCGAGCCGCGGCTCGCCCCCGAGAAGCTGGGAGTACATGAACGAGTCGCCGATGCGGATCACCGCCTGCGCGACGGCCGCCGTCGGCGCGTCGAAGCGCAGGCCGTTGCGGTCGAGCAACTCGGTGAACAGGCGCGCCGCCCGGGACTCGACCTCGCCGGGTGACATGATCACCTTCGCGAACAGCACGGGGTCGCGCCGGGCTAGGTCCTTCAGCGGCGCGAGCGTGACGACGGTGCGCATGAACCGCTCGACCACCACCAGCGTCCGCGCGAGTCCCGGGGGACCGGTCACGCCGGCCTCGATCGCGAGGTAGGTCCGTTCGGTGCTGTCGGCGAGCACGCGCCCGAGCAGCTGCTCGTGGTTGCCGACGCGGCGGTACAGCGTCGCGCGGCTCAAGCCGAGCTCGGTCGCGAGTGCCGACATGTCGATCGTCCGGCCGCGCAGGTACGCCTCGGTCGCCGCGCGGACGACGTCGTCGGTGGAGGGAGGGCCGGTCATCCGCGCAGTATGGCCGAGTCCGCTTGCCAAAACACCCTGAACGTGAGACAAAACGTCTGACTGTCTCAATGCGGAGGTGCGGTGTGGCCACGGTGACCGTGAACGGTGGGCAACAGGTCCACTACGTCGACCACGGTGGCGACGGCCCGGCCGTCGTCCTGCTGCACAGTTTCCTGATGGACGTCGACATGTGGCTCCCGCAGGTCGAGGCGTTCCGCGGGGACCACCGGCTGATCGCGATCGACGAACGCGGCCACGGCGAGACCCCGGCCGACGGGCCCTTCGACTACTGGGACGTCGCCCGCGACGCGCTCGCGGTGCTCGACCACCTCGGCTTCGACCGCGCCGCGGTGATCGGCACCAGCCAGGGCGGGTTCGTCGGCCTGCGCATGGCGCTGCTCGCCCCCGAGCGCCTGACCGCGCTGGCCGTGCTCGGCACGTCGGCCGACGCCGAGCCCGACGAGGTCGCCGCCGTCTACCGGCAGCTCGGCGACGTGTGGGCGCAGAACGGCCCCGACGGCGTGATCGACGGCGTCGCCGCCATCTGCTTCGGCGACAGCTTCGACGCCGCGGCGTGGAAGGCCAAGTGGTGCGAGCACTACCAGGGCGAGCAAGCCGGCCTGCTGATCGGTGTCCTCGCCGGCCGCGACAGCCTCCTCGACCGCCTCGGCGAGATCCAGACCCCCGTGCTGGTCCTGCACGGCACGGCGGACCGCGCCTACCCCATCGAGAAGGCGGAGGAGCTCGTCAACGGCCTGCCGAACGCGAAACCGCTGGTCACGATCGCGGACGGCGCGCACTTCCTCAGCCTCACCCACGCCGCCGACGTCAACCCGCACCTGAAGGGTTTCCTCGCCGCGCACACCGCCGTGAACTGACCCGCGCGGCACCGGCGAAACCACGGCACCGTCGGGCATTCGGGTGAGGATTTCCCTGCCTCTTGCCCGATCCGGGTGCATGTGAGACATGTGCCATGCTGATCCCCAACGCGGAGGTGTCGGATGGCGACGGTGACTGTCAACGGTGGGCAGCAGGTGCATTTCGTCGACTACGGCGGTGATGGCCCCGCTGTCGTGCTGCTGCACAGCTTCCTGATGGACATCGACATGTGGGAGCCACAGGTCCAGTCCTTCGGCGCGGACTACCGGCTCATCGCGATCGACGAACGCGGCCACGGCGGCACTCCGGCCGACGCGGACTTCGACTACTGGGACGTCGCCCGCGACGCCTTCGGCGTGCTGGACCACCTCGGCATCGAGCGGGCCGCCGTGATCGGCACGAGCCAGGGCGGGTTCATCGCCCTGCGGATGGCTTTGCTCCAGCCCGAGCGCGTGACCGCATTGGCCGTGCTCGGCACGTCCGCAGAGAAGGAAGCCGAAGGCACCGCCACGGTCTACCGGCATCTGATCGCCGCCTGGCTCGAAGCCGGGCCGGAGCCGCTGGTCGACGGCGTTGCCACCTTCTGCCTCGGCGACTACGAAGCGTCCGCGTGGAAAACGAAGTGGCTCGAGGTCCCGGGGGAGAAGTTCCAGCGGATCATGGAAACGCTCGTCAGCCGCGACAGTGTGCTCGAACGCGCGGGCGAGATCCAGGTGCCGGTGCTCGTGCTGCACGGCAGCGGCGACAACGAGTATCCGATGGCTCGCGCCGAGTCGCTCGTGGCCGCGCTGCCCAACGCCGAACCGCTGGTCACGATCGTGAGCGGCGCGCACTTCCTCAGCCTCACCCACGCGTCGGACGTGTACCCGCACCTGAAGAAATTCCTCGAAGCCCACGCCGCGGGCAAGTAACCCACTCGGAGGAGTTTCCGTTCCTCTCGCGACGCGTTAACTGATCAGGTGACTGGGGTCACCATCGGTTCACAGAGAGGTGGAGCGGATGGGTGTGCGCGCGTTCGGGCGTCGGGTGGTGGTTTTCGTGGCGGCGCTGGGAGCAGTCGCCCTGAGTACCGGCACCGCGGACGCGGCGGTGAAGGAGCCGACCGGTCCGGTCCAGCCGAACATCATCTCGGCCGCGCTGTACTCCGTGGTGCAGCCGACGATCGCCCCACCCGGCGCCAACGACTGGAACTGCGAGCCGTCGGCCGAACACCCCAACCCCGTTTTGCTGTCCAACGGCACCACCGCCAACGCCTACGAGAACTGGGCCAACCTCTCGAAGGTGCTCGCTGACCACGGTTACTGCGTGTTCGCCGGCAACTTCGGCGGCTCGCCGGGCAGCTTCCTGCAGACCGTCGGCCCGGTCGCGAACACGGCCGCGCAGCTCGCGGCGTTCGGGGACAAGGTCCTCGCGGCCACGGGGACGGCGAAGCTCGACGTCGTCGGGCACTCCCAGGGCGGCATGAACCCGCGCTACTGGATCAAGTACCTCGGCGGCGCCTCGAAGATCGGCAAGCTCATCGGCCTGTCGCCGTCGAACTACGGCACGAGCCTGTACGGCCTCCTCAGCACGCTGCAGGCCATTCCGCCGGTGCGTGACCTCGTGGGCCTGGCGTGCGCGTCGTGCAATGAGCAGTCCACCGGTTCGGCGTTCCTGACCGACCTCAACGCCGGCGGCGACACGGTGCCCGGCATCGACTACACCGTGATCCAGACCAAGTACGACGACGTGGTCACGCCCTACACCAACGCGTTCCTCAAGCCAGCTTCGAACGTCAAGAACATCGTGCTGCAGAACGTCTGCTCGGCGGACTTCACCGACCACCTGGGCATTCCGTACGACCCGATCGCCGAGCGCGAGGTGCTCAACGCGCTCGACCCGGCGCACGCGCAGACTCCGAAGTGCGTGTTCGTGCCCCCGGTGATCAGCTGAGCGACTGGAACATCACGTGCAGCCCCACGTACCCGTGCACCGGGTGGTGGAACGCCCCGGGCACCGTGCCGATCACGGTGAAGCCGAGTGACTTCCACAGGGCGACCGCGCGGGTGTTGGTTTCGACCACGGCGTTGAACTGCACCCCGCGGTAGCCCTCGGCGCGCGCCCACTCCAGCATGTGCGTGCCGAGCGCGCGGCCGACGCCTCGACCGACGGAAGCGGGCGCCACCATAAAGCTCGCGGTCGCGATGTGCGAGCCTGGTCCGTCGCGGTTCGGTCCCATCTTCGCCGAGCCGAGAATGTCGTCGGAATCGTTTCCAGCGACAACGGTGCGGCCGGGCGAGGACATCAGCCAGAAGTCGCGCGCGGCCTGTTCGCCCAGGTCGCGGGGCAGGGCGTAGGTCTCGCCGGCGGCGGCGATGTCGTGCAGGAACGGCCAGATGGCAGGCCAGTCTTGGCCCGTCGCGTCGCGGATCAGCACGTAACGAGGATTCCAGAAGTAGGTACAAACGCGAACTCTTTTCGTCCCGTTGTGCCATTCCAGTTGTGCAGGCCCGCGGCCGAGTGTCACAGTCGTCGACATGTTCTGGCCGGTCCCTGACACCTGGAAGCCGAGCGACGACGCCGAGCTGGTCGCCGGCTGGCGCCTGTGGCTCGAGCTGAGCGACCGCGCCTGGCCCACGGCCGCGTGGGACGGCACACCCGCCGACGCGGTCAAGCAGCTGCGCGAACTGCTCGACGCGTGCGACGACATCGAGACCGTGTACCGCGAGACCTCCACCGACCCGTCGGAGGAGTTCGTGCACGTCATCCAGTCGCTGGCGCTGTGCGCGAGCGCCGTGATCGGGCTGTGGTGGGACGACTTCGCGCCACTGGACTCCGACCGTGCGCCCAAACTCCACGAAGATCTGCAGCGCTTCGCCGCGCACGCCGAGCAGGTGCTGACGCTGCTGGCCACCCACGGCGGCTGGGCCGCGCTCGACTCGGTACGCCGCCGCCCGGCCTGAGTCCATTCGGGACAGTCCGGTTGCGCTGAATGGCCCAATCGGCCCCGGTTTTCGTGTCACGCGGGCGAAACCCGGGCACTCCGGCAACGGAGGTGCCCGGATGAACGCACTCAGAACGAGAATCCCGATCGGCCACACCCGCGGCAGCACGACCGCGCGAGCACTCGGCCGCGCCGGCATGGCCTGTTACGGGGTGGTGCACCTGATCGTCGCGTATCTCGCGCTGCGCATCGCGTTCGGCGGTGGCAGCGGTGTACCCGCGGACCAGAACGGTGCGCTGCAGGAGATCGGCTCGAACGCGGCCGGCCGCGTAGTCCTGTGGGTGCTCGCGATCGGGCTGCTCGCGTTCGGGTTGTGGCAGGTGCTCATGGCCGCGACCGGCTACCAGTGGGTGTCCGGCGGCGAACGGGTCCGCAAGCGCCTCGGCTCGGCCGGGCGCGCGATCGTGGTGTTCGCGCTGGGCTACAGCGCGATCCGGATCGCCGTGGGCGCCGGTTCGGCCGCGGGCAACCAGCGTCAGCAGGAGGCCACGGCGGAACTCCTCTCGCTGCCGGCCGGGCCGGCGATCGTCGTGGTGGCGGCTTGTTGCGTGGCCGCGGTGGCCGTCGCGGCCGGCGTGAAGGGCGTGCGGCGGTCGTTTATGGAGGACCTCGACACCTTCGAGCTGCCGCGGGCCACCCGGCGCTGGGTGGCCCGCCTCGGCACCGGCGGTTACCTGGCGAAAGGCGTGGTTTTCGCCGTGATCGCCGTCCTGCTGGGGTACGCCGGTCTGCGGTCGGACGCGCGTGCGGCCGGTGGCCTCGACGCGGCGCTGCGGACGTTGGCCGGGCAGCCGTTCGGCACGGTGCTGCTCACGATCGTCGCGTTAGGACTCGCCGCGTTCGGCGCGTACTGCTTCGGGGCCGCGTGGGCGCACCGGCGGTGATGCTCAGCGCGGCCGGTACTCGGCGAACTCACTGAAGAACACCCCCTCGCCCTGCGTCAGTGCGGGCAACGCCTGCTCGAACTCGTGCACGGACGCGGCCGGGATCGTGCCGGTGACGGTGCAGCCGGTGGCCGTGACCGTGGGCTCGTCGGGCACCGCGCGAAGCTCCACGAGCTTGCGGAGCACGCCGCTCACCGCGTTCGCCGGGGCCTCGGCTTCGAAGCTGTGCACGGGTTCGTGCACGCGGGTGGCGGCTGCGCGCAGGGCTTCGGCGAGCGTGAGCGCGGTCATGCCGCGGAAGTCGCCGGCCGTGGTGAGTGGCGGGAAGAACGCGGCCTCGGTCAGGGTCACCACGCAGTCGATCACCGGGCGCGGACGGTGGCGCAGCTGTTCGTGCACGGTCTCCTCGATGGCCTTGTGGAACGCCAGCGGCAGTGAGCCGAGGTGCACTGCCAGCCGGTACGCGACGCCGGAGGCGGGCGGACCGGGTTCCACGCGCAGTCCGACGGTGGCCCAGAAGTACACGCGTTGGTCAGGCGCGCGGTGGCCCACGGCGTGGCCCGCACGGCAGAGGCGTTCGACGAGCAGGATGCGGGACTCCTCGAACTCCGCGGCCAGGCCGAAGTCCTCGGCCAGCGTCGAGCGGATCACCTCTTTCTGGACCTCGCCGTAGAGCCGCACGGAGACTTCGTGTTCGTGGCGGCGGACGCTGATCAAGGGGTCCTGTTCGGACAGTCGTTCCAGCGCCGAGTAGAGGGCCACGGCGTCGTCCGGGTCGACGGGCCGCACCACCGTCTCCAGGCTGGGCGGGGCGAAAAATCCGGGCTCGACCAGCGTGCCGGAGGGACCCAGGTGGTCGCCGATCCGCACGTCCTTGAGACCCCACACGCGGGCGACGTCGCCGGCGTGCGCCGGGCCGTCGACCGGGGTGGCGCCGTGTTCGTAGACGCGCACGGCGGACGCGCGGCCGGTCAGCTCGGTGACCGTGCCGTCGGGTTCGCGGCGGTGGAAGGGAAACGGCGTGCGCGGGCTCAGTGAACCCGACCGCACCCGGACGTACGCGATCTTTTCCCCGGCGCGCCCGCGTTCGATCTTGAACACGGTGGCGGCCAGCTCGCCGGCCTCGGTGCGTTCCTTTGCCGGGAACAGCTCCCGCACGCGCGAGACGAGCGCGGCCACGCCCGAGCCGGTGATCGCCGAGCCGAAAACCACCGGGTGCACGGCTCCGCGCGCGACCTGGCGGACCAGGGCCGCTCGGTAGTCCGGCTCGCGTCCCTCCACATAGGACGCCAAGAACTCGTCGTCGTCCGCCAGCGCTTCGGCCAGCTCGTCGCCGGGTGGCAGCGGCACGGGTTTCGCCTGCGGTGTCCCGAGTCCGGTCACGGTGTCGAGTGCGACGCAGCGCGGGGAAAGCCGCGTGCGCAGGGCGTCGAGCAGGGTGGATTCCTGCGCGCCCACGCGGTCGATCTTGTTCACGAACACGAGCACGGGGATGCCGAGGCGTGTCAGGGTCCGCATGAGCACGCGGGTCTGCGCTTGAACGCCGTCGGCCGCGGACACCACGAGCACGGCGCCGTCCAGCACACCGAGGGCGCGTTCGACCTCGGCGATGAAGTCGGAGTGGCCGGGGGTGTCCACGAGCGTGAGCCGGTGCTCGCCTGTGGTCACGGCGACCACAGCCGACTTGATGGTGATTCCGCGGCGGCGTTCTAGCTCCAGGGAGTCGGTCTGGGTGTCGCCGGAGTCGACGCTGCCGAGGTGGCGGATCACGCCGGTCTCGAAGAGCAGGCGCTCGGTCAGGCTGGTTTTACCGGCGTCGACGTGCGCGAGGATGCCAAGGGTGAGTGTCTTCAGTTGCGGGGTCATGAACGGGTGAGGTCCTCATCGATGCGATGGACAGGCCGAACTGGGGTCGGTCGGACTGTCGGCGCATCGGGGTCTCCTCACCGTCTCGAACAGGGCGGTCGGCACGATACCGCTCGGTGACGGACGCGTACAGCGAGTATTTTCCGGTGCCTGTCGGTTTCCTGTCGATCACTCGCCGAAGCGGGCTTCGGCGGCGCCCTCCGACCTACTGTGGGCCGGGACAGTGGGAAGATCACCGATCAGGAGTTTTCATGTTCGCTCGAGTCAAGGACGTCGCACTGCTGCTCGGCCGCATCGGCGTGGCTGTGGTGTTCTTCGCCCACGGCCCGCAGAAGTGGAACAGCGGGGTGGGCGCCACCGCGGACTTCTTCGGCCAGGTCGGCGTGCCGCTGCCCACGATCGCGGCGGTCTTCGTGATCATCCTCGAGGTGCTCGGCTCGATCGCGTTCGTCGCCGGCTTCCTGCTGCCGCTGCTCGCGGTCGGCTACGTCGTCGACATGGCGGGCGCGCTGCTCTCCGTCCACGCGCCCAACGGCCTCACCGGAACGGGCGGCTACGAGCTCGTCCTGGTGCTCGGCCTGGCCGCCCTCGCCCTCGGCTTCAACGGCGGGCGGCTTTCCCTGGACCACGTCCTGTTCTGGCGCAAGCGCGAGGCCCGCGCCACCCCGATGGCCGAGCTGGAAACCGTGTAACCACAGCGTCAGCGGGCTTCGGCCAGCACCGTCCGGATCACGTGCCGGGCGGTGTTCGCCATCGCCGGATTCGTCTCCCGGTAGTACGGCAGGGCGACCAGCGCTTGGGAAAGCGTGCGGGCCCGGCCTCGGGCCCAGGTCGCGTCGTCCACGCCGAGCGCCTCGCGGAAGACCTCCCGCGCACCGGCCGGCAGCAGGTTCCACGCGGGGAACAGATCGCAGGCCGGATCACCCGTCCCCGTGCAGCCGAAGTCGATCACCGAAGTCAGCCGGCCGTTCTCGAGCAGCAGGTTTCCCGGCATGAGATCGGCGTGCAGCCACACCGGCTCTCCGGTCCAGCCCGGCGCGCGCAGCGCGTGCTCCCACACGGCGAGCGCGGCGTCGCAGTCGACGCCCTCCTGAGGCAGGCCGCGGAGTTCGCCGATCGCGGCCCGCGTCCACGGATCGAGCTCGATGAGCGGTCCGCCGCGGTGGGCCCGCGGCGCTCGCGGCACGGTGATGCTCCGCATGGCCGCCACGAACGCGGCCAGGTCCTCGGCCAGCGCCAGCGGCTCGGCGAGCGCTTCCGCTTCGGGGTGTTCACCGGTGCGCCAGCCGTAGACCGACCACGGCCACGGATACCCCTCGGCGGGCTCGCCGGCCCCGGCCACCTCCGGAATGGCGGTCGGCAGGCGCGGGGCGAGGCGAGGCAGCCACTCCTGCTCCACTGCGACGTCCTTCGCCCCGCTTTCGAGCAGCGGCAGTCGCACGGCCAAGTTCTCGCCGAGCCGGTACACGGCGTTGACCGTGCCGCCCGAGGGATGGCGCCGCACGGGCAGCGCCGCCCACCTCGGGAACTGCTCGGCGACCAGCCGCCGGACGAGGTCGTCGTCGAGGGGGTGCGGTTGTGCGGGGGTCATGGCACGTCATCCGACCCGGGGAAACCGTTGGCCGTCAACCGGGTTTCCGCCGCGGCCGGTCAACCGAGGTCGGTGGTGGTGCGTTCGGCGTCGCGTTTGCGGTCGAGCTTCGCTTGGTCCGCGTGGGTGACCTGGACGAGGTGGGCGCTCGCGGCCAGGGGCACGAGGAAGCCGTCCAGGACGCCGTCGGGGATGGTCCAGTCCAGCGTGGACAGGGTGCGGTCGGTGGCGCTCAGACCCAGCTTTTCGGCGCGCGCGCGGGCTTCCGCGAGCACCTCGTCCACTGTGGACGAGCCGAGCGCGGGAGTGTCCCCGGGGATGGGGGACATCGGTGTGAACTGGTCGCCCGACATCCGCGCCTCGGTGAGGTAGTCGAGGGCGCCGCCCGCCGGGGGAGCGGACAGGCCCCGGCCCATCGGGTCGAGGGAGACCACGGCGACGGCCGGGGCGTCGACGGAAGCGTCCGGCCCGATGAACACCACACGCGCGCCGTTGGGTTCGGGAACCACGCGGGCGCCGCACCACCAGGCGCCGAGCAGGATGCCGGCGGTCTGCCAGTGGGCGGGCAGCTGCACGGCGACGTCGTCGCCCGGCTCGACGTCGAACTCGTCGACGAGCCAGTTGGCGGTCTTCGCGGCCCAGTTCAGCGTGGTCGCCACCGACAGCTCGACGCGGCTGCCGAGCTGGTCGTCGTAGTGCGTGATCAGCGGTTTCGCGGGCGACGCCAGCAGCGGGCGCAGCAGCTGTTCCGTAAGGCTCATGAACCCCAGGCTAGCCGGGGCCTCAGTCGACGCAGGGCACGCCGGGGATGCCCGACTGCAGCTGCGCTGCGGGCGCGCCGGCCGCGGCCCCACCGCCGCCGGTGGGCGCACGTCCGACCAGGCCGGCGACGAACTTGCGCACCGCCGCCGGGTCGATCTCGACGATGCTCTGCCCGTCGGCGCTGCGGCCGTTGGCCGTGATCACCGGCACGGTCGTGAAGTTCAGATCGCCGGACGCCACGCCTTTCACCTGCTGCGCGAAGTCGAGCACGTCGAGGCCGTCGTCGAGCGTGATCGAGCGGTGCACGGCGTCCATGAGGCTGCTCATCGTCGACGGGCTGGTCAGCGTGCCCGCCGACAGCACCTGGTGCAGCGCCGAGGACAGGAACGCCTGCTGCCGCACGATCCGGTCGAGGTCGCCGTGGGGCAGGTTCTTGCGCTGGCGTACGAACGAAAGCGCCTCGCCGCCCGACACCGTCTGCACGCCGCGGCGGAAGTCCGCACCCGAGTCCTTGTCCGACGTCGAGTGGTTCAGGCACACCTTCACGCCCCCGAGCGCCTCGGTGAGCAGGTAGAAGCCCAGCAGGTTGATCTCGGCGTAGTGGTCCACCCGGATCTTCGTGAGGTCCTGCACGGTCTGGACCAGTACGCGCCGGCCCTCGCTGTCGGAGTCGCGCTCGATCTTCGCCTGGTCGCGCTCGCCCTTGGCGCGCTCGGCGTCGGCGAACTTGGCCTTCGCCACGCCGTACGCCGAGTTGATCTTCGCCTGGCCGCGGCCAGGGATATCGACCCAGCTGTCCCGCGGGATCGAGACGCCCGACGGCTTGCTGCCGTCCTTCGGGAAGCGCAGCAGGATGATCGTGTCGGTGTTGATCCCCGCCTTCTCCTCGGTGCGCAGCGACTTCAGCATGCTCAGCGGCAGCGGGTTGCCCTGCGCGTCAGTGCGTGCGTCGCTGCCGACGAGCAGGATGTCGGTGGCGCCGTCGTCGGCGGGCGGGGCCGGCGGTTCACCCGCGCGGGGGGTGAGGACGTCGGTGGTGGGGACGTTGCTCTGCAGTTGGTCCTTCGTCACGTATGCGTAACCGGTGGCGCCCAGCGCCAGCACCGAGACGAGCCCGAGCGCGATCCGACGGGTGATCCGGCCGGCGCGGCCCGGACGGACACGCGGGGTCCGCACCGTCGGCTGCGGCAGGTCCAACCGGGGGTAGGGCGACGGCTTCCAGTCGGAAGACTGTGCCGATTCGTCACTGTCCGTGTCCGAATCCGGCGTCTCGGCAGCCTCAGCCGGCTCGACGGCTTCGTCCGACGACAGCTCCGTCGGATCCGCGCCCTCGGCCCGGTCCGGCTTGTCCTCGTTCTCGTCCACCCCACGTACCTCCCCATAGCCCAGCCTAGAGGCCGCCCCCGGCCGCCACGCTGAGTGCCCGACTCTAGTTGACGCAGGGCACTCCGCCGGCCGTAATCGGCGGAGCTGGTGGTGCGGCCGGCGCGCTGGGTTTGGTCGGGGTGCTCGTCACGGTCGGGGTCGACCCCGACCCGGCACCCGCTCCGCGGCGGTCCTTGCCCAGCAGCACGCGCACGTGCCCGGCGGTGACGTCGGAGTCCGGCTCGGCCTCGAGGTCACCGCCGAGGGCCTGGCGGACCAGCGCGAGCGCGGCGTCGTCGGCCGGGTTGTAGCGGATCACCGTGCTCGCCCGGGTGGACAGCTTCGTGTCGCCCGCGAGCTTGAAACCCTTGCCCTGCAACAGGATGTGGGTCTGCGTGGCGACGTCGGCGCCGCTGCCGTCGAACAGCTCGACCGTCACGGCGCCGGCGCCGGGCAGCGTGGCGGGCGTCGAGGTGGGGGTGTCGGGCGTGCCGTCGGAGGTGAGCCGGTCGACTTCCGCCTGCACCTGGGCCGGGTCGACGCGCAGCACGTCGGCGCCGCCGATCACCGCGTTGCCCTGCGTGGGGATGGTGTGGAACTCGACGTTGCCGCCGGTCAGGCCGCGCATCTGCTCCGCGAACTCGGTGAGGTCCCAGCCCTCGGAAAGCACCACGGACTTCTTCACCGCGGCCACGAGCTGCGCGATCTTGGCCGGGTTGGTGAGCACGTCGCCGGAGAGGACCTTGTTGGCCAGCCCCGAGAGGAACGCCTGCTGGCGCGCGATGCGGTCGAGGTCGCCGTTGGGCAGGCCGTAGCGCTGGCGCACGAACGCGAGCGCCTGCACACCCGAGATGCTCTGGCGGCCCGCCGGCAGGTCCACGCCGGACTTCTTCTCCTTCACCGGCGCCTTCAGGCATACGTCCACGCCGTCGATGGCCTTCGTGATCTCGTAGAAGCTCGCGAGGTTCACCTCGGCGTAGCGGTCGATCATGCCCGGCTTGCCGATGAACTTCTCCAGCGTGGCCACGAGGTTCTTGCGACCGGCCACCTTGGACTTCTCGTCGACGTCCTTGAGGTCGGCGTCGCCCTTGTTCTGCAGCGTCTTGAACGTGTCGTTGTAGGCGTACACATAAGCGCTGTTGAGCTTGTGCTTGCCGAAGCCGCCGGTGATCTCCACCCACGAGTCGCGCGGGAACGAGATGGCGACCGCGTGCTCCCCGTTCTGGGGAATGTGCACCAGGATCATCGTGTCGGTCTGCTTTTCACCGTCCGCGATGCCGGCGTGGAGCATGTCGAGCACCTCGCGCGGCAGCGGGTTGCCCTGCGCGTCGGTGCGGCTGTCCTGGCCCACGAGGAGGATGTCGATGGCGCCGTCGAGCGGTTTGGCGTGCGCCTCGGGCTGGTCGAAGATCTGCGTGGTCGTGAACCCGGTCTGCGGGTCGCCGATGAACTGCCAGCCGTACCAGGTCAGCGCCAGGACCACGATCGAGAACATCGAGAGCACGACCTTGCCACCGCGGCGCAGCACCACGAGCACGCCGCGGCCGTGCGTTGCCGGTACCCGCTGCGACGGCAGCGGCGACCCAGGCCACTCGGTCACGCGTTCCTCCCCCACCCATGCCCTCGGGGGCACCGGAGTGCCTCCAGGAGACTCTACCGAGTCTCGTGTGAGTCATCCGTAGTCTGGTGGTCGGATTGCCCGGTCGGGCACGAGAAGCGGGCACGAAGGGTGGAGAAGGATGCGAGTCCTGGTCACGGGCGGTGCAGGGTTCATCGGATCGCACTACGTCCGGCAGGTGGTTTCGGGTGCCTACCCGACGCTGCGTGACGCCGAGGTCGTGGTGCTGGACAAGCTCACCTACGCCGGCAACGAGGCGAACCTCGACCCGGTCGCCGGCAGCCCCCGCCTGCGGTTCGTCCGCGGCGACATCTGCGACGCCCCCCTGGTCTCGGACCTGATGCGCGGCGTCGACCTGGTGGTGCACTTCGCGGCGGAGTCGCATGTGGACCGTTCGATCCTGGGCTCGGCCGACTTCGTGCTCACCAACGTGCTGGGTACCCAGAGCCTGCTGCAGGCCGCGCTGGAGGCGGGCGTCGGCAAGTTCGTGCACGTGTCCACCGACGAGGTCTACGGGTCCATCGCGGACGGTTCGTGGTCGGAAGACCACGTGCTGGAGCCGAATTCGCCGTACTCGGCCTCGAAGGCGTCGTCGGACCTGATCGCGCGCTCCTTCTTCCGCACGCACGGGCTGCCCGTGTGCGTCACGCGGTGCTCGAACAACTACGGCCCGTACCAGTTCCCTGAAAAGGTCGTCCCGCTCTTCGTCACCAACCTCCTCGACGGGCTGAAAGTGCCCCTCTACGGCGACGGCCTGAACGTGCGCGACTGGCTCCACGTCGACGACCACTGCCACGGCATCCAGCTCGTCGCCGACGGCGGGCGGGCCGGCGAGATCTACAACATCGGCGGTGGCACGGAGCTCACCAACCGCGAGCTCACCGGCCGGCTGCTCGACGCGGTGGGCGTCGGCTGGGAGCGGGTGGAGCCCGTGGAAGACCGCAAGGGCCACGACCGGCGCTACAGCGTCGACATCAGCAAGATCAGCTCCGAGCTCGGTTACGCTCCGCGGGTGTCCTTCGAGGACGGTCTGGCGGGTACGGTGCGCTGGTACGCCGACAACCGCGCGTGGTGGGAGCCGCTGAAGGGCCGCGCCGCGCTCGGCACGTCCTGACGTTCTCGAAGTTTCCTGTGTGGAGGTAAGACGGTGCGGCTCGCTCTGCTCGTCCCCGGCGGTTCCGGCCAGCTCGGCCGCGACCTGGCAGCGCTCGCGGGTTCCGAGGTGGAGGTGGTCGCGCCGGCTTCGGCGGAGCTGGATCTCCGCTCGGCCGGTGAGGTCGTCAGGGCGCTCGACGCCCTGGTTTCCCGCGCCGCCGCCTCGGGTGCGGCCCCGGTGGTCTTGAACGCGGCGGCCTACACGGCAGTCGACGCGGCCGAGCAGGACGAGGTTCGTGCGTTCGGCGTGAACGCCGACGGGCCGCGGGTGCTCGCCGCGGTGTGCTCGTCGCGGCGGGTGCCGCTGGTGCACGTGTCGACGGACTACGTGTTCCCGGGCGACGCTTCGCGGCCGTACGAGGTCACGGACGAGCTGGGCCCGAAGAGCGCGTACGGGCGGACCAAGGCGGCCGGCGAGGACGCGGTGCTCGGATCCGGCGCGTCGGCCTGGGTGGTGCGCACGAGCTGGGTCTACGGCAAGAACGGGGCCAATTTCGTCAAGACCATCCAGCGGCTGGAGGGCGAGAAGGAGCAGCTGACCGTGGTGGACGACCAGGTCGGGTCGCCGACGTGGTCCGCGGACCTGGCCGGTGGGCTGGTGGAGCTGGCCGGGCGGATCGCGGCCGGCGAGGGTCCGTCGTCGCGGGTGCTGCATTGCACGGGCGAGGGCGAGGTGACGTGGTGCGGGTTCGCGAAGGCGATCTTCGAGGAGATCGGCGCTGATCCCGAGCGGGTGCGGCCGTGCACGACCGAAGAGTTTCCGCGGCCGGCGCCGCGGCCCGCGTATTCGGTGCTGTCCAATGCATCCTGGCGCGAGGCGGGGCTGACGCCGTTGCGGCCGTGGCGCGAGGCGCTGGCGGAGTACTTCCGGAGCTGACTCGTGAGGGCGCGCGCCGGTTCCGTCGGCGGGCGCCCTCACGAGCGGATCAGCGGTCGGCGGCCCGGCGGTAGGCCTCGACGGTCAGCGTCGCGCAATTGCGCCAGGTGAAGCCGGCGGCGTGCGTGCGGCGGGCCGTGGACGTGGCCGTCGCGTGCGGATCGAGCACGGCTTGCCGCAACGCCGTCGCCAACCCGTCGACGTCGTCGTAGGGCACGAGCGTCGCACACGGACCGGCCACTTCCCGCAGCGCCGGAATGTCCGTGCAGACCACGGGAACGTCGGACGCCATGGCCTCCAGCACCGGCAGCCCGAAGCCCTCGTCACGTGAGGGCAGCACCAACGCGGCCGCCCCGGCGACGACGGTCCTGAGGTCCACATCGGACAGATAGCCCGTCTGCCCGGACCGCGGCAGCCGCGGGAACGGACCCGGCCCGGCGAAGACCAGCGGCGGCAGATCAGGCGCCGACGCGTGTGTGCGGGCCAGCCAGTCGAGGCCCTTGCGCGGCCCGGCGGCACCGGCGAACAGCAGGTACTTCTCGGGCAGGCGAAGCTTCGCGCGCTGGCCGTCGTCCGGCGGGCGCGCGGTGAACCACGCCGGGTTCACGCCGAGCGGGGTGACGACGATCTTGTCGCGCGAGACGTCCAGGCGCTCGGCCACCGAGTCGGCGACGGCCGAGGTGGGTGTGCAGATCACGTCGGCGCGGCGGGCGCCGCGGCGCACCAGCTCCGGCAGCGTCCGGTCGGACGGCGCGAGCTCACCGGGTTCGTCGAGGAAAGCCAGGTCGTGGATGGTCAGCACGCCGGCGGCGCGCAGGCGGCCGGGGAGGACGAAGTTGGTGCCGTGGACGACGTCGGTGGGGCCGGCGAACAACTCGACCGGCGGGAGCTCGGAACGCAGCCACGCGCGGCGCAACAGCCGCGCGGGCACCGGCATGCCACGGGCCCGCGCGCCGTGGGGCAGGACGCCGCGCAGCTTTCGCCAGCCGCGCAACGTGAACGCCACCGCGCGAGGGTCCACTTCGGACATCGACGCCAGTTCCTCGCTCAACGCCGCCGTGTAGCGGCCGATGCCCGTGCGGGAGCCGAGCAGCGGGGTGCCGTCGAGCAGCACGCGCAGCGGTCGGTCAGCCACGGCGCAACCGTTGCCGGGCGACCTTCACGACGCGGCCGCCGACGCGGCGGGCCAGCTCGCTCGGGCCGCCCTGCGCGAGGTACTCGCGGACGAGGTCGACGTCGCGGCGGACCAGCGCCGTGCCGCGGACCGGGGCGGTGGTCGTGAGGTCCGCGGTGCCCGGCAGCCGGTCGGCGGCGGGCCGCGGGTTGCGGCAGAACTCCACCAGGGGCTTCAGCGCCTCCGGCCACGCGTAGCGGCGCGCGACCTCGGCGATCCGCTCGACGCAGCCGGCCGCGAACTCCTCGTCGTACAGCGACTTCTCCAGCGCGGCTGCCAGCGCCTCCGCGTCCTCGGCCGGCACGACGACCCCGAGCCGCTCGGTGCGGACGAGGTCGGCGAACGCGTCGCCGTCGGTGGTGACGATCGGCAGGCCCGCCCACAGGTAGTCGAGCACGCGCGTGCGGAAGGCGAACGTGGTCTCGACGTGCTCGTAGTGCGTGGTCACGCCGCAGTTGGCGTCGAGCAGCCAGTTCTGGCGCTCGCCGTAGGGCACCCACTGCTCGTTGAAGAACACGTGCTTGTCGGTGAGGCCCAAAGAGTCGGCCAGGCGGATGGTGCGGGCGCCGATGTCCATTTCGGCGACCTCGGGGTTCGGGTGCTTCATGCCCAGGAACACGAGCCGTGCGTCGTCCCGGTTCTGGCGGAGCAGATCCATCGCGCGGATGAGCGTGAGCGGGTCGAACCAGCTGTACACGCCGCCGGCCCACAGCACCACGCGGTCGGACTCGCCGAGGCCCAGCGACGCGCGCAGGCCGGGGCCGGTGCGCACGGGTTCCTGCGGCGAAAGGCCGAAGGGGACCACGGCCAGCAGTGACTGCGTGGTCGGGTCGGCGTCGTAGAGCCGCGGCGACAGCCGGCCCAGCGCGGCGAGGTGGCCCAGCCAGAAGTGGCGCTGCCGCTCTGACGCGCAGAGGAAGAAGTCGGCGCGCTCCAGCTGTGCGTCGAGGACCTTCGTGACGCCCGCGAGGTCGAGCGCGCGCTGGTCGTCGGCCACGCCCTTGCCCTGCTCCAGGAGCTCGAGGTGCATGGGGTCGTAGACGTCGGCGACCACGATCTTGTTCGCGTGCTGCTTCTTCAGCGTCGGCGCGAGCTCCAGGACGTGGCCCTGCAGGATGATCACGTCGGCCCACTCGACGGGCGCGTCCAGGTCGCGGAACTTACCCGAGCTGATCTTGAAGGCCGCGGGTGGCGGCGACAGCAGCGGGTTGGTGGTCATCAGGTGCACTTCGTGCTCGGCGGCGAGCGTGGCGGCGATGTTCCACGCGCGGATCGCCGGGCCGGCCATGCGCTCGGTGATCGAGTCGCCCGTGAGCACGAGGATTTTGCGGCGCCGGCCGAACACGGCCTCGATGCCGAAGGCTGCCACGAGGATGTCGTGGGCGCGCAGGTAGTCGGGCAGGGGATACGCGGGCTCCAAAGCCTTGCGCAGCAAGGGAAGCAGGTCGGCGTCGGTGCGCACGCGAGCGGCCTGCTCCTCGGCGCGGGACTCGGCGAGCGACGGCATCATCTCCACGAACCGGTCGATGGCCAGCACACCCGCGACCGTCGTCCGGGGCACCGCGAGATCGCCCGTCTCGACCGGGCCGACGCCCTTTTCGAGGTTGAGCTGCTCGGGGTCCAGCCCGCCGCGGGCGGTGGCGCGCCGGACCGCCAGTGCGAGCGCCGCGGGCAGGGCCTTGGCTAGCGACTCGTCGGACAGGTTCTTGTAGAGCGCGGCGAGCGCGTTGCGTTCCAGCAGGAAGGTCTCGCGGCCGGTCTCGGGCGCGTCGACGGCCGACATCGTGCCGTGGTGGCGGTGATACGCCAGCGATTCCGGCACGTAGCGCACGCGCCAGCCGCGCAGGTTCAGCCGCCAGCCCAGGTCGACGTCCTCGTAGAACATGAAGAATCGTTCGTCGAAGCCGCCGAGCTCGGCGAACACCGAAGCGCGCACGAACATCGCCGAGCCGGTGCCGAACAGGACGTCCTTGGCGACGTCGTGCTCCGCCTCGGGCACGTCGGCCAGCGGGCTGCCCGCGTGACGCTTGTAGCCCATGCCGAACCAGGTCAGGCCCGCGTCGACGAAGTCGGTGCCGGTGCCGTCCCAGTCGACGACCTTGCTGGCCACCGCCGCGACGGTCGGCTGCGCCCGCAGCTCCGCGACGGCCGCGGAGACCCACGCGGGCGCTGGGCGCGCGTCATTGTTGAGGAAGGCGAGGACGGTGCCTCCCGCGTGCTTCGCGCCGAGGTTGCAGCCCCCGGCGAAGCCGCTGTTCACGGGCGACTCGATCAGCGTCACGTCCGGCACGGCGGCGCGGATGCGCTCGGCGTCGTCGCCCCCGGAGGCGTTCTCGACGCAGATCAGCTCGACGTGCTCGTAGTCCAGCTCGGCCGACAGCGCGCGAAGGCAGGTGATTGTGTCTTCGGCGCCGCGGTAGTTCACCACGATCACCGAGACGAGCGGTTGCGGTTCCCCCAGCGGCAAAACGAGCTCCTGTCCGTGATGTCGGGCCCGCCCAGCTTAAAGGCCCGCCCAGGCGTCCCAGATCGCCCCTCGGCCGAGGGTGGTGATCGCGCCTGTGCGTCTGCGGGCGCGCAGGGTGGCAGGGAGCCTGATCGCGACTTCGGCCAGCACACGAGCGCGAAGGCCGACGTGGAAGTTGGCGGCGTCGGACTTGTTGCGGCGGAGGGGGAGCAGGGCGGTGATCAGGGCGAAGCGGACGATTTCGCGCACGGCGATCGCGGCCGGGGCGCAGCGCAGGAGCATGAGGAGACGGTTGCGTTCGTTCCAGCGGTGGAACAGGGGCGAGCCGGGTTTCGTGCTCGCGCCGTGGAGGTGGCGGACGCGGGCCTTCGGGGCCGAGACGACGTGCCACCCGGCCAGGCGCAGGCGCCACGCGGTGTCGGTGTCTTCGTAGTAGCAGAAGAAGCTCGCTGGGACGCCGCCGACGGCGCGCACGGCGTCGGCCCGCAGGAGCGCGGCGCCGCCGCAGAAGCCGAACACCTCGTCGACGGATTCGGTGAGGTCGGCGCCGTGGCCGTCGGCGGTGAGGCGGACGCCGGTCGACTGCGTGGTGCCGTCGGCGAGCTCCAGGTGGCTCGTGACGGCGGCGGCGAGCGGCTGTTCGTCGAGGGTGTCTTCGAGCTCGGCGAGCCAGGTGGGTTCGGGCGCGGCGTCGTCGTTGAGCCAGGCGATGGTCGGCGTTGTCGTGCGCTCGAGGGCCACGGCCATCGCGCCCGCGTAGCCCGTGTTGCGCCTGAGCCGGACGACCTGCGGGTTCGACGGGTGGGCCGTCAGGAGGGCGGCCGTGCCGTCGTCGGAGGCGTTGTCGATCACGAGCGTCCGATGTGGACGCGTCTGGGCGGCGAGGGCGTCGAGGCAGGCTTCGACGTGAGCCGCGCCACGCCAGGTGACCACGACGACGGTGCTGCCGGTTTCCGCGCTGGTCACCTGGGTGAGAATAGCGGCGTGCCCGAACTGGTAGTGCTCGCCGAGCAGCTGCTCGCCCCCGTCCCGGGTGGTACGGGCCGATACACCGCCGAACTGCTGCCCGCGCTGGCGCGCACCGCGCCGCCGGGCTGGACGGTGTCGAGCGTGGTCGCGCGCCACAGAGACGACGCGGCGGTTTCCTCCATTGAGTTCGAAGGCGTCGAGGGGCCGCGCGTGCTCCCGGTGCCGCCGCGCGCCCTGGTCGGCCTGTGGCAGCTCGGCGTGCCCTGGTGGCCGGGCGGCGACGCGGTCCACGCGCCGACGCCCTTCGCGCCGCCGCGCCCGCCCGCGGGCCGGACGCTCACCGTGACCGTCCACGACACCGTGCCGTGGACGCACCCCGAGACCCTGACCGCCCGCGGCGTGAGCTGGCACCGGTCGATGATCGCGCGGGCGGCGCGCCGGGCGTCGACCTTGATCGTGCCCACGCGAGCGGTGGCCGACGAGCTGGCCGTGCTGGTGGACGTGACCGTGCCGGTGCGCGTCGTGCCCCACGGCGTGACAGTGCCTCAGGGTTCGGCGGCGCTCGATCTGCCGTCGAAGTACGTCTTGGCCATCGGCACGATCGAGCCGCGCAAGGGCATCGACGTGCTGGTGGACGCCGTCGCCGCGGTGGGCGATGTCGCCCTGGTGTTCGCCGGGCAGCCCGGCTGGGGCGGCATCGACCCGGTGCAGGTCGCGGCTTCGCGCGGCCTGACGGACGTGCACGTCCTGGGCAAGGTCACGGACGCGGAACTGGCCACGGCCCTGCGTGGCGCGAGCGTCCTGGCCGTGCCCAGTTTGGCGGAGGGCTTCGGGCTGCCGGTTTTGGAGGCGATGGCCTCCGGAGTGCCTGTGGTGCACAC
>NZ_JBFBAE010000005.1:355008-415034 GCF_040689465.1 Amycolatopsis sp. NPDC051373 | reverse complement strand
TCCTTGCGGCCGGCGACGTGTTGTCAAGGCACGCTTTCCCGCCTTGACAACACGTCACCGGCCGTCAACACAATCCAGCTTCGGGGTGCACCCCCCACGCAACACGCCCCGCGAGGCCCGAGAACCCACCCCACACAAACCCGACGCCACTCCCGCAAGAACCAGATCTAGTTAAAGTGACCACGTGGCCATCAACGCAGTCCTCTTCGACTTCTCCGGCACCCTCTTCCGACTGGAACAGGACTCCTCCTGGCTCACCGACGTCATCGACGACCACGGCCAATCCCTCGACCTGGAAGCCCAGACCGAGCTCATGCGCCGCATGACCGCCCCCGTCGGCCAGGTCGTCGAACTCGATGCCGAGTACCGACAGGCCTGGAACGACCGAGACCTGGACCCCGACCTCCACCGCAAGGTCTACCTCGAAGTCCTCTCCCGCTCCGGCGTCCCCCACCGCGACCAGGCCGAAGCCCTCTACAACCGCCTTATCACCCCCAGCGAGTGGACGCCCTACCCCGACACCGAAGCCGCCCTCAAACTCGGCGCGGCGGGCGGCCGCAAGGTCGGCGTCCTCAGCAACATCGCCTTCGACATCCGCCCCGCCTTCACCCAGCGCGGCTGGGACACCCACATCTCCTCGTTCGTGCTGTCCTTCGAGGTCGGAGCCGTCAAACCGCAGCCGGAGATCTTCCGCGCGGCCATCGACCAGCTGGGCGTCCGCGCCGAAGAGACCCTGATGATCGGCGACAGCGAAGAAGCCGACGGCGGCGCCCGCGCACTGGGCTGCGCGTTCGAACTCGTCGACCCGCTGCCGACCACAGAACGGCCGGACGCACTTCTCGGGGCTTTGCGCAAGCACGACGTCTTTTGACGTCTTGCGACGTCGCCCACACCGACCCCGTACCCTTTATGGGTGGCCCTACACCTGTTCGACACCGCGACCCGTGCCTCTCGGGAGTTCGTTCCCGTCCGCAGCGGAACGGCGTCCATCTACCTGTGTGGCGCCACCGTGCAGGGCGTGCCCCACATCGGGCACGTGCGGGGAGTGCTGAACTACGACGTCCTGCGGCGCTGGCTGCTCCACAGTGGACTCGACGTGCTCCTGGTCCGCAACGTCACCGACATCGACGACAAGATCCTCACCAAGGCCGCCGAAGCGGGCCGGCCGTGGTGGGAGTGGGCGACCAAGCACGAGCGCGCGTTCGAGAAGGCCTACGACGACCTGGGTTGCCTCCCGCCGTCGGTCAACCCGCGCGCGACCGGGCACATCACACAGATGATCACGCTCATGCAGCGGCTGATCGACAGCGGCCACGCGTACGCGGCCGACGGTGACGTCTATTTCTCCGTGAAGTCGTTCGACGGCTACGGCAAGCTCTCGGGCCAGCAGCTCGACGAGGTGCAGCAGGGCGAGACACCGACCCGCGGCAAGCTCGATTCACGCGACTTCACGCTGTGGAAGAGCGCGAAGCCGGGCGAGCCGTCGTGGCCGACGCCGTGGGGCGACGGGCGGCCGGGCTGGCACCTGGAGTGCTCGGCGATGTCGACCAACTACCTCGGCCCGGAGTTCGACATCCACGGCGGCGGCGTCGACCTGGTCTTCCCGCACCACGAGAACGAGCGCGCGCAGTCGAACGCCGTCGGCGACCCGTTCGCGCGGTACTGGCTGCACAACGCGTGGGTGACGATGTCCGGCGAGAAGATGTCGAAGTCGCTGGGCAACACCGTGTCGATCCCGGCGATGCTGGAGCGCTACCGCGCGCCCGAGCTGCGCTATTACCTCGTGCAGCCGCACTACCGGTCCACCGTCGAGTACTCCGACGGCGCGGTCGCCGAGGCGGCGCAGGGTTACCGCCGCATCGAGGCGTTCCTGCGGCGGGCGGCGGCCGCCGGTGAGGTGCTCGCAGGCGCCGTGCAGCCGGACTTCGCCACCGCGATGGACGACGACCTGGCCACGCCGGCCGCGTTCGCCGTGGTGCACAACACGGTGCGCGACGGTAATGCCGCGCTCGACGCGGGCGATACCCCCAAGGCACTCGAGCTGGCTTCCTCCGTGCGCGCGATGACCGACGTGCTCGGCGTCGATCCGCTCTCGGACCGCTGGGCCGACGGCGGCGGCAGCGAGACCCCCGTCCGCGAAGCGCTCGACGAACTCGTACAAGGCCTACTGGCCGAACGCCAGGAGGCGCGCGCCGCGAAGGACTTCGCGCGCGCGGACGCCGCCCGTGACCGCCTCACGCAGGCGGGCATCGTGGTTGAGGACACCCCGAACGGTCCGCAGTGGACGGTCAGGAACTCCTGATCCGTTCCACCGCGGTGGATTAAGGACTCGGTTACACATGGCAGGGAACTCACGGCGTCAGGGCGCCATCCGCAAGACCGGCACCAAAAAGGGCCAGGTCGTCGGCTCCGGCGGGCAGCGGCGCAAGGCGCTCGAGGGCAAGGGCCCCACGCCGAAGGCCGAGGACCGGCCCGGGCACAAGGCGTACCGCTCCGCCAACGCCGCGAAGACGCGGGAGCAGGCGCGGCAGAAGAAGGCCGACCGCCCGGAGCTCATCGCCGGCCGCAACCCGGTCGTCGAGGCCCTGCGCGCCGACGTCCCGGCCGTCGCGCTTTACGTCGCGGTGAACATCGAGATCGACGACCGCGTGAACGAGGCCGTGCGCCTCGCGGCCGACAAGGGCATCTCCATCCTGGAGATTCCGCGCGAGGAGCTCGACCGCAAGACCAACCGCGCCATGCACCAGGGCCTGGGCCTTCAGGTGCCGCCGTTCGAGTACGCCCACCCGGACGACCTCATGGAATCCGCGCGCGACTCGGGCTGCACCCCACTGTTCGTCGCGTTGGACGGTGTGACGGACCCGCGCAACCTCGGCGCGGTCATCCGGTCAGCCGCCGCGTTCGGCGCCCAGGGCGTGCTCCTGCCCGAACGCCGCAGCGCCGGCATGACGGCCGTCGCGTGGCGCACGAGCGCCGGCACGGCCGCCAAGCTCCCCATCGCCGTCGCGACGAACCTCACGCGGCAGTTGAAGGCGTGGGCGTCGCAGGGCCTGATGATCGTGGGCCTCGACGCGGACGGCACCGTGGACATCGACTCCCTGGAGCTCGCGGCGGACCCGCTGGTCATCGTCCTGGGCTCCGAGGGCCGCGGCCTGTCGCGCCTGGTGCGCGAGACCTGCGACGCCACGGTGTCCATCCCGATGGCGGCGGGCGTCGAGTCCCTGAACGCCTCGGTGGCCGCCGGCGTGCTGCTGGCTGAGGTCGCTCGCCGCCGCCGCGCGGCGGGCCGGCTGAGCTGACGTTTCTTCGACCGCTGCCGGGCTGCCTGTCATCGGGCGGCCCGGCAGTGGTCTGAATCCCCTCGGTGCGACCGGTCCCGGTTGCCCCTTTCGCGACCACCCTCAGTGATTCGCGTCCGGATCCGCTGGCCTTCACTCCACCGGGCCACCCGCTCGGGCTAAGGTCAGCTCCGGAACCGAGGGGGTCCGTCACCGATGTCGTTCGTTTCGCCGCTGTTCTTGTGGTACTTCATGCCCGCGGTGCTGATCGCCGTGCTGGTGTGCCCGCGCAGCTGGCGCAACGGCATCGTCGCGGTGGCGAGCCTGCTGTTCTACACGATCGGCGCCGGTCCGTACCTGTTCCTGCTGCTCGGCTGCATGGCCGTCAACTTCCTCGCCGGCCCGGCGCTCGAACCCAGCCCCTGGGACGTCCGCAGCACGCGGCGCAAGCGGATCCTCATCGGCCTCGTCACGCTCGACGTGCTGGTGCTCGTCATCTGGAAGTACGCGGGCTTCGCGACGCAGCAGATCGCGGCCGTCGCGCACTGGTTCGGCGGTGATGTCGGCGTCGCGAGCATCGTGGTGCCGATCGGCATCTCGTTCTACACGTTCCACCACATTTCGTACGTCGTGGACATCTACCGCGGCGAGCGTCGCGCGCTTCGCAACCCCGTGTCGTTCGCGGCGTACATCGCGATGTTCCCGCAGCTCATCGCCGGTCCCATCGTGCGCTACCGCGAGATCGCGGACCAGCTGCCGCAGCAGCGTTCCCACCGCCTCGACGACATCGCCGCCGGCTTCCCGCGGTTCGCACTGGGCCTCTGCAAGAAGTCCGTCGTCGCCGACTCGCTCAGCCCGATGGTCGAAGCGTGCTTCTCCACGCCCCCCGACCAGATGACCTTCGCGACGGCCTGGCTCGGCGCCATCGGCTACACGCTGCAGCTGTTCTTCGACTTCTCGGGTTACTCGGACATGGCCATCGGCCTCGGCCGCATGCTGGGCTTCCGCCTCCCGGAGAACTTCGCGCGGCCGTACTCCTCGGTCACCATCACGGAATTCTGGCGCCGCTGGCACATGTCCCTGTCCCGCTGGTTCCGCGACTACGTCTACATCCCCCTCGGCGGCAACCGCTCAGGCGCCGGCAAGACCTACCGCAACCTCTGCATCGTCTTCGTGCTGACCGGCTTTTGGCACGGCGCCCAATGGACCTTCCTGGTCTGGGGCTGCTACCACGGCGCCCTCCTGGTCATCGAACGCCGCTTCAACCTGGGCGACACCCCGGCCGGCCCGGTCGCCCGCATCGCCCGCCGGGTACTGACCCTGGTCCTCGTGGTGTTCGGCTGGGTGTTCTTCCGGTCCACCGACCTGCCGCACGCGCTGAGCATGATCGGCCACATGCTCCTGCCGGACTTCGGCGGACTCGGCGATGTGGTTTCGAGCGCGCTGACCAACCAGCGGTTGGTGATTTTGCTCTTGGCGCTGGCCGTGTTCGCGCTGCCGGCGCATCCGGTCACGGGGCCACTGCTGGAGTCCTCGCGGACGCGTCCGGCTACGGCTCTGCGGGTGGGCGTGATGACGGCCGGGTTGGTTTATGCCGCGATTCTGGTGGCTACGGGGACGTTCAGTCCGTTTTTGTATTACCAGTTCTAGCCGAGCGAAAATCGCAATGGGAATCGGCGGCCGTCTGCGTACCCTGTACCTCCGTGGGCAGCAGAGGGGCGAGCGTGACAGCCGATCAGCAGCGGTTCCGCGATCAGCGGCTCACCGCATGGCATTTCGCCGCCGGTGAGGTGCTGGTGCACTGCCCACGGTGTGCGGAATGCGCCAGGGTGGTCGTCGTGCCGGGGGTGGGTGCGGAGCTGCGGGAGGCCCGACGGCTGGTGTGCGGGCGGTGCGGGTGTGTGCGGGACCAGACCGGTGGGACGCAATACGGGCAGGCGCCGACTGGGACCATGCGCGATCCGTATCTGAGGGAGCCGCTGTGGTTGCAAGGCGATTGCGGCGGGAATGTGCTGTGGGCGTACAACGAAGCGCACCTTGATTACCTGGAGGCTTTTGTCGGTGCGAGGCTTCGGGAGAAGGTCGTTGTCGGCGAGGGTGAGTGGCGGCGGAGGATGACGATGGTCGCCAAGCTGCCGGCATGGCTCAAAGCGGCGAAGAATCGCGAAAGGGTGCTGCGCGGAATTCAGCGGATGCGGGCGACGCTTCAGCCCTGACCGTAACCGCGAAGTTTTTCCACCACATGCTCAATCTCCGCCGCCGGCAACAAAGCCGGAGTACCGGCCGAGCGGGCCAACAACCACACCTGACAGAGCCACTCCAACTGCTGAGCACGGTCATAAGCCGCAGCCAGCGTGGACCCATAAGTGACCGTGCCGTGGTTGGCCAGCAGGCAGCCCCGGCGAGCCTCCAGCGCCGGGAGGATGTGGGCGGCCAGAGCGTGGGTGCCGTAGGTCGCGTAGGGGGCGACGCGGATGGTGGGGCCGAGGGTGGCCACCAAGTAGTGGATGGGCGGGAGCTCGTCGACCAGCGTCGACGCGGCGGTGGCGTGGGCGGAGTGCGTGTGGACGACCGCGTTCACCGGGGCGTCGTCGGGGTCGGTGGCGTGGTTGTAGATGGTCAGGTGCATGGGCAGTTCGCTGGTGGGCCGGAGACTGCCATCGACGAGCTCTCCGTCCAAGCCGACGATCGGGATGTCGGCCGGCTGCAAAGTCGCGTAGTCCACACCGGTGGGGGTGACGGCGACGAGGGCGCCGTCGCGGATGGAGAGGTTGCCGGAGGTGGCGACGACCAGGCCGTCCGACGCCAGGCGGCGGGCGTAGGTGCAGAGGGCCGCGCGTTCGTCTTCGAGGATCAAGAGGCAAAACCTCCGCAACCGGCGCTGGTGGATATTGGCATTCTCGGGGCGAACATCCGTGCGGCGCGAATCGGCGACCCCGAAAAAAGAGCGGGCCCACCAAGTGTGGTGGGCCCGCCAAAGGGTGGGGTCAGCGAGCGGCGACGTCCTCCGACTCAGCGGCAGCGCCCCCAACGGGCTCCGGCTCCGTAGCCGCCTGGTCCGCCGGGTTCAGCAGGCGCAGGGCTTCCTGAACCGCGACATTCGTAGCAGCCAATCGGTCCGCCACCTTCGCGCGCAGGTCGAGCGCCAGGGTGCGGGCTTCGGTGGCCTCGGTCTGCTTCTGTAGGGCGTCGGCGAGGGCGGCGTCCGTTTGGGAGCGCTTGGTGGCGATCTCCTCGGACGCGGCGCGTTCGGCTTCGGCGCGGGCGGCGGCGGAGGCGGCTTCGGCGGCGGCGTCGGCCTCGACGCGGGCGCGGCTGGCCGATTCGTCGGCTTCGGCGCGGGCGCGGGCGGCGGCTTCGTCGGCTTCGGCGCGGGCGCGGGTGGCGTCGGCCGTGCGGGTCGCGATGTCCTCATTCGCGGCAGCGGTGCGCGTGGCGATGTCTTCGTCGGCCGCAGCCGTGCGCGTGGCGATATCTTCATTCGCCGCAGCCGTTCGCGAAGCGATGTCCTCGTCCGCAGTCCGGGTCCGACGCTCGATGTCCGCGTCGGCCGCGGCCGTACGCTCGTCGATGTCAGCCTCAGCCGAAGCGATACGCGACGCGATGTCCGCCTGCGCCTCCGACAGCAGCCGCTCGCGCTCGGCTTCCGCTTCCTTGCCCAGGCGCTCGACGGTCCGCTGCGACTCGTGCGCGTATTTGTCCGCCTCGGCGCGGGTGGCGGCGGCGTCGGCTTCGGCGGCGGCGCGGAGGTCGGCGATCTCCTCCTCGGCGAGTTGCATCATCATGCGCACGCGCTCGGCCATGGCTCCGGCGCCGGACGGGCTCGAGCTCAGCCGCACAAGGGCGGCTTTCGTCTCGGACAGCTCGTTCTGCGTAGTGGTAAGGGCTTTGGACAGCTCGCCGGCCGTCGCGATGGCCTCATCGCGGCTGTGGGACGTCTCCCTCAGCTCGCGCGCGAGCGCGGTGAGCCGCTCGTCGACCTGGCGCTGGTTGTAACCCCTGACCGCGACTGCGAACGGGGCGCTCTTGGGAGTGGCTTCGGACTTCTCAGGCGCGACCATCGGGCCACCTTAGTGAGGGCAGGTCCGTGTTTACGTACCGCCAAACGGCTGCATTACAAAATGCGCTACCCCCGGTCACGCATGGCATCGCAGACGAGGAGGGACGCCGGGGAGAACAACGCGGAAACAGCGGGAGACCGGAATGGACGGTCCGCAACAAGGCGCCGGATCGATCTTCGGCCCGACCGGCACGAGCCCGGCGAATACACGGCCCTGACAAGTCACCACCGTCGATCCGCAGCCGAGCAAGCCAGACGCCGAGCGAAGCCAGAAGCCGGGCGCAGCCCGCAGCCGGCAAGCCCGAACCGGTGAACACCCGACGCGGCTCCCCGACCCACTGGCCGCCGCCCGCTACCGTGCGCGTGAGCGCGACACGGGGAGGCGAGCGCGGTGCACCACTGGCAGGTCTACGCGACGATGCCCTTCATCGCCGCGCTGATCGGCTACGTCACCAAGCGCGTGGCCATCGAAATGATGTTCCGGCCCGTCGAGTTCGCCGGCGTCAAACCGTTCCTCGGCTGGCAGGGCGTGCTGCCTGCGAACGCCGAACGCATGGCGACGACCGCGACGGAAATGCTCACCACGAACCTCGTCGACCCGAAGGAGATTTTCGCGCGCCTCGACCCCGCGCAGGTCGCCGAGGAAATCGAAGAACCGCTGCTCGAAGTCGTCGAAGACGTCACGCGCGAGGTCATGGAGACCTACCAGCCGCGGCTGTGGGAGGTGCTGCCCACGACCGCGCAGCAACTGCTGCTCAAGCGCGTTCAGGCCGAAGCGCCGCGCGCGATCACCAAGATCATGCGGGAAATCGCGGCCGACATCGAAGACGTGCTCGACCTCAAGCACATGGTC
Organism: Amycolatopsis sp. NPDC051373; assembly: GCF_040689465.1. Lineage (NCBI taxonomy): Bacteria > Bacillati > Actinomycetota > Actinomycetes > Pseudonocardiales > Pseudonocardiaceae > Amycolatopsis > Amycolatopsis sp. NPDC051373. Next base: position 406,843 of record NZ_JBFBAE010000005.1, on the reverse strand, counting down.
GTGACCAACCTCGTGCGCGACAAGGCGCTCCTCAACCGCCTGATCCGCGACATCTCGAAACCGGAAATGCGGTTCATCGCGCGTTCCGGAATCGTGTTCGGCTTCATTCTCGGCTGCGTTCAGCTGCTCGTGTGGTCGTTCACGAAATCGCCGATCGTGCTGCCGCTGTTCGGTCTCGGCATCGGCTGGCTCACCGACTGGCTCGCCCTGAAAATGATCTTCCTGCCTCGCGAGCCGAAACGGTTCTTGGGCAGCTATACGTGGCAGGGCGTTTTCCAGAAGCGTCGCGACCAGGTCGCCGCCGACTACGGCGACATGATCGCCTGCGAGATCATCACCGTGCCCAACCTGCTGGAAGCCGTGCTGCGCGGGCCGAAGTCCGACCGACTGTTCACCATGATCACACGCGAGGTGCAGAAGACGATCGACGCGCAGGCGAGCGTGGTGAAACCGTTCGTCGCGATCGCCGTCGGCACGAAGCGCTTTCAGGAAATGAAGCAGACTGCCGCCGCGATCGCCGCGCGGCGCGTGCCCGAGACGTTCCGCCACGCCGAGGACTACGCCGTGAACGCACTCGACGTGCGCAACACGATCGTCGACTGGATGCGCAAGCTCACCCCGTTGGAATTCGAACAACTACTCCGCCCTGCGTTCCGGCAGGACGAATGGAAGCTGATCGCGGTCGGTGCGGTCATCGGTGGGCTGGTCGGCGAGCTCCAGGCGCTGGCCCTGCTGCACTGACAACTGCGATACGGTTTCTCCGGCGAGTGGAGGGAGGCCGGTTTGGACGCAGTCCTCGACGACCTCGCGCGGCACTGGCCGGTCTACGCCACGATGCCGTTCATCGCCGCGCTCATCGGCTACGTCACCAAGCGCGTCGCGATCGAGATGATGTTCCGCCCGCTCGAGTTCGTCGGGATCAAGCCGTTTCTCGGCTGGCAGGGCGTGGTGCCCAAGCACGGCGGCCGGATGGCGGCCATCGCGACCGACCTGCTGACCACGAACCTGCTCGACCTCAAGGAGATCTTCGAGAAGATCGACCCGGTCATCGTCACGCGCGAGCTGGAGCAGCCGCTGCTGCGGGCCGTCGACGCGATCGCGCGCGACGTGCTGGAGGAGCACCACCCGCGGCTGTGGGAAGTGCTGCCGACGCTGGCGCAGGAGCTGCTGATCAAGCAGGTCCAGGCCAACGCGCCGCGGCTCGTGCGCGAGTTCCTGGAGGACGTGCGCGACAACCTCGACGAAGTGCTCGACGTGCGGCACATGACCGTCGAAAGCCTCACCCGAGACAAGGCCCTGCTCGTGCGGCTGATCCGCGAGACCTCGCGGCCCGAGATGGCGTTCATCGCCCGCGCCGGCATCTTCTTCGGGTTCGGCCTCGGCGTCGTGCAGGCGATCGTGTGGGCGTTGACGCGCCAGCCGCTCGTGCTGCCGATCTTCGGCGGCTGCATCGGCCTGTTCACCGACTGGCTCGCGATCAAGATGATCTTCCTGCCCCGCGAGCCCGTGCGCGTCGGCCGTGTGATCCTGCAGGGGAAGTTCCAGCGCCGCCGCGCAGAGGTCGCCCGGCAGTACGGCGAGCTGATCGCCGGCGAAGTCCTGACCACGGCGAACCTGCTCGAAGCCCTGCTGCGCGGCCCGAAGTCCGACCGGCTCGTGGCGATGGTCGAACGCGCGGTGGGCCACGCCGTCGACGAGCAGGCCAGCCTCGCGAAGCCCGTGCTCACCCTGGCCGTCGGCGGGCGCCGGCTGCAGGAGATGAAGCATGAGGCCGCGCGACGGGCGCTGGCGGAGCTGCCGCAGACCGTCCGCTACGCCGAGGGCTACCTCACACAGGCCATGGACGTCGCCAAGGTCATCGAGCAGCGCATGCTCGCGATGACGCCCGTGGAGTTCGAAGGGCTGCTGCGCCCGGCGTTCCGCCAGGACGAGTGGAAGCTGATCGCCGTCGGTGGCGTGATCGGGTTCATCGTCGGTGAGCTGCAGGTCCTGCTCATGCTCGGCTGACTTTTCGGTGGTTGCCCACACCTCGTTCACCCGAAGTGGCTACCGTGATCGAGTGGCGTCCGAACCCCAACAGCTGCCAGCCGTCCACGAGGCGTACCTGCCCCGCGAGCACGCGCTGCACCGTCCGCGGCACGGCAAGCGGCAGCTCACAGCGCTGATCTGCGCGCTGCTGTTCTTCACCACACCCACGCTGCTGTGGGTGTTCGGGGTGCGCCCGACCGAGATCGAGAACCACAAGCTCGCGGGTTTCCCCAGCATCGGCGACGGCTTCGGCTTCTTCACCGGCCTGCCGACGTGGGCCGTCGACCAGCTGTCCTTCCGCGCGAGCGCCATCAACGCGGCCGACGGCGTCAGCCGCGCGATCTTCGGCGAGGACGCGCCGCTCGACCAGGGCTCGTCGTCCGACTCCGGCCCCATCCCCGCGCCGCCGCTGCAGCAGCCGGGCGCGCCCAACCAGGGGCCTGCGGCGCCGAGCCTGCCCGGCAGCAACCAAGCCGGCTACCGCAAGGTCGTGCAGGGTCTCGACGGCTGGCTGTACTACGGCTACGACGCCGAGTCGAAGTGCACGCCCACGCAGGACATCGACACGACGCTGAAGAAGGTCAACGAGCTGCGCACCGCGGTCGAGGCTTCCGGGCGCAAGTTCATCTTCGTGGTGACGCCGGACAAGACGACGATGGTGCCCCAGTTCCTGCCCGACAGCTTCCCGGGCAAGGAGTGCTCGCAGGCCGCCGCGCCGAACGACTGGTACAAGATGACCACCGTCGGCCACTCGCTGGATCTGCGCCCGGCGCTGGCCGCGTCCGCCGCCCGCGTCGGCCACCCGATCTACGCCCCCAACGACACGCACTGGCGCGACGAAGGCGGCCTCGTCCTCACGCGGACCCTCGCCGAGACCGTGCAGCCCGGCGTGACGACGAGCTGGCTGTCCACTCCGGACGGTGTATACGACGCCGTCGCCGACCTGCCGCTGCTGATCGGCAAGTCGGGCACCAAGTCCAACACGCAGTACAGCCTGAAGCCCGACGGCGTCACCGACCGCGCGGCGGGTTTCCTCGCCAACATCGACCAGCCCGTGCACCACAGCTCGCCCCCGCTGGTGGGCACGATCGCCAAGCCCACGCTCGTCTACGGCGACTCGTTCAGCCTCGCGTCCTCGCGCTACCTCTCCGCGGCTTTCACGAACCTGACCTACCTCGCCTACTCCACTGACAAGACGCCCCAGGCGCAGGCGGTGAACGAGTTCGTGAACTCGCAGGTGGTCGTCCTGCAGGCCGTGGAACGCAACGTCGCGGGCGGCCTGGTCCCGTTCACGGACGACGGCTTCATCAACGCGGTGAAGACGGCGATGGCCGCGCACCCCATCAAATAGGTCAGACGGCTACGGGTGTCCGCTCGGCCGGAGCGGTCACGCGGACGCCGGTGCGGCGGTCGCGCGCCCAGGAGATGGCGCGGCAGATCAGGTAGATCAGGAACGAGATGGCCGTGACGAAGGCACTCACCGGTTTGCCCGGGGCCAGCGACAGGATGATGCCGCCCAGGGCCGCGACCTCCGCGAAGATCACCGACAACACCGTCGCGCGCAATGGGCTCGCCGTGACGCGGGCGGCGGCCGCGGCGGGGGTCACCATCAGGGCGACCACCAGCAGCGACCCGACGATCTGCACGCTCAGCGCCGTCGCGACGCCGACGAGCAGGGAGAACACCACCGTCAGCGTCTTCACCGGCACGCCGCGCGCGACGGCGACGTTGCGGTCCACGCTGGCGAACAGCAGGGGCCGGTAGACGCACGCCAGCACGGCCAGCACGGCGACGGCCGAGATCACCAGTGACGTCAGGTTCGTCGAGTCCACGGTGATGATCTGGCCCGTCAGAATGCCGAACTTGTTGGCCGACCGTCCCTTGTAGAACGACAGCAGCAGCACGCCCATGCCGAGGCCGAAGGACAGGATCACGCCGATCACGGAGTCGCGGTCGGCGTCGCGGGTGCCGAGGATGCCCAGCAACAGGGCGGCGGCCACCGCGCCGAGAAGCGCGCCGTACTCGACGCCGACGCCGATCAGCAGTGCGCCCGCCGCGCCGGTGAAGGCCAGCTCAGACGTGCCGTGCACCGCGAAGGACATGCGGCGCATCACGATCAGCGGACCGAGGATGCCGGCGAGCAGCCCGAGCACGGCGGCGGCGATGAGCGCCGTCTGCACGCCGTCCAGCTCGGTGATCAGCTCCCACGTCTTGGCGAAGTCGAACATGCCGTCCAAGGCTCAGCCCACTGCTTCCTGCTCGTGGTGGTGTGGTTGGTCTTCACACAGGGAGCTCTGCGAACCCGCGATGTGGATCTGACCGCCGACGCGCAGCACCTCGACGCGGGTGCCGTACAGCTCGGACAGCGTCTCGGAGTTCATCACCTCGTCGGGCTTGCCGACCCGGAACGAGCCGTTGACCAGGTACAACACGCGGTCGACGAACTGCAGCACCGGGTTGATCTCGTGCGTCACGAACAGCACGGCCGTGTCCGCCGTGCGCCGGCGCCGGTCGATCAGCTCGCTGACCGCGCGCTGGTGTGCGAGGTCGAGCGAAAGGAGCGGTTCGTCGCACAGCATTACGGACGGGTCACCGACGAGCGACTGCGCCACCCGGAGGCGTTGCTGTTCACCGCCGGAAAGCCGCCCGATCGGCTGCTTCGCGTACGCCGTGCCACCGACGGCCTCGATCGCCTCCGCGACGCGACGCCGGCGGTCGCGCATGCCGAACACGCCGGTCCCCCAGCGGTGCCCGTCGAGGCCCAGACCCACGAGGTCGACACCACGCAGGGTCAGGCCGTCGTCGATCGCGCGCTGCTGCGGGATGTAGCCGACCTTGCGGTTGGCGCCGCCCGGGCGGCCACCGGCGATCTCGATGCTGCCGGCCGAGAGGCCCTGCATGCCGAGCAACGCCTTGAGCAGGCTGCTCTTGCCGGACCCGTTGGGGCCGAGGATCGCGAGGAACTCGCCCTGCTCGACGTCGAGGTCGAGCCCGGACCAGAGGGTGCGGCTGCCGAACGCCAGGCCCGCCCCGCGGACGCGAACCGCGGGGCGAACCGTCGAGAGCGCGGCGGACATCAGCTGTTCAGAGCCCCGGACAGCGAGTCCACTTCCTTGGTCATCCAGTCAATGTAACCCGTGACGTCGGCAGGCAGCGTCTCGGCTACGTCGACCACGGCGACGTTCGACGCCTTCGCGTCCGACACCACCTGCTGGGTCAGCGGGGTGACCGTCTGGACGTTGTTGATCAGGGCCTTGACCTGCTTGTTCTTGATGAGCTGGGTGAAGTCGTTGACCGCCGTGGCGGGCACGTCGGTCTCGTTCTCGACCGCGTCGGAGAAGGCCTTCGGAGTCGCGTCGGTGATCTTCGCGGTCTCGAGCAGGTAGTGCGCCACGGGTTCGGTCACCACGACCTTGGTGCCCGGGTGCGCGGCGCCGACGGCTTCCGTCTTCTTGACCAATGCGTCGACCTGGCCCTTGAACGCCTTGGCGTTGTCGTCGAAGGTCTGCTTCGACGCCGGCTGGATCGCGCTGAGCGCCGAGGCGACCTGGTCGGCCACCTTCTCCACGCCCGGCAGGTCGAACCAGACGTGCTCGTTCTCGTCACCGGTCGCGGCGATGTCGTAGGCCACGAGCTTCTTCGCACCCGAGGCCTGGTCGGCCAGCTTGCCGAAGAAGTCGTCGTAGCCGCCGCCGTTGGCGAGCGTGAGCTGCGCGTTCTTGGCCGCCAGCGCGTCGTCGGCCGTGGACTCGTACGAGTGCGGGTCGGCCGTCGGGTCGTGGATGATCGACTTGACAGCCACCTTGTCACCGCCGACGGCCATGACGACGCTGCCCCACACGTCCGTGGCCGCGATGACGTTGATCTGCCCCGTCGTGGAACCAGAGCCGGAACCGGTGCCGGAGCCCGAGTCGGTGCTGGAGCAAGCGCTGAGCGCGAACACGGTCAGAGCCGAAGCGGCGGCGAGCACGCCGCGGGTGCGGCGGGTACTCAGGCGGGAACTCATCGAAGACTCTCCTGGGTCGAACCGATCAGCTAATGGAAATCGTTGTCAGTTTCACCTTACCCCATCCGAATGACAAGAGGCGCTCCACCGGGTGGCAGACCACGTCTCCGTCACTCAGCGGATCGAGACACTCACCACAGGGGTGTCGCTTCTGGAAAACGATCTGAACCGTTACGGTTTGCGGATGGGCCGTCCTATTCGCACCCGGAGGCAGGCGACATTGGCGTCGCTGGCGGCGGAGCTCGGGGTGTCAAGGACCACCGTGTCCAACGCGTACAACCGCCCCGACCAGCTGTCTCCCGAACTTCGCCGGCGCATCCTCGAGACCGCCCGCCGCCTCGGTTACCCCGGTCCGGACCCGGTAGCCCGTTCGCTGCGCACCCGCAAGGCCGGCGCCGTCGGGCTGCTGCTCACCGAGAACCTGTCGTACGCGTTCCGTGACCCGGCGGCGGTCGGTGTGCTCGAAGGCCTCGCCCTCGCCTGCGAGGACGCCGGGGTCGGCCTGCACCTGGTGCCCGCGAGCCCGGGCCGCGAAGACGTCGCCGCTGTGCACCGCGCCGGCGTCGACGGATTTGTCGTCTACTCCGTGCCCGACGACGACCCGCACCTGGCCGCCGTGCTGGAGCGGCCCGTCCCCACGGTGATCATCGACCAGCCGCGCATCGAAGGCGTGGACCGCGTCGGCCCGGACGACGCGGCCGCCGTCACGCGCCTGGCCGAGCACCTGGTCTCGCTCGGCCACCGGCAGGTCGGCGTGCTGTGCATGCGCCTGGCGCGCGAGCGCAACGACGACTTCGTGACCGCGCAGCGCCAGAGCAGCGCCCACTTCCACGTGCAGCGCATCCGCCTCGAAGCCCTGGCCACGGCGTTCTCTGCCGCAGGTGTTGATTGGGCCACCGTGCCCGTGGTGGAGCGCTTCGACCACACCGTCGACGACGGCGCTTCGGGCGCCCGCCAGCTGCTCGACGCGTACCCGCAGGTCACGGCCGTGATCTGCACGTCGGACATCCTCGCGCTCGGCGCGCTGGCCGAAGCCGAACGACGGGGCCTGCGCGTGCCGCTCGACCTCACCGTGACCGGCTTCGACGGCATCGCCGAGGCCGAGCGCCTCGGGCTCACCACCGTGCACCAGCCCGTGCTCGAGAAGGGCAAGGTCGCGGGGCGGCTGCTGCTCGGCTCGGCCGAGCGCGTGGGCCCGAAGGTGATCACGCTGCCCACCGAGCTGCGGATCGGGCGCACGTCGGCGCCGCCGCGGACCGTCGAGGAGCCGTGGTTCGGGGGCTGACCCCCGACAGCAGGGGAATGCCCCTGTTTTCCGGTGACTTCGGACCTATCCCGTTGTACCTGACGCTCCGGACGGGTTCCATGGGAGGGACCGCCCGCATAGTCGGGGAAGCGTGGCCGAAAGGTGACCATGACCTCCATCGACGTTCTTCTCAAGCGCAACGAGGAACTCGGCAATGTCGTGCCGGGCGACCGCTCGTCGCCCAAACCCTCGTTGCACGTGGCCATCCTGACCTGCATGGACGCGCGCGTGCGCGTGTTCGAGATCTTCGGCCTCATCCAAGGTGAGTCCCACGTGCTGCGCAACGCCGGCGGCGTGGTCACCGACGACATGATCCGCTCCCTCGCCCTCAGCCAGCGCAAGCTCGGCACGCGCGAGGTCCTGATCGTGCAGCACACCAACTGCGGCCTCTCGACGGTGACCGAGGACGACTTCAAGGACGAGCTCGAACAGGCCACGGGCCTGCGGCCGACCTGGTCGGTGGAGGCGTTCCGCAACGTCGAGGACAGCGTGCGCGTGTCGATGGAGCGCGTGCGCCGCAGTGACTTCCTGCCGCACACCGACAACGTGCGCGGATTCGTCTACGACGTGAAGACCGGGAGCCTGACCGAGGTCGTCTGAGCCGCGTCGGTTTCAATGGTCGGCGTGGCTGTGGACGCGGACGTTCTGATCGACTGGTTCGGCACGCACGGGCGAGACCTGCCGTGGCGCGAGCCGGAGTGCTCCGCGTGGGGCGTGCTGGTGAGCGAGATCATGCTGCAGCAGACGCCGGTCGCGCGCGTGCAGCCGATCTGGCTCGAGTGGATGGCGCGCTGGCCCGTGCCCTCGGCGCTGGCCGCGGAGACCACCGGCGAGGTCGTGCGCGCGTGGGGCAAGCTCGGTTACCCGCGCCGCGCCTTGCGGCTGCACGCGGCGGCCACGGTGATCGCGGCCGAGCACGGCGACGTCGTGCCGTCCGATGTGGACACCCTGCTCGCGCTGCCCGGCATCGGCGCGTACACCGCGCGGGCCGTGGCGGCCTTCGCCTACGGCAAGCGGGCGCCGGTCGTCGACACGAACGTGCGGCGGGTGGTCGCGCGGGCGGTGCACGGCGCCGGCGACGCGGGTCCGGCGTCGAACACGCGCGACATGGCCGACGTCGAGGCGCTGCTGCCGGCCGAAGACGCGCCGGCGGCCAAGCTGTCGGCCGCGTTGATGGAGCTGGGCGCGCTGATCTGCACCGCGCGTGCGCCGCGCTGCGCCGACTGCCCGGTGTTCGACACCTGCACGTGGCAGCACAACGGCCGGCCGGAGTACGCGGGGCCGGCCAAGCCCGTGCAGAAGTTCGCGGGCACCGACCGGCAGGTGCGCGGCCTGCTGCTCGACGTGCTGCGCGGCAGCGAGGGACCCGTCGAGAAGGCGCGGCTGGACATCGTGTGGCACGAGGCCGGGCAGCGCGACCGGTGCCTCGACTCGTTGCTGGTCGACGGCCTGCTGGAGCAGACGGACAGCGGGCTGTTCGCGCTGCCGGGTGAACACTGACGGACTGGTTCTCACGGGGTACGACGAAAGTCGGCAAAAATTTGTCATGATCTCCGTGGCGGGTTAGCTTTCCCCGACGTTCTCTGTTCCGGCGGAGGAGATCACATGGGGGAAGCCACTCGCCGTGCCGTGCTCAAGGGCGGGCTCACGGTCACCGCGGCGGGCGCACTCGGCCTGGTCGCGACACGGACGGCGACAGCGGTGACGGCGGTGACCGCGCCGCAGATCCACCCGACGCACGAGTGGAACGCGCGGCCCGCGACGGACGCGATCGTGGTGGAGAACCACAAGCCGACCTACATCGTGGTGCACCACACCGTCGATCCGGGCAACAACACCGACTATTCGCTGCCCCACGCGTTGCAGATCTCGCGCGACATCCAGAACTTCCACATGGACACCCGCGGCTGGATCGACACGGGCCAGCAGTTCACGAACAGCCGCGGCGGCTACGTGACGGAAGGCCGGCACCGCAGCCTCGAGATCCTGCGCGGCGGCAAGCAGCACGTGCAGGGCGCGAACGTCGGCAACCACAACAGCGAATGCCTCGGGATCGAGAACGAAGGCCTGTACAGCACGGTCGACGTGCCGGTGGCGCTGTGGAATTCACTGGTCTCGCTGGTCGCCTACATCGCCGACCAGTACGGGATTTCGCCGAGTTTCATCAAGGGTCACCGGGATTTCAATTCGACGGAATGCTGCGGGCAGGTGCTGTACGATCGGCTTCCGGAGCTGCGGACGGCCGTTTCCCGGGTGCTCGGTGTCGCGGTTTCGCGGGCGGAGGTGCCGGAATGGCCGTTGCTGAAGCCCGGCGACGTAGGGCCTCGGGTGCTTACGGCGCAACGATTCTTGCGCGCTTCGGGCTACGGCGTGCCGACCGATGGCGTGTTCGGACAGTCCACAACGGACGCCGTAGCTGTTCTGGCGTCCGCTCACGGGCTGTCCCGCGACAGCTGCACGGCGGCGCGGGCGGCGGACGAGTCAGGGTTCCTCGGCTCGGACGTGTGGCCGCTCATCGTGCCGGCGGGGAAGTCTGCCGCGGCATGGCGGGTGGAACTCGCCCACTGACCCCGGCGGGTCACGCGGGCCGGCGAGGGCGGTCCGCGTGACCCGCCGGTTTGCTCACAGTCCGGCGAGGAACGCTTCCACCGCGCCGCGGTAGATTTCCGGCGCCTCGACGTGGGGCAGGTGCGCCGAGCCGGGGATGACGAGGTGTTTCGCGCCCGGCACCTGCGCGGCGACCTGCGCTTGCTGTCCGGCCGGCATGGCCGTGTGCTCGCCTTCGACGAGGAGCAGGGGACACCGGACCGAGTCCACAATGGACCAGTATTCGCGGCGGCCCCATTCGGCGGCGATCTCGTAGAGGTTCTCCAGGTTCGCGATCAGGTGGTAGCCGTCTTCGCGTTCCTCGACGCATTCGGTGAAGTAGTCGCCCGCGGAGCCGAAGAACTCGCGGACGTGGGCGAGTGATTCGAACGGCACCGGCCAGCTGTCGAAGTAGCCGCGCCAGGTCTCGACGGTGCGGCCGCGCTGGTCGGGCGCGAAGTCCTCGCTGACGACACCCCGGACGAGCTCGGGGTACTTCGCCGCCGTCGCCCAGGCGTGGAGGCCGCCCATGGAGTGGCCGATCAGCACGGACGGGCCGATCTCGCTCAGCACCTCGGCGATGTCCTCGGCGAACTGCTCGGTGGTCCACGGTCCGGTGTGCGGCGCGCGGCCGTGACCGCGGGCGTCGAGGGCGTGGACGGAGCCGTAGGGCTTGAGCCACTGGGCGACCGGCCACCACGTGCGGGCGCGGCCCATCAAGCCGTGCAGCAGGAGCACCGACACGCCCGTGGTGTCGTCGCTGCCGAAGTGGATCAGCCCAGGTCGCATGGAGTCTCCTGCCGTTTCGTCCGGTAGCCAATCACACCCGAACCGGCACAGTGTGCCGAAGCCACTCCTTTGAGGGTGGTGGCGGGGAGGAAGGTTGGAAATAGGGTGAAACGATGCGCAGCCACCGAACCGCCGCCTTCGCCCTCGCCGGTGTGCTCGCGCTGTCCGCGTGCAGTGCGGACAATCCGGACACCACGCCACTGCATCCGTCCGCGGGGGCGAGCGGCGCCGGCGACCCGTATTACCCCGAAGACGGCAACGGCGGTTACGACGCGCTCGACTACCACGTCGACGTCGGCTACGACCCCGCGAGCGGCCACCTCGACGGCGACACGACCGTGACCGCGAAGGCCACGCAGGACCTCAGCCGGTTCAACCTGGACCTGCGGGGGCTCGACGTCGCGTCGGTCGAGGTCGACGGGAAACCGGCGACGTTCAGCCGGGAGAAGGCCTTCGAGCTGGTGATCACGCCGCCGCAGCCGTTGCGGGCGGGCTCGACTTATCGCACGCGGGTGCGGTACTCCGGCGACCCGTCGAACACCGAGCACGACGGCGGCAGCGAGACCGGCTGGAGCCGCTCGGCCGACGGCGGCGCGTTCATGGTCGGCGAGCCGCATTCGGCGGCGTTCTGGTACCCGGTGAACGAAACCCCACGTGACAAGGCGACGTTCAGCGTGACCGCGCACGTGCCGGACGGCTGGACGGTGATTTCCAACGGCCGTGAGCAGGGCAGTTCTTCGGCCGGCGGCAAGACCACCACAACGTGGACCGAGCCGAACCCGGTCGCCGGCTACCTCACGACGATCGCGATCGACAAGTTCACGGTGAAGCGCTCTTCGCTGCCCGACGGCACGCCCGTGGTGTCGGCGTACGCGCCGGGCGCCGAGTCGCTCGAGGCCAGTGGCGACCGGCTACCGGACATCCTGGGGTTCCTGAGCAGCAAGTTCGGCCCGTACCCGCAGAGCGCCGCCGGCGGCATCTACCTCGCGGAGGACATCCACTTCTCGCTGGAGACGCAGACGCGCCCGACCTACGCGAAGTGGGCCGACGTCCTCACCCTCGTCCACGAGAACGCCCACCAGTGGTTCGGCGACTCCGTGTCGCTCGACTCGTGGTCGGACGTCTGCCTCAACGAGTGCTTCGCGTCGTACGCCCAGTGGCTCTGGTCCGAACGCGAGGGCCAAAACCTCGACGACCGCTACCGCGCGGCCCTCGAGATCACCCACGCCAGCACGGACTTCTGGAACCGCAAGCTCGTCGACCCGGGCCCCGGCCACGAGTTCGAAGCCGTATACGACAAGGGCATCCTCGCCCTGCACGCCCTGCGCCGCCGCATGGGCGACGGCCCGTTCTCCACCCTGCTGCGCGACTGGCCCGCCGAGCACCGCCACGCCAACGCCACGTGGGCCGACTTCACGAAACTCGTGAATCACCTGGCGGGCCAGGACCTCAGCCCCTTCCTGGACGACTGGTTCCGCACGGCGAAACTCCCGTCGGACGAGGACCTCTACCCGGGCACACTCCACCCCTGAGCTGGTCTTTTGCCTCGCGCCGACCGCGACCGCTAGCCCTGCCGCCCCTGAGCCGAGGCGCCCAGCAGCGACCGGGTCAGCGCGTTACGCGCGTCCGTCATCTCCGCCAGCGCGCCGCCCAGTTCGGCGTCGCCGACGACGGCCTCGGCGTCGGGGTTGGCGGTGAGGCTGCGCAGCGTCGCGCGGCGGAGGAGTTCCTTCACGAAGGACGCGGTGACGCCGTCGGTCGCCTCGACGATCGGGGCGAGGTCGGCCGTCACCTTGAGGCCGCTTGAGTACAGCTCGAGCAGTGCGGCGCGGCCGGCGGCGTCGGGCAGCGGGATTTCGACGGCGAGGTCCACGCGGCCCGGCCGGTCGGCCAGGGCCTTCTCCAGGTCACCGGCGCGGTTGGTGGTGAGGAGGAAGGTGACGTCGGCGTCTCCGCCGACGCCGTCCATGGCGTCGAGCAGGCTGAACAGCAGTGGCGTGCCGCCGCGGGAGTGGTCGCGGTCCTCGGCGATGAGGTCGACGTCCTCCAGCACGACGACGCTGGGCTGCAGCCGGCGCGCGAGCGTGGCGGCCTTCGAGACGAAACGCATCGCCGAGCCGGTGAGGATGACGACCGTGCTGCCGGGCAGCCGTCCCATGAGGTAGCGGACGGTGTGCGTCTTTCCGGTGCCGGGCGGGCCGTGCAGCAGCACGCCGCGCTTGAGGTGCTGGCCGGCCGCCCGCAGCCGTTCGCCGTGTTCCGCGATGGCCAGCGTGTGCTGTTCGACCGCGTCGAGCACACCTTCGGGCAGCACCACCTCTTCCGGCCCGATCGCGGGCCGGGGCAGAAAGGTGAGCAGCTCGTTGCCGCGGTGCTCGCTCACGCCGAACGCCAGCACGTGGCCGCGCAACACGTCGTGCTCCGCGATCAGCTGCTCGATGCGGTCGCGCGTGGCCGTCGCCGCGGCGCGCTCCCCGGCGATCACCTCCAGGCGGCAGTACATCTGCCCGTACTGCTGGTTCGTCCCCCGTACACCGACGATCACCGGCGTCCCGTCCGGCGAGGCCGTCCCCACCAGCCCCAGCTGCACGACCTCCGCGGCCGCGTCGGGCCCGATCGTCGCGGTCGTGTAGTCGACGGCCCCCAGCTCGTACAGCTGGTGGTTCCGCGCGGCGAACAGCATGCCCACCAGGTCCTCGTGGCCGCGCTGCCCGCCCGCGATCCCGAACCAGTCCGTCCGCACACCATGCTCGGCGAGGTACGCGTCGACACCCGCCTGGATGTTGGCGTGCTCCCAGTCCTCGTAGTTGCGTGTCACCACCAGCGCCTGCGTCAGCGCCACCCCGAGATGCCCGGTGACGCGGTCGATCAGCTCGTTGGCCTGCCGCGAGCCGACCGCGTCGGCCGTGGCTTTGATGATGCGCTGCAGGTCGCGTGCGAGTGCTTCGTGATCTTCCCCCATGCACCCCAGAGTGGCATGAATCGCCCAGTCAGGCCACCGCCGTCAGGTACCGCGAGTAGTCCGGCAGATCGAAACCGTTCAGCACCGCGAGCATCGAGCCGAACAGCAGACGCTCCGGCAGATGCGGCAGAAGACGCATGCCGAACTGCTGCAGGCGAACGCCAAGGGCACTCGAAGGCGACCCGGCGCGCGCGTTGGTGCGGCCCATCTTCTGGTTCGCCGACACCCACGGCCGGAGGCGGTCCTCATACGCAGCCAATGCCGCAGGGACATCCGGCGCGGCCGCGAGCTCGCCGGCCAGAACGTAGGCGCCGACCAGGGCCAGGCTGGTGCCTTGGCCGGACGAGGGTGAGGCGCAGAAGGCGGCGTCACCGAGCAAGCCGACGCGGCCGGCCGACCACGAGGGCAGGTGGACCTGGCTGACGGAGTCGAAGTAGAAGTCGGCAGCGTCGTCGAGCTGCGACACCAGTTCCGCGGTCTCCCAGCCCAAGCCGGACAGCCGGGAACGCACCAAAGACTTCTGCCAAGCGATGTCCCGGTAGTCGTGGTGCAGGTCGTCGGCATGGAACGACGCGAAGGCCATGCAGGCCTGGTTCGAGCTGATCGTGCGGACGCCGATGCTGCGGCCCGGCGCGTTGTGCACCAGCGACCAGTTCTCCAGACCCAGGTGGTTGCGCGCGGTCCAAAACGCCAGGTAGCGACCCAGGTGCTGCAACGGCACGTCGCCGAACAGCAGAGAACGCACCCCTGAGTGCAGGCCGTCGGCGCCGATCACGGCGTCGAAGAGCCGGGAAGAGCCGGACTCGAAAGTGACGTGGACGCCGTCGGGCTGCTCGTCCAGCAGGACAATCCTGTCGCCGTAGAGGTACTCGTTGTCCGTCGCCTCCCGAAGGACACGAGCGATGTCCCCGCGGAGGATTTCGATTTCCGCGATCGGGCCGTCGCCGCCGAACTGGTCGACGGTGAGGGTGGCCCGACGGCGGCCCGAGGCGTCGACAAGAGACAGCCCGCCGGTGTCGGTGCAGGCGGCACGAATGTTCTCCAGCAGGCCCATTCGATCCGCGGCGACTTTCCCCACGCCGCGCAGGTCCACGGCCTGCCCACCCGGCCGCGGCGCGGGCGCGCGTTCGACCAGCGTCGCCTCGATGCCGTAGCGGTGCAGCCAAAACGCCAGCGCCGGGCCGGCGATGCTCGCCCCCGAGATCAGAACCCGCATGGTGTGCCCCCGTTCATGAGACCGTACCCAAACATGATAGCCACAACTATTTGACAGTTACTACCACTTTCTTTCGGGGAAGACCGAAGTAGGCTGGAGCCATGGCAGTGGTGAAGATCAACGCGATCGAGGTCCCCGAAGGCGCCGGCCCCGAGCTGGAGAAGCGGTTCGCCGCGCGGCTGCACGCCGTCGACAGCCAGGCCGGGTTCCTCGGCTTCGAGCTCCTCCGCCCGGTTTCCGGCGAGACGCGCTACTTCGTCTACACGAAGTGGGAGTCGGAGGAGCACTACCAGGCGTGGGCGGCCGGTCCCGCGCGCGAGGCCCACGCGGGCGAGCGCGCGAAGCCGGTGTCGTCGGGTGCGAGCCTGCTCGAGTTCGAGGTCGTCCAGGCTTCGAAGCCGGGTGAGTGACGACCTCGCCCGCGCGGCCGAACTGATCCACGGTGCCGGCGCGCTGCTCGTGTGCGCCGGCGCCGGGATGGGCGTCGATTCCGGCCTGCCCGATTTCCGCGGCAACGAAGGCTTTTGGCGCGCGTACCCGCCATACGCCGGTCTCGGTCTCAGCTTCGAGGAGCTGGCCGACCCGCGGCACTTCGCCGACGACCCCGAGCTGGCCTGGGGGTTCTACGGCCACCGGCTCGACCTCTACCGGAAGACCGTGCCGCACCGGGGTTTCGAGCTGCTGCGCGAATGGGGCGAACGGAAGCCCGGCGGGGTCCGCGTCTTCACGTCCAATGTGGACGGCCAGTTCCAGGTCGCGGGCTTCGGCCACGTCGCCGAGGCCCACGGGTCCATCCACCACCTGCAGTGCCTCGGCGGCTGCACGGACGACATCTGGCCGGCCACCGACGTCCACGTCGACCTCGACGAAACGACCATGCGCGCCCGCGCGCCCTTGCCGAGCTGCCCGCACTGCGGCGGCCTCGCCCGGCCCAACATCCTGATGTTCGGCGACTTCGAGTGGGTCCCGACTCGCAGCCAGGCCCAGCTCGACGAGCTCACCGCGTGGCGCCGCGGCCGGCGCGACCTCACCGTGGTCGAGCTCGGCGCGGGCCAGGCCGTGCCGACCGTCCGCCGCTACGCCGAGCTGGCCAGCGCCGCGACGGGCGCGCTCGTGCGCATCAACCCGCGCGAGCCGCAGATCCGCCACGGCCGCGGCGTGTCGATCGCGGCCGGCGCGCTGCAGTCGTTGCTCAAGCTCGCCTGAGGTGCAGCAACGGGAACGGCCGGCCCTCGGAGTCCGTCGCCGAGCGGCCGGCGATCACGAACCCGTGGTGCAGGTAAAACCCGAGCGCCTGCGAGTTCTGCTCGTTGACGTCGAGCGTCAGCGACGGAAACATCGACAAAGCCGCCTGCAACAGCGCGGACCCGACCCCCGCGCCGCGGTGATCGGCGTGCACGAACAACATTTCCAAGCTCCCGGAAGCGATCCCGGAAAACCCCGCGGCAACACCGTCCACAGTGGCCAGGGTCAGCTCCACCTGTGGGAAGTACCCCGGCACCCGCGAAGCGTAGAACGAGACGTCTTCGGCGGTCAGGAAAGCATGCGTCGCCTCGACCGCACTGCGCCAGATCGCCAGCAGCTCCGAGTATTCGTCCGGGCCCGAGACCGGACGCAGCGAGATCGTCACGGCAACCGCACCTGGGCGTACACGGCGCGGTGGTCGGTTCCGGGCACGTCGAACACCCGGTAGTCCTCGACGGCCGCACGCTTGTCCACCAGCACGTGGTCCAGCGTAACGAGCGGCGTGGCATCAGCGGGCCACGTGGGCTGCAGGCCGTCGCCGCGTTCGTCGGCGGCGTCGTGGTAGCCGCGCGACAGCACGGTGGCCAAGGCCGCGTGGTCGAGGGTCGCGTTGAAGTCGCCGGCCAGGACGCGCAGCCCGTGCTCGCCGGCGGCGCGCGAAAGGTCCTTCGTCTCGCGTTCCCACTGGTCGACGCCCGTGTCCGGCGACTCCGGGTGCACCGCGACGAGCTCCACCACCGTGCCGCCGCCGAGGTCGGCTTCGGCGCTGGGCTGCTTCGCGGTGGAGTCGCCCGTGTAGTTCTCCTCGGTGAGCGGGTAGCGCGACACGATGCCCGACCCGTCCGCGCCCGGCGCCGCGTGCAGCACCCGGTAGGGCAGCAGACCGAACAGCCCCGCCTTGTCCAAAGCGGACACTTCGGCCGCCGTCATCTCCACGAGGTTCAGCACGTCGACCCGGTTGTCGCGCACGAGCTTCACGATCGCGGCAGCGTCGGCGCGGCCGAGGTACAGGTTCGCCGACATCACGCGCAGCGATTTCCCTGCCACGGCCGGTTGCTCGTCGGCCATCACGCGCGGCGCCACGAACACGGCCAGCAGGATCGCCAGCGCCAGCGCGATTCCGCCGGTCCACCACCGGCGCAGCACCAGCGAAACACCGCCCAGCAGCGCTCCGTACACGACCGCGTACGGAGTGAGCGCGAGCAGCACGAGTGTGTACCAGCCGCCGTCGTACCCGACCGTGCGCAGCGCCGCGATCGCCAGCAGGGGCACGCCGAACAGCAGCAAAACGCCCGTGACCAGCCGGTTCCGTGGCCGCGCCCGCACCTGGTCGTTGATCACCATGGGCCGAGTATGCCGACTCCGGCCGGGCGAGCGCGCCCCGGACACCGCACCTCCACAACACCTCCGCAACTCCTGACAGCGGAGGACAGGTCCGCGACAGGCGCTGTCAGCGCGCTGTGCGCGCCCTGACAGGTCGGCCGTCCACTGTATTGCTCGGAGGGCGACAGCAGGAGGAGGACCACATGTCGTTTGCGATCAAGGCCGAGGGCCTGGTCAAGCAGTTCGGGGAGACCAAGGCGCTGGACGGGGTGGACCTGGAGGTTCCGTTCGGCAAGGTGGTGGGGGTGCTCGGGCCCAACGGCGCGGGCAAGACCACGGCCGTGCGCATCCTGGCCACACTCATCAAGCCCGACGCCGGGCACGCCACGGTCGGGGGTTTCGACGTGGTGCAGGACCCGGTGCGGGTGCGCTCGCTGATCGGGCTCACGGGCCAGTACGCGTCCGTCGACGAAGACCTCAACGGCATCGAGAACCTGGTGCTGATCGGCCGGCTGCTCGACCTGTCGCGCGCCGACGCCAAGGCCCGGGCGAAGGAGCTGTTGGAGCGCTTCGAGCTGTCCGACGCCGCCAAGCGCCCGATCCGCACCTACTCCGGCGGCATGCGCCGGCGGATCGACCTCGCCGCGAGCCTCGTCGGGCGACCCGAGGTGCTCTACCTCGACGAGCCCACGACCGGGCTCGACCCGCACGCCCGCAACGAGGTGTGGGCCGTGGTCCGCGGCCTCGTCGCCGACGGCGCGACGGTGCTGCTCACCACGCAGTACCTCGAGGAAGCCGACCAGCTGGCCGACAAGATCACCGTGTTCGACCACGGCCACGTGGTCGCCGACGGCCGCGCCGACGAGCTCAAGCGCCGCGTCGGCGGCCAGACACTTCAGGTGCGCCCGACGTCGCTGGCCGACCTCGACGCCGTCGCCCGCATCCTGGGCGAGCTCACCGGCGTCCGGCCGACCCGAGACAACGACACGGGCCTGCTCACCGCGCCGGTTTCCGACCCGGTGCTGCTGTCCACGCTCGTGCGCAAGCTCGACGAGGCCGGCATCACCTCCGACGAGCTCGCGCTGCGGCTGCCGAGCCTCGACGAGGTGTTCCTGGCCCTGACCGGCCACTCCGCCGAACCGACCACTGCCGACACCCAGCTCGAAGGGAGCCTCGCGTGACCACGCTCGCGCTCGATCCACCCCGTCGCATCAGCCCGGTGAAAGGCACGCAGCACGCGCTTTCCCTGGCCTGGCGCGGAATCCTGAAGATCCGCAAGAACCCGGAGCAGCTGGCCGATGTGACGCTGATGCCGATCATCTTCCTGCTGATGTTCACCTACCTGTTCGGCAACGCGCTGGGCGGGTCCATTTCGAACTATCTGCAGAGCCTGGTGCCCGGCCTGGTCGTGATGAACATTCTGCAAGCCAGCTTGACCGTGGGCGTGCAGCTGAACACCGACGTCACCAAGGGCGTGTTCGACCGGTTCCGCAGCATGCCGATCGCGCGCTCGGCGCCGTTGGTCGGCGCGGTGCTGGCGGACCTCGTGCGCTACGTCGTGTGCCTGGCCGTGCTGATGATCGTCGCGATGGTGATGGGCTACCGCATCGAGACGGGGCCGATGCAGTTCCTGGCCGCGATCCTGCTGGTGCTGGCGTTCGGGCTGTGCTTCTGCTGGGGCTCGGTGTTCGTCGGGATGCTGATGAAGTCGCCGGGTGCCGCGCAGGGCCTGATGTTCGTGTTCATCATGCCGCTCACCTTCGGCAGCAACGTGTTCGTCTCCACCGCCACGATGCCGGGGTGGCTGCGGGCGTGGGCGGACATCAGCCCGGTGAGCCTGATGGCCAACGCGTTGCGGGGCTTGATGAACGGCGGCGCGGTCGCCGGACCGCTCGGCGGGGCGCTGGCGTGGATGGTCGGGGCCGTGGTGGTGTTCTTCCCGCTCGCGACCTGGGCCTACCGCCGCCGTGTCTGAGCGACTGTCGCACTAGGAACACAACAGAAAATGGGGGCGCTCGGTCCCCTTCACCGCGGGGGTGGTGGAGGGGACCGAGCTCGTCAGGTCCCGATTTCCTCTTCCAGCCAGGCGATACCGGCGTCGCGGTCCAGCGCGCGCATCTCGGCGACGAGCTGCGCGTACCGGTCCGCGCCCAGCTTGTCCTCCAGCCCGGCGATCAACCCGAGCACCTCCGGGCTGCCGAGGTCGAACTCGCCCCGGATCAACGCGCTCAGCGCCAGCATGCGCGCCGCCGTCTCGAACCGGCCCTGCGCGAAGCGGATCTCCGCGACGACCTCCACGATCCGCGCCAGGTCGGGCATGTCGCGGCGGTTGGTCACGGAGCGGATGGCGGCCGCGGCGTGCGGCAAGGCGTCGTCCGGCTTCCCCTCCGTCAACGCGATCCTGGCGTGGACCATGCCGAACCACTCGTCCTCGAAGTTGCCCGGGTAGGGCCAGTCGTCGCGGCTGTTCGAGATGGCCTTGCCGACGGTGCGCGCCTCGTCGAGCCGGCCCTCGCGGATGAGTAGTTCGAGGCGGCCGAACGACAGGATCATGGTCAGCTCCCGGTTCGCGCTGCCCGCGTAGCGTTCGGCCGCCGCCAGCTCACGCCAGGCGCCTTCGTGGTCACCACCGCGCGAACGCTCCACGGCCAGGCGCCACCACTGCTGGATCACGTCGTCCTGCGAACGCAGCTCCATCGCCAGCCGCAGGCCCTCGGTGTACGCCGCGATCGCCCCGGCGTGGTCGCCGCGCTGCGACAGGCTCGTGGCGCGGAAGCTCAACGTCATCGCCAGGCCCCAGCGGTCGCCGATCTCCAGGAACCCGGCGTGAGCCTCCTCGCGGGCGCGCGCGGAACCCTCCAGATCACCCTCGTCGGCGAGCAGGAAGCTTTCGGCCCAGCGCGCCGCGGCCCGGCTCCACGGGTCGTCGCTGCGGGTGGAGCGCTCGATCTCGCGCCGGGCCAGCTCGCGGTGGCCGCTGAGGAACGCGACCATCGGCACGGCGAGCGCGAGCCACGGGTTGCCCGTTACCGCGTCCGTGCGCAGGCAGTCCTCGATCACCTCCTCGGCACTCGCGAGCGCCTGCGGGCCGGTCATCATGTGCATCATCAGCTGGCTCAGGCGCAGGCTGGCCGCGACGTCGGGCGCCAGGCGATCGCCGAAGGCGAGCACATCGACCACGAAGCGCTCGGCGCGCTCGCTCTGGCCGAGGATCGAGAGGTACCAGAACATGCCATACAGCAGCCGGCTCGCGGAATCGACGTCCTCGGAGTCGATGGCGCCGCGCAGCGCGGTGGTGAGGTTGTCGTTGTCGTGCTCGAAGATCGTGATCGCCGTGAGCTGGTCACGGGTGCGCAGCCGCGGCTCGGTGCGTTCGACGAGGTCGACGAAGTAGCGCACCATGGCCGCGCGCAGCCGCTCGGTCTCCCCCGACGCGGTGAGCCGCTCGGTGGCGTACACCCGCAGCGTCTCCAGCATGCGGTACCGCCCGCCGACCGTGTCCACAATGGATTTCTCGACGAGGGAACCCAGCACGTACACCACGTCTTCGGCGGGCAGGAGCTCACCGTCGGCGCAGACGGCGGTCACGGCGTCCTCGTCGAACGTCGCCGCGAACACGGCCAGCCGCCGCGCCAGGGCGAGCTCCGCGTCGGTGAGCAGGTCCCAGCTCCACTCCACGACGGCGCGCAGCGTGCGTTGCCGCGGCAGGGCCGTGCGGCTGCCGGAGGTGAGCAGGCGGAAGCGGTCGTCGAGGCGTTCGGCGATGCCCGTGACGGACATCGAACGCAGGCGCGCCGCCGCCAGCTCCAGCGCGAGCGGCATGCCGTCGAGGCGGCGGCAGATCTGCGTCACGGCGTCCACTGTGGACTCGTCGAGCGTGAAGTCCGGCCGCACGGCGATGGCGCGGTCGAGGAACAGTCGCGCGGAGTCGAGCGCACCCACTTCGCCCGGCGGCGTCGACTCGGCCGGCACGGGCAGCGGGCCGAGCGGGCACAGCGCCTCGCCGGTGATGGCGAGCGGTTCACGGCTGGTGGCCAGGATGCGCAGCGCCGGGACGCGGCGCAGCAGGTCGTCGGCCAGCTGCGCGGCGACCTCGACCACGTGTTCGCAGTTGTCCAGCACCAGCAGTGTTTCGCTGCCGCTCAGCGCCTCGACGGCGTGCTCGAACAGGTCGATCGGCTTGCGCAGCACCTCGGTCTCAGTGGCGCGCACGTCGCGGATCCCCAACGCGGTGAGCAGCGCGCCGAGCACGTCGTCGGCGTCGCGGACGCCGGCGAGCGGCGCGAACCACACGCGCCCGGGCCCGTGCGCCGGGTGGCGCGCCGCGGCCTCGGTCGCCAGGCGTGTCTTGCCCGCACCGCCGGGGCCGACGAGCGTGACGAGCCGAGAGCCGTCGAGCAGCTCCGACAGCTGCTTCAGCTCGTCACCGCGGCCGACGAAGCTCGTGAGGCGCACCGGCAGCCGGTCGGTGACCGTCGCGGCGGGCGCGAGCTCGCCGCGCAGCGCCTGCAGGTGGATCTCCTGCAGCTCGGCCGACGGGTCCACGCCCAGCTCGTCGGCCAGTGTCGCGCGGATCGTGCTGTACGCGGCGAGCGCGTCGGCTTGGCGCCCGGCCGAGCACAGCGCGCGGATGCGCAGGCCGGCGAGCCGCTCGCGCAACGGGTGGGCCTCGGCGGCCGCGGTGAGATCGGCGAGTACGTCGGCGTGGCGGCCCCGCCGCAGCTCGGCGTCGAAGCGATCCTCGGCGGCTTCCGTGCGCAGCTCCTCCAGCCGGGTCGCGGGCGCGGCGGCGAACGGCGCGTCGAGCACGTCCGCCAGCGCGGCGCCGTGCCAGAGGTCCAGAGCAGTGCGCAGCAGCTCGGCCGCGCGCGACTCGCGGCCCGCCGAAAGCTCACGGCGGCCCTCGGCCGCGAGCCGCTCGAACCGGTGCGCGTCGACGGTGTCCGCGGCCAGCGCGAGCCGGTAGCCGCCGGCGCCGGACTCCAGCTCGGCCCCGGCCGGCCGCAACGCGCGGCGCAGGCGCGAGACCAGCGACTGCAGCGCGTTGGCCGCGTCGGCGGGCGGCTCGGTGCCCCACAGGCCGTCGATGAGCACTTCGGCCGGCACCGCGCGGCCGGCGTCGAGCGCGAGCCGGGCCAAGAGCATGCGAAGGCGCGCACCGCCGATGTCCACCGGGGTGCCGTCGTCGCAGGCCGCCCGCAGCGGACCCAGGAGCGCCACGCGCATGGCACCAGCTTTCCAGACGGATGCTGAGGACGGGTCCGAACGGCCGCCGGGGAACCGACGGAAGTGTGGACTTTCAGGACAAAACACCACGATCAGGCGTCAACAGCCCTTCGCGGCGATACGTTGCAAACGGTTTCCCGAGCAGCAGACAGGAGCGTTCATGAGACTGCAGCACCGCTGGCGTCGCCCGGCAGTGACGGTCGTCGCCACGCTGGCCGCGCTGAGCCTGGGCGGCGGCATCGCCTCCGCAGGGCAGGACGGGTACGGCTGGGGCACCCCGGGTGCCGACGGAGCGGGCGACAGCTACTACCCGCAGGACGGCAACGGCGGCTACGACGTAGCCGACTACGACCTCGCCGTGACCTACGCGCCGGACAGCCACCAGCTCACCGGCGTGCAGACGATCAGCGCACGCGCCACGCAGACGTTGAGCTCGTTCAACCTCGACCTCAGCGGCCTCACCGTCGACTCGGTGAAGGTCAACGGCCTCAAGGCCAAGTTCACCCGCAGCGGCGACCACGAGCTGACCATCACGCCGTTGCTGCCGCTGTTGCACGGCCTGCCGTTCCGCACCGTGATCACCTACCACGGCGTGCCCGCCCCGATCAGCGACCCGCTGCTGGGCAACAACGGCTGGCAGTACGCCAAGGACGGCGGCGCGTTCGCCGCGGGCGAGCCGAAGTCGGCCAGCACGTGGTACCCGGTGAACGACACCCCGCTCGACAAGGCGACGTTCCACCTGGCCATCACCGTCCCCGACGAGTGGGGCGTGATCGCCAACGGCCGTGAGCGGGGCACGCACAAGACCTCGAAGGGCACCACGCACGTGTGGGCCGAGACCACGCCCGCCGTGCCGTACATGACCACGGTCGCCATCGACAAGTGGACGTTCGACAAGCGCAAGCGCAAGGACGGCACGCCGATCGTCAGCGCGTTCGCGCCCGGCACGCCCGATTCGACCAAGCAGGCCGACGCGCGGCTGCCGGAGGTCCTCGACTTCCTGGAGTCGAAGTTCGGCCAGTACCCCGTGGACGCCGCGGGCGGCATCTACCTGGCCGAGCCCATCGGCTTCTCGCTCGAAACGATGAGCCGGCCGATCTACTCCGGCCGCGCGGGCAACGTCGACACGATCGTCCACGAGAACGCCCACCAGTGGTACGGCGACACCGTGGCCGTGGACCACTGGAAGGACGTCTGCCTCAACGAGTGCTTCGCCTCCTACGCCACCTGGCTCTGGGACGAGGCCAAGAACGGCGTGAACCTCGACGACCAGTACCGCCAGCAGGTGGCGACCGCGTCCGACCGGTTCTGGAACGGCAAGCTCTACGACATGGGCCCGGGCAACGAGTTCACCTACGTGTACTCCAAGGGCCCGGTCGCGCTGCACGCCCTGAGCAAGTACATGGGCGAGGCCGCGTTCGACAAGGTGCTCAAGACGTGGAACTCCTTGCACCGCAACGGGAACGCGAACATGCAGGAGTTCCAGAAGTACTGCGAATCCGTGTCTCACAAGGATCTGCAGGGCTTCTTCGACGCCTGGATCTACGGCTCGGGCAAGCCGGCCGACAAGTATCTCTACCCGGGCGACCTGAACACAGTGTGATCTGCGGCGGCTCCGCCGCCGCGTGCGAGATCGCCTTTAAGCCGGCTCCTTCCCACCCGACATGATCGGCCCCGGGGGGCCGACCACATCGGGTGGGAAGAAACCGGCGCGATCTCGCTTCGTGGTTAAGGTTCGTGGTTGTCTGGTCGTATGACTGTGTTGCTCACGGGGTTCGCGCCGTTCGGCGGCTCGGCGACGAACCCTTCCTGGCAGGCGGCGCGGCTGGTGGCTTCGCGGCGCGACGACGTGGTCGCGGTGGAGTTGCCGGTGGAGTTCGGCGCGTCGCTGACGGCCTTGCGGGCGGCGATCGAGCAGCACCAGCCGAATCTCGTGGTGTGTGTGGGAGAAGCGGGTGGGCGCGGCGCGGTCACGCCGGAGCGGTTGGCGATCAACCTGATCGACGCGCGGATTCCGGACAACGCCGGTGACCAGCCCGTCGACGTGCCGGTGACTGCGGGCGGCCCGGCGGCTTACTTCACCACCTTGCCGGTCAAGGCGGCCGTGGCGGCGATCCAGGCCGAGGGTGTGCCCGCGGCGGTGTCGCACACGGCGGGAACCTATGTGTGCAACCAGGTCTTCTACGGCCTGATGCACCTGCTCGCCAACGAGTTCCCTGCGCTGCGAGGTGGGTTCGTGCATGTGCCGTCGGCTCCGGAGCAGGGCGAGGCGGGGCCATCGCTCGACGCGCGACAGTCGGCAACCGCGCTGGACGCCGTGATCACGGCCGCGCTGACCACCGCGGATGACCTCGACGTCAGCGCTGGAACGTTGAACTGAGGCTCGGGAACGGCGCTTCGCGGTCCTCACGCAGGCGGTTGTAGAACTCAGTGAACTCCACGGCTGTCTTCGCGTGCCGCGCGACCACCGACGCCACGGGTTCCGGCAGCGGCAGCTCACCGGCGGCCGCGCGGCGGACCGCGGCCAGCCGTTCGGCGCGGTCCCAGGTGCCGTGGACCTCCGTGACCAGCCACTGCGTCAGGTGCATGGCCAGGTACGCCTCGTCGTGCTCGACGTTGAGCTCGGCGAACGCGCGCTCCTCGGCGCTGAGGTCGAACCGCGTGGCGAACGCGAGCCCGAAGTCGGTGAGGTAGATCCGCGAGCCGTCGGTGAGGTAGTTGCCGAAGTGCGTGTCGAAGTGCAGAACGCCTTGCTCACGAAGGAAAGCGGCCGTCTCGAACAGCTGCTGCTCGACGTGGTCCGCCTCGTCGAGGTGCTCCTTGAGCCACAGGTGCAGCGTCGTCGGGAAGTACTCGCAGAACAGCACCAAGCTCGTGTCGGCGGCCTCCAGGTCCTCCAGCCGTCGGCGCACGGGCGCGGAGCCGCCCCAGTACTCGACGTCCTCTTCGAGCGGCTGGTCCGGCACCCGGCCGGCGCGTACTGGAAGCACCCGCCAGTGGTGCAGCAGCGGGAAGTGCTCGCACTCGCCGCCGAGCACCCAGCCGTTGGCCATGGTGTGCAGCGCCAGCTCGCGCCACGCCGAGCCCTCGGGTGAGCCACTGACGCCGTAGTGGCAGAACGTCGGCAGGTCGTAGAGGTTGGCCGTGTCGTGCGGGTGCTCGCGTTCGAGCGCGGTCAACGGCATGCACTTCGCGAACACGGGTGTGCCGTCGACGTCGAGCCGCACGCCGGTGCCGCCGATGCCTCGGGACACGACTTCGGCCGTTTCGAGGCGTTCGACGAGCTGGCGGTCGCTCAGCAGCGACAGCGCCGTGGCCGCTTGAAGGTGCTTGGTGAGCCGGGAATCCCCCATGGCTTCGACGATACGGAGAAGGGCGGCTCCCCGTGGGGAACCGCCCTTCTCAGGTACTGCGCTTTCTCAAATACTGCGGGTGATCAGTCGTTCTCGGTGTCGTGCTCCGAGGCGCCGATGGTCACCGGCGGCGCGTCCGGAACCGAAGACGGGCGCTTCTCACCGCGGAAGGTGAAGTGCGCTTCGTCGTCGCGGTCCTCGGGGTTGCCGCTCCAGCCCTCGACGTCGACCAGGATGATCTGACCCGGCTCGACCTCGCC
The DNA here is from genome assembly GCF_040689465.1 of Amycolatopsis sp. NPDC051373. Taxonomy (NCBI): domain Bacteria; kingdom Bacillati; phylum Actinomycetota; class Actinomycetes; order Pseudonocardiales; family Pseudonocardiaceae; genus Amycolatopsis; species Amycolatopsis sp. NPDC051373. Next base: position 380,543 of record NZ_JBFBAE010000005.1, on the reverse strand, counting down.
GAACAGGATCTTCTCCGACAGCTGGTCCTCGATCTCGCGCTGGATCGTGCGACGCAACGGCCGGGCGCCGAGCACGGGGTCGAAGCCACGCTTGGCCAGCAGAGCCTTGGCCTTCTCCGTGAGCTCCAGCTCCATGTCCTTGGCCTTGAGCTGCGTTTCCACGCGGCCGATCATCAGGTCGACCATCATGATGATCTGGTCCTGCGTGAGCTGGTGGAAGACGATGATGTCGTCGATCCGGTTCAGGAACTCGGGCCGGAAATGCTTCTTCATCTCCTCGTTGACCTTCTGCTTCATCTTCTCGTAGCGGTTGGTGACGTCCGCTCCGGAGGAGAAGCCGAGGCTCACGGACTTGGAGATGTCCGAGGTGCCCAGGTTCGAGGTGAAGATCAGGACCGTGTTCTTGAAGTCGACCGTGCGACCCTGGCCGTCGGTGAGGCGGCCGTCTTCGAGCACCTGCAGGAGCGTGTTGTAGATCTCCTGGTGCGCCTTCTCGATCTCGTCGAAGAGCACCACCGAGAACGGCTTGCGCCGCACCTTCTCGGTCAGCTGCCCGCCCTCTTCGTAGCCGACGTAGCCCGGAGGGGCACCGAAGAGCCGCGAAGCGGTGTAGCGGTCGTGGAACTCACCCATGTCGATCTGGATGAGCGCGTCGTCCTCGCCGAACAGGAAGGCCGCCAGCGCCTTGGACAGCTCGGTCTTACCGACACCGGACGGGCCGGCGAAGATGAACGAGCCCGACGGGCGCTTCGGGTCCTTCAGACCCGCACGCGTACGGCGGATCGCCTGGGAGACGGCCTTGACCGCGTCCTCCTGGCCGATGATGCGCTTGTGGAGCTCTTCCTCCATGCGCAGCAGCCGGGTGGTCTCCTCCTCGGTGAGCTTGAACACCGGGATGCCGGTCCAGTTGGCCAGCACCTCCGCGATCTGCTCGTCGTCCACCTCGGCGACGACGTCGAGGTCGCCGTCCTTCCACTGCTTCTCGCGCTCGCCCTTCTGGCCGAGGAGGGTCTTCTCCTCGTCACGCAGGCGCGCGGCCCGCTCGAAGTCCTGCGCGTCGATCGCGGACTCCTTGTCGCGGCGGACGTCGGCGATCTTCTCGTCGAACTCGCGCAGGTCCGGCGGCGCGGTCATGCGGCGGATGCGCATGCGGGCGCCGGCCTCGTCGATGAGGTCGATGGCCTTGTCCGGCAGGAACCGGTCGTTGATGTAGCGGTCGGCCAGTGTGGCGGCCGCGACCAGCGCCGAGTCGGTGATCGAGACGCGGTGGTGCGCCTCGTACCGGTCGCGCAGGCCCTTGAGGATCTCGATGGTGTGCTCGAGCGACGGCTCGCCGACCTGGATCGGCTGGAAGCGGCGCTCCAGCGCGGCGTCCTTCTCGATGTACTTGCGGTACTCCTCGAGCGTGGTCGCACCGATCGTCTGCAGCTCACCGCGGGCCAGCATCGGCTTCAGGATCGAAGCCGCGTCGATGGCACCCTCGGCGGCACCCGCGCCGACGAGCGTGTGGAGCTCGTCGATGAACAGGATGATGTCGCCGCGGGTCTTGATCTCCTTGAGCACCTTCTTCAGGCGCTCTTCGAAGTCACCGCGGTAGCGGGAGCCGGCGACCAGAGAGCCCAGGTCCAGCGTGTAGAGCTGCTTGTCCTTGAGCGTCTCGGGCACCTCGCCCTTGACGATGCTCTGGGCCAGGCCCTCGACGACGGCCGTCTTGCCGACGCCCGGCTCGCCGATGAGCACCGGGTTGTTCTTGGTGCGGCGGGACAGCACCTGCATGACCCGCTCGATCTCCTTGCCGCGCCCGATGACCGGGTCGAGCTTGCCCTCGCGGGCGAGCACGGTCATGTTGCGGCCGAACTGGTCGAGCACCAGCGACGACGACGGGGTGCCCTCGCCGCGGCCCGAGCCGCTCTCGGTGGACTTCTCGCCGGTCTGATAACCCGACAGAAGCTGCAGCACCTGCTGGCGCACCCGGTTGAGGTCCGCGCCGAGCTTGACGAGCACCTGTGCGGCGACGCCCTCACCCTCGCGGATCAGACCGAGCAGGATGTGCTCGGTACCGATGTAGTTGTGGCCGAGCTGCAGCGCTTCGCGCAGCGACAGCTCAAGCACCTTCTTGGCCCGCGGCGTGAACGGGATGTGCCCGCTCGGCGCCTGCTGGCCCTGGCCGATGATCTCTTCGACCTGCTGGCGCACTCCCTCGAGGGCAATGCCCAGCGACTCGAGCGCCTTGGCGGCGACACCCTCACCCTCGTGGATCAGACCCAGGAGGATGTGCTCGGTGCCGATGTAGTTGTGGTTGAGCATCCGGGCCTCTTCTTGGGCCAGGACGACCACCCGCCTCGCGCGGTCGGTGAACCTCTCAAACATGCGCACTCCCTCGACTGCTGCGTCGGCGGCCCGTTGCCGGCGCGGATTCACACCCGCGTCGGACAGCACCGTGAGACCACTGTAGTAGCCAAGCAGTCGCGCTTGCGTACCACTACGGCTTGCGGTGGCCTTTCAACACCCGGCCGGCGACCTGTCCGGTCACCCTCCAATATCCGGTTGCCCTGCACTTTTACTTCCTGTCGAACGTACGGCCCCTCGTTCGGATTCCGCGCGCACCCCCCTGTCCGCTCAGCGCGAACACATCCGGGAGCTGCCCGTTTCCACCAGGTGGGCACCCGATTGGCGCAACCGCGAAATCTCTGTAAGGTTAGGCACGCCTAATCAGTTCGGCCGGTGAGGAGGGCCGCGGTGAACCAGCAGCGGTCTTCCCGCGACGTCGGTGACGTCGGCGACGGCCTCGCCAGTTCGCTCCTGCGGGTCGGGGGGCTACAGGAGCGCGGTGAGCTGCGGCGAGACGTCCCGACCGGGTGGTTCCACTGCGCCGAGCTGCTCGAACACCCCGAGCTTTTCACCGAATGGCGTGAACGGCTGGAAAAGTGGCTTCTCCACAACCACGGCGCCGCGCCCGAGCGCACGGCCGCGAGTTACGTCATGTCGTGGTACCTGCACGTGCCCGCGTACGTCGGCGCGCTGCTGCTGCACCACGAACGCCGCGTGCCGTCGCTCAAACCAGAGCAGCTCGCCTTCGGCCTCGGCGACGACCGTCCGCACCCCGAGGGCATGGCCGTGCTGGGCGACAGCTTCTACTGCCTGCCCACCGACCCCGGCTCCGCTCGCGCGGAAGCCACGGTCGTGGCCGACGAACGCGCGCTGGCCGGCGTGCTGCGCGCCCAGTTCGTGGCGCACGCCACACGCTTCGTGCGCGCGTACGCGCCGAGCAGCCGGCTGGGTCGCCGCATGTTGTGGGCCGCGGCCACCGACGCGCTGGACAACTCACTGTGGTGGGCCGGCCGTCAGGGCGGGACGCCGGACGCGGAAGGCGCCGGTGTCGCCGACGCCGCGTTGGTGCTGGACGACCGGTACCGCCCGCTGACCTCCGCCTCGACCCTGCGCATGGCCGTGGACGCCGAAGGGCACCGCGCCTGGGAACGGCGGCGGGAGAGCTGCTGCTTCTCCTACCTGCTGCCGGGCGAGGCCGAGTGCGAGGAATGCCCGCGCGTCTGCTCGCGATAAGCGCAGGTCACGCGCGCCAGGCCGGGTTGCGGCCCGACGCGCCCAGCGCGCGGTTCAGCGCCGGAGCGTCCGGCGGAACCGGTACCCCGGGGCCGTAGACGCCCATCGCCCGCGCCTGCTCGCCCATGGCGACGGCGGACGCGCGCACGGCTTCCGCGGCCTCGTCGTTACAGGTCAGCAGCGTGCCGGCCGCGCGGGCGAGGTCCCAGCCGTGGATCACGAACTCGCCGAGCACCATGTCGCCGACGACGGCCGCGGGCATCGTGGCCGAGCCGAGCGTCGCCAGGCTGTCCACGCGGCTGCGGGCGCGAAGGCGTCGACGAGGTCTTCGGTCTGCTTCCCCAGCGTTGCGAGCCAGTCTTCGCCGAAGAGGGCGGCTTCGGTGCCGGTCGCCGTGTACGTCTCGCGCCGGCCGGCGGCCACGAGCCAGGGGCCCCAGTAGAGCAAGTGGTTGAGCAGGCCGCGCACGTCGAAGCCGGCGCACGGGGTGGGCGCCGTGAACGGTTTCGCGGCGGCTGCCACACGCAGGAACTCGGCCGCGGCCGGGCGCAGCAGGGCTGAGTGGTCGGTCATGCGCGAAGCCAAGCACGGCGGGTGACGGCCGTCTTGAACGAACGCGACGCACGAGCGTGAAGCGCATTCGCTCGATCCCGCGCGGCATCGTCGACGAGCACGTGGCCCGCAAGAAGTTCACGCTCGCCCGCTACGCGCCGGCGCCCGCGCTCACCGAGTTCGTCGACTACCACTGGGTGCTGCACTGGGACCTCGACGGCTTCCACGATCAGCACGTGCTGCCCAACATCGCGGTGCACGTGACCTTCTTCTTCCCCGGCGCGTGCGGCGTCTACGGCCCGGGCCACACCCTGTTCACGCACCGGCTCGAGGGCCGCGCACACGGCCTCGGTGTGCGGTTCCGGCCGGGGTGCTTCCGGCCGTTCCTCGGCGCGCCGGTGCGAACGCTCGCGGACCGATCCGTGGCTCTCGAAGCGGTGTTCGGCCGGGAAGGGACCGCGGCCGCCGAATCGGTGCGAAATGCGAGCGGCGATCAGGAAATGATCGCTGCAGTCGACAACTTGCTGATCGCAAAGCACTCGGCTCTTCCGCCCGCCGCGCGGACGGTCGCCGCGGCGGTGGAAACAATCGCGGGGGATCCGGAAATCACACGCGTCGATCAACTCGCCACGAGCGCCGGCTTGTCCGCACGTGCACTTCAGCGGCTCTTCGCGGAACACGTCGGCTGCACGCCCAAGTGGGCGATCCGGATATACCGCCTGAACGACGCCGCGCGCAACCTCGCCGACGCCGGAAGTCCCGATTTCGCGGACCTCGCAGCCCGGCTCGGCTATAGCGATCAATCTCACTTCACCCGCGATTTCCGTGCGGTCACCGGATCCTCGCCCGGCGAGTTCGCCCGATCGGCTCGCCGAGCCGTACCGGCGCAGCACGAGCGTTCTTGAACACTCCGCCGCGGTGAACACAAGGCTCGGTGAACACAAGCCGCACTGAACGCAAGCCGACCCGGCACAAGCGACCGGACAGAAACCGGACAAGCAAAACGGCCGCCGGAAATAACCCGGCGGCCGCCTCCTCGTTGTGTCCCTCAGTTCTTCTGGTGGTAGGCCTCCACGACCTCCGACGGGATCCGGCCCCGGTCGGAAACCGCGAAACCGTTCTTGCGCGCCCAGGCGCGAATGGCCTGGTTCTGCTCGCGGTCGACGGTGGCCGGGCGGGCCGAGGCCTTCGCACCCGCGACCGGGCGCAGCGCGGCGCGCTTGCGGCCGCCGGCACGGCGCGCGTGCTCCACGTACTGGGCCAGTGCGTCGCGCAGCTCTTCGGCGTTTTCCGAGGAGAGGTCGATCTGGTAGGTCACACCGTCCAAACCGAACTCGACGGTCTCTTCGGCCTCACTGCCGTCGAGGTCATCGACCAGGGAGACGAGCACCTTCTGTGCCATCTGATTCCTCCTGCGGGGCTTACGCGAATGATCTGGTTACGGGGCGAGCCCCGGGACAGAAGTCTTTGTCACTCACATTAATACCCGCTCATCCCCCGGCGTGCAAATCTCGTTTGAGATAAACCCCGCCGGTTCCTACCGTCGGGTGGGGTTATTCAGGCCGTACGAGGGGGAAGAGGATCGTCTCCCGGATACCGAGACCGGTCAGCGCCATGAGCAGCCGGTCGACTCCCATTCCGACACCGCCGCTCGGTGGCATTCCGTACTCCAGGGCGCGAAGGAAATCCTCGTCGAGACGCATGGCCTCGCTATCACCCTGTGCCGCCAGGAGGGACTGTTCGGTGAGGCGCTGCCGCTCCACGACCGGATCCACCAGCTCGGAGTAACCCGTGGCGAGTTCGAAACCGCGCACGTAGAGGTCCCACTTCTCCGCGACCCCGGCCCGGCTGCGATGCTGCCTGGTCAGAGGGGATGTCTCGAGCGGAAAATCACGCACAAATGTGGGCGCGGTGAGATCGTCGCCCACGAGGTGTTCCCACAGTTCTTCGACCAGTTTGCCGTGGGTGAGCTTCGGGTCCACCTCGATCTCGCGCGCCGCGGCGATCTTGTGCAACCGCTCGGCGGGAGTCTCGGGTGACACTTCTTCACCCAATGCCTCCGACAGCGACTCGTACATGCCGAGCGTCGTCCATTCGCCGGAAAGGTCGTACTCCGTTCCGTCGACGAGGGTGACGACCTGGGTGCCCAGCACGTTCTCCGCGGCCTCCTGGATGAGTTCGCGGGTCATCACGGCATTCGTGTCGTACGTGGCGTAGGCCTCGTAGTACTCCAGCATCGCGAACTCGGGCGAGTGCGAGGAGTCGCTGCCCTCGTTGCGGAAGTTGCGGTTGATCTCGAAAACCTTCTCGATCCCGCCGACCACGCAGCGCTTGAGGTAGAGCTCCGGCGCGATGCGCAGGTACAGCTCCAGGTCGAACGCATTCGAATGCGTGACGAATGGCCTGGCCGCGGCGCCGCCGTGCAGCGTCTGCAGCATCGGCGTCTCGACCTCGGTGAATCCGCGGCGGTGGAACGACTCGCGCAGCGAGCGCACCACGCCTGCGCGAGTGCGCACCACATCGCGGGCCCGATCGCGCAGAATCAAGTCGACATAACGCTGCCGGATTCGCGTTTCCTCGGCGAGGTCGGAGTGCGTGTTGGGCAGCGGCCGCAGCGCCTTCGACGTGAGCTGCCACTTGTCGGCCATCACGGAAAGTTCACCGCGCTTGGAAGTGATCACCTCGCCGGCGACGAATACGTGGTCACCGAGATCGACATCGCTCTTCCACGACGCGAGCGACTCCTCACCGACCTTCGCGAGGCTGAGCATCGCCTGCAGTTCCGTGCCGTCGCCCTCACGAAGAGTGGCGAAACACAGTTTGCCCGTATTGCGCAGAAACATCACCCGGCCGGTGACGCCGACCGTCTGACCAGTGGCGGTGTCGGGTGCGAGATCTGTGTGCGCGGCCCGGATCTCGGCGAGCGAGTGAGTGCGGGGAACCTCTACGGGGTAAGGATCGACACCCTCCGCGATTATCCGGTCGCGCTTGTCCCGGCGCACCCGCATCTGTTCGGGCAGGTCGTCTTCGGGCAGCGCGTCGGGCGCGGGGAATTCGGTCATGGCCCATAGCGTACGAACCCGCTGGTCGGCGACGCCAACCGGATTACCCTTCGAGGCACCGGCGCTGCCTTTTCCCGTATTAGTCTCGGTTCTCGTGACCGATCCCACGTATGACCAGGAACTCCACGCCCGCCGCGCCTCGTCGTTCGGCGGCCACGCCGCCGCCTACGCCGAGCACCGGCCCGACTACCCGCAGGCCGCCGTGGAATGGGGGCTCGCCGGCGCCGGGCACGACGCGCACGACGTGCTCGACCTCGCCGCCGGCACCGGAAAGCTCACGCAGGGGCTGGTCGACCTCGGCCTCACCGTGACCGCGGTCGAGCCCGACGAGGGCATGCTCGCCCAGCTGTCCAAGCTGCTGCCGGACACGACGGCGCTGATGGGCAAGGCCGAGGACATCCCGCTGGCCGACGAGTCCGTCGACGCGGTGTTCATCGGACAGGCGCTGCACTGGTTCGATCTCGAGCCCGCGTTCGCGGAAATCCGCCGCGTGCTACGCCCGGGCGGGGTCGTCGTGGCGCTGTGGAACCACGACGACGCGACGGTGGAGTGGGTGGTCGAGTTCTCGAGGCTCGTGCGCACGGGCGTGAGCCGACTGTTCCGCGACGAGAACGAGGGCCTGACGGCAGCCGGCTTCGAGCCGTTCGAGGACCACGAGTTCCCGCACACGCATCGCCGCACGATCGACTCGCTGCTGGCCACCGTCGGCACGCACTCCAACTTCCTGGTCGCCGAAGCAGCCGAACGCGACGCGGCACTGGCTGCCGCTCGTGAGTACCTCCTGGCGGTGCCGGAAGCGGGTGCGGGCGAGTTCGACTACCCGCTGGTGACGACTGTTTTCCGGGCGCGCAAGAGCTGAGGTTTCCGGCGACGAAGATCACCGGCAGGGCGTGCGAGTCGGTGCTAATTTCGGAACTGATGCCACTCGGCGTCCCGGACGAGAGCGTCGTACCCGGTCAGGACAAGACGGCGCAGTGAATGAACACGTCACTGCGAAAGGTTCTTGATCATGGCTTGGGCAGTTCTGGTTGTCGCGGGCTTTCTGGAAACCGTCTGGGCGGCCGCGCTGTCGGCCACGAAGGGTTTCACGAAGCTGTGGCCGACGGTGGTCTTCCTCGTCGTCCTCATCGCCAGCATGGGTGGTCTCGCGTACGCCCTGCGCAGCATTCCCCTCGGCACCGGTTACGTCGTGTGGGTCGGTATCGGTGCCGTGGGGACCGCCTTCTACGGCGTCTTCGCCCTCCACGACCCCGCGACGATCGGCCGCATCGCGTGCCTGGTGCTGATCGTCGCCGGGGTTGTGGGGTTGAAGGTGCTGCACTAAGGAACGGTGATCTCCAGCGCGTTGAGACGCTTCGGATCCCCGATGACGTCGATCGCCGTGATGCGGTCGCCGTCGAAGGTGAACGTGAGGACCACCTCGAGACGGCCGCGTGGGGCCAGCACCAGAGCGGGCAGGCCGTCGACCAGCGCGACCTGCGTGCCGCGAGCCCGGTCGGACGCGAGCAGCGCGCCCTTGCTCACGCTGCGGACGCCGCGCAGCACCACGGGCGCCGGAGCGCCCGAGACGACGGCGTCGGCCTGCAGCACCACATCGGGGTCGAGAAGCTGCAGCAGCGCCTCGAAGTCGCCGCCGCGCGCGGCCGCCAGGTAGGCCTCGACGGCCCGGCGGCTGCGCGTGACGTCCGCGGCCGGCTGCTCGCCCCGGACCCGGCGCCGGGCGCGGCTGGCCAGCTGGCGCACGGCGGCGGGCGTGCGGTCGAGCATCAACCCGATGTCCTCGAACGGCACCGCGAACATGTCGTGCAGCACGAACGCGATGCGCTCGGCCGGCCCCAGCGAGTCGAGCACGACCAGCAACGCGAGCCCCACCGAGTCGGCGAGCTGCGCTTCTGCCTCGAGGTCGAAGTCGTCGCCGCGCTCGAAGACCTCGGCGTCGAGCGAGTCCTCACACCGGCGTTCGCGCGTGCGCAGCTGGTTGAGGCACTGGCGCGAGACGACCGTGGTGAGCCAGGCGGGCAGGCTCTCGATCTCGGCCGAGTCCACGCCGTCGAGCCGCAGCCACGCCTCCTGCACGGCGTCCTCGGCCTCGCTCAGCGAGCCCAGCATCCGGTACGCGACGCCACGCAGCCGCGGGCGGTTCTCCTCGAACTGCTGCGCCAACCAGGCCTTTTCGTCCACGTGTCACATTCCTCCGTCGCGCGGGTTCACCGAAGTAGACACCGACAATCCCGGTCACGTGACCGGAACGGAGGAACCCGATGAGCACGATCCTCGTCACCGGCGGCACCGGCACGCTCGGCTGCCTCGTCACCCCGCAGCTGCGGGACGCGAAGCTGCGCGTGCTCAGCCGCCACGCCCGCAAGCCCGCCGACGGCATCGAGTACTTCGCCTGCGACCTGCTCAGCGGCGATGGCCTGGAAGCCGCGGTGGACGGCGTGGACGTGGTGCTGCACCTGGCCGGCGGCCCGAAGGGCGACGACGTGGCCACCGCGAACCTGGTGAAAGCCGCCGAACGCGCAGGGGTGGGCCACTTCGTGCTCATCTCGGTGATCGCCGCCGACCGCGTGCCGCTGGGTTACTTCACGCGCAAGTTCGAGGCGGAGAAGACCGTGATCGCCTCGGGCCTGCCGTGGACGATCCTGCGCGCCGCCCAGTTCCACGGCTTCTGCCTCGACGCCGTGCGCGCCGCCGCGAAACTGCCCGTCGTCCCCGTGCCGGGCGGCATGCGGTTCCAGCCGGTGGACGCCCACGACGTCGCGGCTCGCCTCGCCGAACTGACCCTCGGCGCGCCCGCCGGCCGCGTCCCCGACCTGGCCGGCCCGAAGATCTACACCATGCGCGAACTCGTCGAGGATTACTTACGGACCAACGGAAAACGCCGCCCCAAGCTGCCCGTCCGGCTGCCGGGCAAGGCCGGCCGCGCCTACCGCGCGGGCGACAACCTCAACCTCGACGCCGAAACCGGGACCCGCACCTGGGAGGAATTCCTCGCGCGCGACTAACGCACGTTTCGTTCATAAACCAACCGCAAGCCCAGCAACGTCAAATCGGGCACGTGTTCCTTGATCGTCTCCGATTCGCCGATCACCAACGGCGCGAGGCCGCCGGTCGCGATCACCGCGACCGGCTCGGTTTCCTCGCTGCGCAGCTCGCGCACGATGCGCTTGACGAGGCCGTCGACCTGGCCCGCGAAGCCGTAGAGGATGCCGGACTGCAGACATTCCACGGTGTTCTTGCCGATGACCGAGCGTGGCGGCACGAGCTCCACCTTGCGCAACGCCGCCGCGCGGGCGGCGAGCGCGTCCACGGAGATGTCGATGCCGGGGGCGAACGCGCCGCCGAGGAACTCGCCCTTGGCGGAGATGGCGTCGACGTTCGTGGACGTGCCGAAGTCGACCACCACGCACGCGGTGGCGTGCAGGTGGTGGGCGGCGAGGGTGTTCACGAGCCGGTCGGCGCCCACCTCCTTGGGGTTGTCCACGAGCAGCGGCACACCCGTGCGCACGCCGGGCTCCACCACGATCTTCGGCAGCCGCGAGTAGTAACGCCCGAGCATCACCCGCAGTTCGCGCAGCACGGCGGGCACTGTGGACAGTGCGCTGATGCCGGTGATCGCGTCCGCGTGCGGGCCGAGCAAGCCGCGCATGGTGAGCGCGAGCTCGTCGGCGGTCATGCGCGCGTCGGTGCGCATGCGCCAGTCGCCGACGAGCCGCTGCCCCTCGTACAGGCCGAGGACGATGTTGGTGTTGCCGACGTCGACGGTGAGCAGCAACGCGGACTTCCTTTACTGCGGCCCCGGTTTCGCCGCCGACTCAGTGGATCACAGTTATGACTTAGCTTTCCGCGTGCAGCAACGCGTCGAGGCGGCGCGCGTCCGCGGTTTCGGCCACGGGGAAGGCGATCGTGTCCTCCTCGGGCAGCGTGACGGTGCCGCTCAGAAGCCCCGACCCTTCCGGCGCGTGGGCCGGGTCGGTGCCGCGTTCGACGATCTGGTTGTCCTCGTCGACGAAGATCACCCGCGGCTTGTAGTTCAGCGCCTCCACGCTGTCCATCTGGCCGTAGGAGATGAGGATGACGAGGTCACCGGGGTGCACCAGGTGCGCCGCGGCGCCGTTGATGCCGAGCACGCCGCTGCCGCGCTCGCCCTTGATCACGTAGGTCTCGAGCCGGGCCCCGTTCGTGACGTCCACAATGGACACCTGTTCGCCCGGCAGGAGGTCGGCGGCCTCCATCAGGTCCTCGTCGACGGTTACCGACCCCACGTAGTGCAGATCCGCCTGCGTCACGGTGGCCCGGTGGATCTTCGACTTCAGCATCGTGCGGTACATCGTGGACTCTCCCTATTCCCCTGCGTCCAGATCCACACTCGGATGGTCCACAGCCCGTCCGAGCAGCACTCCCACGTTGTCGATCAGCCGGGTGCTCCCCACCCGGGCGGCGATCAACAACCGTGCCTCACCGTCGACGGGCGCCGGCCCGAGATCGGTTCCCCTCAGCTCCAGGTAGTCCACCTCCACCTGCGGACGCTCGGCGAGCGTCCGGCGAGCCATCGCCAGCACCGCTTCGGTCCCGTCGCGGCCGACGTGCGCCCCCGCGGTCAATGCCGCGGAGAGCACCACGGCGTCCTCCCGCTGCTCCGGCGTGAGGTACACGTTGCGGGAAGACAATGCGAGCCCGTCGCGCTCGCGGACCGTCGGCACCCCGATCACGCGGGTGTCGATGTTCAGGTCGGCCACCATTTTCTTGATCAGCACCAGCTGCTGGTAGTCCTTCTCCCCGAAGAACGCGTAGTCCGGGCGCAGCAGGTTGAACAGCTTCGCGACGACGGTGAGCACCCCGGTGAAGTGCCCGGGCCGCACGGCGCCTTCCAGCTCGTCGCCGAGCGGGCCGGGGTGCACGGTGACCATCGCGTTCTCGGTGTACAGGTCGCTCGCCTTCGGCGTGAAGGCCAGCTCGACGCCGGCTTCGGCCAGCGTCGCGAGGTCCTCCTCCATGCGCCGCGGGTACGCCTCGAAATCCTCGCCCGCGCCGAACTGCAGCGGGTTCACGAAGATCGACGCGGCCACGATCGTGTTCGGCAGGCGCTTCGCGCGGCGCATCAGCTCGCGGTGGCCGGCGTGCAACGCGCCCATCGTGGGCACGAGCGCCACCTTGTGGCCGACGCTGCGCAGCGCGCGGCTCACCTGACTGATGTGTTCGGGCGGCTGGTACGCGTTGAGCGTGGCGCGCTGGAACTTCGGTGTGGTCACGGGGTCTGCCCTTCGGCGGGGTCGTCGAGGAGGTCGGTCAGCTCGGCGGCGGTCGCCGCGTCGAGCAGGCCGGCGGCGCGGGACCGCTCGGCCGTGCGCCGGGCCAGTGCCCGGTAGGCCGGGGCGATCGCCGGCTCCGAGTCCGCGAGCACGGTGAGGTGCTTGCGGACGGTGCCGAGATCACCACGCGCCACCGGGCCGGTGAGGGCGCGGTCGCCGTGGCGCAGCACATTATCCAATGCGGCCGACAGCAGTGGCGCGACGAGTCGTTCCGAATGCCCGATTCCGGCTTCACGCAGCAGCTCCGTGCAGTCCGCGACGAGCGTCATCAGGTGGTTGGCGCCGTGCGAGAGCGCCGCGTGGTAGAGCGCGCGGGCGGCCTCGGGGATGCGCACGGGCTCGGTGCCCATCTCCACGGCCAGCGCTTCGCCGACGTTCCACGCCACCTCGTCGTCGGGCGCCGCCGTGACGCCGATGCTGGCGGTGCTGAGGCGTTCGAGGTCCTCGGCGCGGCCGGTGAACGTGAGCACGGGGTGCAGCGCGAGCGCCAGCGCGCCGGCCTGCGCGGCGGGCTTCAGGACGTCGACTCCGTGGGCACCGGAGGTGTGGACGACGATCTGGCCCGGCCGCAGCGACTCCGTCGCCACGAGCCCGCGGACCATGCCTTCGAGGGCGTCGTCGGGCAGTGCGAGCAGCACCAGGTCGGCACGGCGGACGACCTCGTCGGGCGGCAGCAGGGGGACGTCGGGTAGCAGGCGTTCGGCCCGCGCCAGCGACTCGGCCGACAGGCCGGATGCGGCGACCACCGTGTGCCCGGCCCTGGCCAGTGCGGCGCCGAGGACGCTGCCCACCCGGCCGGCCGAGACCACGCCCACCGCGAGGCGGGCCGGTCGGTTCATGGCGTGCGCCTGTGGACGCTCATGGCTCGAAACTCCTTGGCTCGTTCCAGTCCCGCTCTTCCGGCGCGGGTACCAGACGACGGCGCGAGAGTAGCCCCGTCGCGTCCGGATGGCGGAGCTCTGGTGACGAGCTTCACCCGGTCGTTCAATCGCGGAGGTAATTTAATCGCGCCTCGGGGATCTGTGTGGCGGAGGGCCGCCGCACCCCCGCTGAGCACGGGTTTCTCGACTCGATCGAGCTACCCCGCGAGGGGGATGACGATCATCGCGGCTCGCCCGCGGTGGCGAGACGCACGGCGTCGGCCCGAGCGGTTTTGAGGGTGCGCAGCAGCTCGTCCTGACGCTGCTGGTCCTCTTCGCTGCGGATGCTGTTGCGCCCCAGGAACGCGAGCTCCGACACGCTCGCCTGGTACAGCCCGACCGCCCGCGCCGCCGCTCTGCCGGACTCGCGTCTGGCCTGTCTGCGCCACGCACGGCGCCCCGAAAGACTCGCCAGCAGGCTGACCTCCGACTTCGCGATCCACCGGTCGGCCACCATCTTCGGCAACGCGGCGGCCACGATGCGTTGTTCGCGCCGCCGTTGCAGCACGATCACGTAGACCACACCGATGAACAGCGGCACCATGATCAGGAAGTACACGGTGAGGAACGCCTTCGAGCCACCGAGCGTGGCGGCGCTGTTCCACAGCGCGTGGAGGCAGACGCCCGCGAGGTACCCGGCCAGCGGCGCGACCACCCGCAACCACCGCTGCCGCGTGCGTGCCGCCACCCCGAAACCGATGCCCGCCATCACGGCGAACAACGGGTGTGTGAACGGCGACAGCACCCCGCGCAGGAAGAACGCGGCGAGCACGCCCGCGTTGGCGCCGTTGCCGAAGCCGTACTCGGCGAACGCGCGGCCGAAGTAGTAGATGTTCTCGGTGAACGCGAAGCCGGCCGCCGAGAAGCCCGCGTAGACGATCCCGTCGACCACCCCGTCGAACTCCGCGCTGCGGCGCCAGAAGATGAGCAGCACGAAGGCGTCCTTCGCAGCTTCTTCCACCAGCGGAGCGGAGACGAGCGCGCTCACCTTGGAGCCGTTGCCACTGCCGAGCAGGATGTCGCCCACGGCCTCGGCGCCACTGTTGATGACCAGCGCGGTGATCGTCGCGATGCACGCGCCCCACGCGAAAGCCAGCAACAGCAACTTCGCGGGCTCCGGCTCCCACCGGTCCACCCACAGGAACCCCGCGACCACCACCGCGACCGGCACGAGCGCCGCCAGCACCCCGATCGCCACCGCCCCCACGCCGACGCGCGCCGTGGCCAGCCCGAACAGGAACAGGCCACACAACGCCACGACGATCAACCCGACCACGGGCAACAACACCGTGACCCGACGCGGAAGACGAGCACCTGGTCTCGCCGCTGAGCCCTTCGTGGTGGGGAGGGTTCCGTTCACGAGCGGTCACCATACGGGGGTGAGGTGTGTGGTGCTGGCTGTGGCTCTTCGAGGCCGCGGTTTTTCCGGGATAGGCAACGGCTGCGCGGGAGTCGCCGCTCATCTCGCGGCGGCCGGTTGTTTCGACAGGCGGGGTCACGAGCACCGATCCGGCTCGGCCCCCACTCGTGTTCACCGGCGCCGGCCACGGCTGCGGCGAGCGGCTCCTCGGGTTCGAAGCCAGTGCGCCGCCGAGGTTTGGCCTCTCCCGCCGCGACGAATCCGGCTCGAACCGACGACCGCGCTCTCCGGCTCCGGCCACAGCAGCCGCGCTTCCCGGCGCAGCGGCGCCGCGCGACCGAGATTTCGGTGCTGCTTCTCTCGTCACCGAAGACTGCGCGGCCCACGTCGCCACCACCGCCCAAGTCGATCGGGCGAGCGAGCCGGCGCTTCGCGCGGCGGCGTGAGGCTTGCGGAAGGCTGATACACAGCGAAAAGCCCCGGCCCAATCATCATGGGCCGGGGCTTTCCGGGAGGTTCAGTCTTCTGCGCGACGACGTCGCCGCGGCGCTGATTCCGCAGCGCCATTGGCGGCCAGGAGTTCCGTGACCGACCGGCCCGCCGTGTGAGAGCCGCTCGCCGGCGCGGCGTCGGCGGAGCGGCGGCCGCGGGAGGGGGTTTCCTCCGGGGCCTCCACCGGGGGCACGTTGCGGCGGCTCTGCGAAGCCCGCTCGGTGACCACGCCTTCCCAAGCGGGGGGCTCGCCGTCCGGGCGACGGCGGCGGCCGCTTCCGGGCGTTTCGGCCGGCTCGTCGTCGGAGCGGCGGCGGCGACCGCCGGAGCTCTTGGCGGCGGTGCTGCGGACCGACTCCGGCAAGGTCGGGTTGACCGGCTCCTCGGGTTCGTCGCCCGAGTTCGAGTGAGCCCCGTGCCGCGTCGAGGGGGCGGAGTCGGCCAGGGGCGACAGGTCCGCGCGCGAGAACTGCTCCAGACGCGAAGGCTTGCGCTGGCCCGGTTCCGCGTGCGGGGGCTCCGGAGTTTCCGTCACGGGCGGGAGGTCGGTGCGTGACGCGGTGGCCTCGCGGGGCTTCGGCGGGGTGTCGCCGGAGGAGCGGCGGCGCTCACCGAAGTCGGCGGACGCGTCCCACGCCGGCTTCCACGCACCCGTGGACTCGCCGGTCGGCTGGTCTTGGCGGCTCACGCGGGGCAGGTCGGGCCGGGACACCTCGGCGTGCGAGACCGGGGGTTCGACCCGTCGCAGGTCCGGCCGCGACGCCTCGGCGCGCGACACCGGTGGCTCGACGCGACGCAGGTCCGGCCGCGACACCTCAGCGCGCGACACCGGTGACTCCACCTGACGCATGCCCGGACGCGAAACCTCGGCCCGCGGCACCTGGCGCGTTTCCTCGAGCGACTCGGGCTTCGCGACCGGCGCGACGGTGCGCGTCGGCTGCGACTCGGCCGCGGAGGCCTGGCGACGCGCGGCTTCGGCACGCAGTTCGGCGGCCTTCACGGCGCGCGCGGCGGCCGACTCGGGCTCGGGTTGGGACGACGGCTGCGGAGCCGGCTTCGGCCGGTTCTGTTTCGGCCGCGCGAGCTGCTGCGTGCGCTGGGTGTTCAGCGCAGCGGGCGGTTTGCCGTTCGGTCCCTGGCCCTGACCCGGACCGTGCTGACCCGGCTGGCCCGAACCGTTGGCGGGCTTGCGCCGCCGTTCGGTGCCGGGGGTGTCGAGCACGCGGTCCATCAGCTCGGTGGGCCGGTCGTTGCCGACCTCGACCACCGGATTCTTCGGCGCCATGAGCTGCGCGGGCTTCTTGCCGTTGCCGTTCTTCGACTCCGAGCCGGCCGACACGAGCCGCTGGTCGTCGTTGAGCGAGCGCATGCGCGTGGCCTGCGCGGTGAGCGCGACGCGTTCCAGCAGCACCTCGCCACCGAACAGCGACTGCAGGCTCTCGCGCAGCGCCGACACCTCGGCGCGCAGCGCGTCGAGCTCTTCGCGCGACTGGGCCTCCGCGGTCTCCCTCGTCTCGGCTTCGATCTCCAGCTCGTACTCACGCCGAGCCGCGATCTCGCGTTCCAGTTCCAGTTCGTATACCGCCTGCGCCTCGGCGACCGCGTCCTCGCTGTGCGCCGCGTGCTTGCGATACCTCACGGCGAGGAAGGCGCCGATCAAGGCGGCCCACAGGGCTGCGACGATTCCCAACCGGAGGAACCGGAGGTCGTCGCTGAGCACCAGTGCGAGAGTGGCTCCGATGGCGAGGACGAATCCGACGACGAGCCACGGCCTGCCCAGAAGGCGGCCGCGCGAGTCGTCACCCACGCCGGTCATGACAGACACCGTACCTTCTAGTGATCCGAACGAGACCTAGTCGGTACTTCGAGCGGCAGGATCTGGTCGTTAACCGGTCGTCGGACGGTTGTCCTGGCGCTCGTCGCCGGGAGGGGTCCGGCAGGAGTGCTCGAGCCACAAAGCCGCAGCTACGAGCATCGCGGAGCACACCACACCGACCACCGCGGCACGGGTGTCGAAGACGCTGGCGACGAGTTCGTCACGTCGGGGAAAAACGTACGCGAACGCCGCCAGCCAACCCCCTGTCATGAAGGATCCGGCCAACGAAGACGCCTTCGCGAGCGCTACTGAGCGTGCGATGCCGATCGAGGCCGTCACCCGTCCGGCCTTGATTCTCGACCTGATCGTGTAAGCCATGATCGCCTCGATCACGGCGAGTACTGCGAACGTCACTCCTGCCAGCGTCGGGAGTCGGGGCAGGTCACCGTAGGCGAGCTGGAAGACGACGTAGACCAGGACCAGGCCGAGGACCGCGGCCACCACCAGCTCACGGGGCCGGGTGAAGTGCATGGGGTCTACCGTACCGAGAAGCCTTGACCCTCCAGTGACTGGAGACTCCACCATGCGTCGTGTGGGTGCCACCGCGGTCTTCACGATCGGCGAGCTGTCCCGGCGGACGGGACTGCCGGTCAAGACCATCCGCTTCTACTCCGACGAGGGCCTGCTCCCGCCCACGGAGCGCACCGACGCCGGCTACCGGCTGTACGACGGGCACGCGCTCGCCCGACTGGAGCTGGTGCGGACGCTGCGTGAGCTGGGGCTCGGCCTCGCCGACGTCGCTCGCGCCCTCGAGCGCGAGTCGTCGGTGCGCGACCTGGCCGTGCGCCACGTCGAGGCCCTCGACGAGCAGATCCGCAGGCTCCGGCTGCGCCGGGCCGTGCTGCGGGCGGTGGCGAAACGCGATTCCGAACTGGAGGAAGTGAAGCTGATGAACCGCCTCGCACAGATGTCCGATGAAGAGCGCAAGCGTCTCGTCGACGAGTTCTGGGCCGAGATGACCGAGGACCTCGCCGTGGACCCCGAGTTCTACGAGCGCATGGGTTCGGCCAAGCCCGAGCTGCCGGACGACCCGTCGCCCGAGCAGCTGGAGGCCTGGCTGGAGTTCGCCGAGCTCGTGCAGGACCCGGAGTTCCGCCGCCTGATCCGCGGCATGAGCGAGCGCCACGCGGCCGACCGCGACGCCGGCGCGTCGACCGAGGTCACGCAAGCCCAGCGGGACAACTGGTTCGCCTGGTCCGCCGACGCCCGCGCCGCCCTCGACGCGGGTCTGGGTGCGGACTCACCGGAGGGCCGCGCCTTGGCCACAACCATCGCCGTCGCCTCGGCCGGCCCGGACGACGACCCGGCAGACCCCGCGTTCCGCCGCGCCCTGGCCGACAAGTTCGCCTCCGGCGGCGATCCCCGGGCCGAGCGCTACTGGCAGCTGCTGGCGATCATCAACGGCTGGCCGCCGATCCCGAGCGCCCAGCCCGAGGTCGGCTTCATGCTGGCGGCGCTGCGGACCTGAGTGCGTGCCTGAGTGAGTGCGTTACCGCCGAATCGGTGAACGGCGGGCGAACGGCGCCGAGTCACCGAAACCGCAGGTCCGGCCGGAGGACGACACCCGCTTTGTCTTCCTCCGGCCGAGCCCGCAGGAGATCCGCGAGGGGACCGTGGCCCGGCAACACCGCATCCGGCTCGATTTCCAGCCACGGGATCAGCACGCTCGCGCGGTCCGGCGTACCCGGGTGCGGCAAGAGCAGGCGCGGGTCGTCGGATGTCACGGCGTCGACGGTCACCACGTCGACGTCGAGGGTCCGCGGGCCCCAGCGCAGCTCGCGGACGCGCCCGGCCGCCTGTTCCGCGGCCTGGGCCGTCGCGAGCCAGGCCCAGTGGTCGCGCGCGGGGTCGTCGACGACGCACACGGCGTTGAGGAAGTCCGGCTGGTCCTCGACGCCCCACGGCTTCGTCTCGTACACGCTCGACACGGCCACCAGCGCCGGCCCGACCATGTCCAGCGCGATGCGCAAGTACGCCAGCCGGTCGCCGAGGTTCGAGCCGAGCGAGAGGACGGCGCGGCTCACCGCTCGCGCCGGACGGTGACCGCGACGTCGTCGAACGTCAGCGGGATCGGCGCCGCTGGCTTGTGCACCGTGACCTCGACGGCGCTCAGCCGCGAGTCGCGCATGACCTCGTCGGCGATCTTGCCCGCGACGCTCTCGATGAGGTCGTAGGGCTCGCCCGCCACGATCCCGGCGGCCAGCTCGGCGAGCTCGCCGTAGTGCAGCGTTTTGGTCAGGTCGTCGGACGCGGCGGCCGGTCCGAGGTCCAGCCACGCGGTGACGTCGACGACGAACTCCTGCCCGTCGCGCTTCTCGTGCTCGAACACGCCGTGGCGGCCGAACACCCGCAGCCCCGTCAACGTGATGCGATCAGCCATCGGCCCGCCCCTTCCGCCACGCGGCCGCGACGGCGACCGCGTCGAGCGACGCGCCCACCTCGTGCACGCGCACTCCCCACGCCCCGGCCGCGGCGGCCAGGGCGGAAATCGCGGCGGTGGCGTTCTCGCGCCCGTCCGGCGGCCGCGGCTCACCGTCCTTTTCGGCCAGCAGCCGCCCGAGGAACCGTTTGCGCGAAGCTCCGACGAGCACCGGGAAACCCAGTGACAGCACTGAATCCAGGCCGTGCAGCAGCGCCCAGTCGTGCTCGGCGTGCTTCGCGAACCCGAGCCCGGGGTCGAGCACGATCGCGCTTTCGTCCACACCGGCGGCGAGTGCATCGTCCACTCTGGACTGGAGCTCGCTGCGCACCTCGGCCACGACGTCGGTGTATGTCGCGAGCTTGGTCATGTCCTTGCTGTGCCCCCGCCAGTGCATCAGCACCCACGGCACGCGGCTTTGCGCGGCGACGCGCCCCATGTTCGCGTCGGCGAGCCCGCCGGACACGTCGTTGATCACCCGCGCCCCCGCCTCGACGGCTGCCTCCGCGACGGAAGCACGCGTCGTGTCCACGGACAGCGCGACACCTTCGGACGCCAGCTGCCGGATCACCGGCAGCACCCGCGCGGCCTCGGTCTCCGCGTCCACGCGCAACGCCCCCGGCCGCGTCGACTCGCCACCGACGTCGATCAGGTCCGCGCCCCGCGCCCACATGTCGCGCGCGTGCTCCAGCGCCTGGTCGAGGTCGAGGTAGCGGCCACCGTCGGAGAACGAATCGGGCGTCACGTTCAGCACGCCCATCACGGCGCACCGCCCGGGCCGGGGCAGGCCCGAGATCACGGGCGCCGCCCCTTGATCAGCTCGATCGCCTCCGCGCGCGACGTCGGCGACGTCCGCATCAGCCCCCGCACCGCCGATGTCACCGTCAGCGAACCCGGCTTGCGGATGCCGCGCATCGACATGCAGAGGTGCTCGGCCTCCATCACCACGATGACGCCGCGCGGCTCCAGCTTGCGATCCAGCGCGTCGGCGACCTGCGACGTCAGCCGTTCCTGGACCTGTGGCCGCTTCGCGTAGAGGTCGACGAGCCGGGCGAGCTTGGACAGCCCGGTGACCTTGCCGTTGGCGTTCGGGATGTACCCGACGTGGGCGACGCCGTGGAACGGCAGCAGGTGGTGTTCACAGTTCGAATACATCGGGATGTCCGTGACGAGCACGAGCTCCTCGTGCGACTCGTCGAATGTCTTCGCGAGCACCTCGTCCGGGTCGAGGTACAACCCGCCGAACATCTCGCGGTACGCGCGGGCCACGCGGGCCGGCGTGTCACGCAGGCCGTCGCGGTCGGGGTCCTCGCCGCAGGCCAGCAGGAGCTCCCGAATAGCGCGCTCCGCCCGGTCCTGGTCGAAGACCGGGACCGGGCGGAGGCCGTCGTTGCTAGTGCTTGTCTGGTCCGTCCACGTCACGCCGCTGCTGCCCCTCGTCCGGCTGCTGGCCGTTCGCGCCGTCGGCGAACCAGCCCTGCTCACGCGGACGGTCTTCGGCTGGGCGCCAAGGCTGGCTGCCCGGCGACGTCGCCGGGGTCCAGCCCGGAGGCGCCCCGTAGTTGGGCGGACCGCTCTGCGTACCGCTCGGGCCACCCGGGTAGTAGCTGCCTGCCGGACCGCCCGGCTGCTGACCACCATACGACTGGGGCCAGCGACCGGTGCCGTTCGGCCCACCGTTCGGACGGCCGCCGTTGGGCGGCGGGGCGTACGGGTTGGCGTTCGGGTCGGGCGGCGTCGGCGGTGCGTACGGCGGCCCACCGGGGAGGTCACCCGCGCCCGCGGCGGTGCCGACGGGCGTCGGCTCCGGCTGCAGGACTGGCTTCGCCTTCTCCGGCGGGGGCCACGGCTCGCCGCGCTCCATCGCCAGCTCGCCCGGGGTCTTGATGGGCGGCTTGTCCGACGGGGTGCGTTCACCGAACTCGTTGAAGACGGTGATGTGCGGGCGCTTCTCGACGGTCGCGAAGATCCGCTCGAGGTCCTTGCGCTGCAGCGTCTCCTTCTCGAGCAGCTCCAGCACCAGGTTGTCGAGCACGTCGCGGTAGGTGTTGAGCACGTGCCACGCCTCGGTGTGCGCCGTCTCGATGAGCTTGCGCACCTCCTCATCGATCTCGTGCGCCACCTCGAGCGAGTAGTCGGCCTGCCGGCCCGCGGAGCGGCCCAGGAACGGGTCGCCCTGCTCCTGGCCGTACTTCACGGCGCCGAGCCGCGCGCTCATGCCGTACTCGGTGACCATGGAGCGGGCGATCTTCGTGGCCTGCTCGATGTCGGAGGAGGCACCGGTGGTGGGCTCGTGGAACACGAGCTCCTCCGCCGTGCGGCCACCCATCGCGAACACCAGGCGCCCGATCATCTCCGACCGGGTCATGAGCTGCTTGTCGTCCTCCGGCACGAGCAGGGCGTGGCCGCCGGTGCGTCCGCGCGGGAGAATCGTGAGCTTGTACACGGGCTCGATGTCCGGCATCGCCCACGCGGCGAGCGCGTGCCCACCCTCGTGGTAGGCCGTGATCTTCTTCTCCTTCTCGGAGATGATCCGGCTTTTGCGCGCCGGCCCGCCGACCACACGGTCGACCGACTCTTCGAGCTCGACTTCGCCGATCACGTGCCCGTTCTTGCGGGCGGTGAGCAACGCGGCTTCGTTCAGCACGTTGGCCAGGTCTGCACCCGACATGCCGACGGTGCGCTTGGCGAGGCCGGTCAGATCCACGCCCTGCGCGATCGGCTTGCCCTTGGAGTGCACATCGAGGATCGCCTTGCGGCCGCGCAGGTCCGGCGCCGACACGGGGATCTGGCGGTCGAACCGGCCCGGGCGCAGCAGCGCCGGGTCGAGGATGTCGGGCCGGTTGGTGGCCGCGATCAGGATGATGCCGCCGCGGGCGTCGAAGCCGTCCATCTCGACGAGCAGCTGGTTCAGCGTCTGCTCGCGCTCGTCGTGCCCGCCGCCGAGGCCGGCACCGCGCTGGCGGCCGACCGCGTCGATCTCGTCGACGAAGATGATGCACGGCGCGTTCTGCTTGGCCTGCTCGAACAGGTCGCGGACGCGCGAGGCGCCCACACCGACGAACATCTCGACGAAGTCGGAGCCGGAGATCGTGTAGAACGGCACGCCCGCTTCACCGGCGACGGCTCGCGCGAGCAGCGTCTTACCGGTACCGGGCGGCCCGTAGAGCAGCACGCCCTTGGGGATCTTCGCTCCGAGTGCCTGGTAGCGCGCCGGGTTCTGCAGGAAGTCCTTGATCTCGTACAGCTCTTCGACGGCTTCGTCCGCGCCCGCCACGTCACCGAACGTGGTCTTCGGCATGTCCTTGTTCAACTGCTTGGCCTTGGACTTGCCGAAGTTGAGGACGCGGTTGCCGCCGCCCTGCGCGTTGTTCATCATCCACATCAGCAGGCCCAGCACGAGGGCCAGCGGGATGGCGAAGATGAGGATCTGCGTCAGGATGCTCTGCTGCGTCACCTTGGTGTCGAACTTGACCGGCTGCTTGTTGAGGGTCGCGGAGTTCAGTTCGTTGTAGATGTTCACGGCCGCGTTCGCCGGGTACTGCGCGACGATCTGGTCGGTCTGGGTGCCGTTGACGTCGATCTTCTGGGTCAAGGACAGTTTGACCTGCTGTTCCTTGTCCTCGATGCTGGCTTCCTTGACGTGGCCCGCTTTGATCTGCTGGTTCGCCACGGAGATCGGAGCCTGGGTGTAGCCACGATCGCTGTCGAAGATCGTGTTGTAGGCGAACAACGCCAGCAACCCTGCGACGATCCACAGCAGTGGGTTCCTGAGCACGCTCTTCCGGTTCATACGACTCGGCCCTTGCGGCCTCGACCCTCCCTGGTTGGGCGGCTCCTGTGATACCCGCCATCACGATCTTGACAACCCGTGGTGCCCGGGCCAGCCCCACCAGGGTACCGCCCGTCCGGACGATCGACCCTTGTGAGCCTCACGCAGGTCAACGGGCAATACAGCACGAGGGTTCCCGGATGGTGCCGGTTCGCGTCACCCTAGCGTGTGTCGGCGGCCACTGAAGCCACCATCTCACCGAGTCGCGTCCGCAACGTCATCGGGTCCGCGGGCGCCACCGTCACCCATTCGCGGCCGTCGGATCCCGCTCGCGACAGGCTGAGGTAACGGCCCGTGGCGGTGTCGAACCAGCCCAGCACGCGGGACCGCTGCCGGGCTCCGAGCTGGGTACGGCTGTTCGCGGCCAGCTGACCGCCGCGCAGCCGCGGCTGGCCGGAGATGAGCGCGTACGTCTCGCGCGGGTCGACCGTCGCGCGCTCGCTCAGCGACTGGCGCTTCGCCCGCCGCCCCTTCTCCTCCGCCGCGCCGAGGCCGCCGGCCGCGACGGGCACACGGATCGGGCGTGTGTGCAACGCCTCGTCCAGCGGGAGTGTGATGGATGCCTCGCTGCCGCGGCGACCGCCGGGCAGCAGGTCGACGATCGTGGAGACCAGGCCGTCGGCAGGGGTTTCGCGCAGCCAGATGCCGTCGGCGTCCTGGATGGCCACCACGCCGGCGGCCCGGCCGTCGCCCGCGGCGAGCAGCGCGACGGGGTGGGCCTGGAACTCGGGGATGTGCAGCGCGTCGAGCGTGATCGGCGCGCGGGCGAGCAGGTTCAGCCACTCGTCCACGGGCGGTTCGAGCCGGCCGCGCGCGTCGCGGACGCCCCGCGCCTTGAGCTCGACATCGACCCGGTGCCGCAGCGATACGCGCTCGTCTTCCGTGGCACCGTGCGACCGCACGCGCAGCGGGTAGGGCAGCTCGCCGAGCCCGGCGGACTCCCAGAGGAAGTCGAACGCCAACGGCGAGAAGAACTCTTGGTGCATGCGGTGGTGCTCACCCTCCAGGATCGATCTCTTGCTCAGCGTAGCGCGAGCGTGCCCGGGCAGGAACGGCCTGAAGTGCTGAACTACCAGCAGCTCCTCAGAACGCCGCCGCGCTCTCCTGCCCCGCCGCGCCGGCCATCATCTCGCCGAGACGGTGCCGCAGGGTCGCGGCGTCGGCCGGCGCGATGGTGATCCAGTCACGGCCGTCGTGGCCGCGGGTGGCCTGCGTGAAGTAGCGGCCGGTCTCGGTGTCGAACCAGCTGAGCACCGGCGACCGGCTGCGCCCGCCGAGGCGGTTGCGCGCGTTGGCGCCGATCTGCCCGCCGCGCAGCCGGGGCTGGGCGTGCAGACGGGCCAGTGCCTTGCGGTCCTCGTCCACGCTCGCGCGGCCCGAGGCGTCGACCTGGTTGCCGCGGCGCTGCATGAAGTCGACGCCGGAGCTGCCCACGAGCTGCTCCAGCGGCACCGTGATCGACTTCTCCGTGCCGCGCGGGGCGCCCGGCAGGAGCGAGACGATGGCAGTGGCCAAGCCGTCGGCCGGGCACGGCTGCAGGTGCAGGCCGCGCTGGTCCTGTACGGCCAGCAGGCCCTGCTCGCCGACGAGGCCGGCGACGGCCAGCAGCGGTTCGGCGTTGGGGTCGAGCAGCTGCACCGTGTCGAGGCTCGTGTCGGGCGCGGCGAGGATGCCGAAGTACTCCTCGACGTGCGGCGCGGGCCGGCCGCGGCCGTCGGCGAGATCCCGCTGGGCCAGGCCGCCGAGCGTGCGCGCGCGCAGTGCGTCGCGCTCGTCGACGGTGGCGCCGTGCGAACGGATCCGCAGCGGGTAGGGCAACTCACCCAGCGCGGCCGACTCCCACAGGAAGTCCACCTCGAGCGGGGTGAGCAGCTCCGCGTTCGGCATCGACCAAACCCCCAAACCCCGTGTCACACCTTGTGTTCAGGACGTTGTGTTCAAGACAGACGCGGGGGCGGGGGGGGGTATTGCCGGCGCCCCCGCGGGGGGGGGGTGCTGGGGGGGGGGGTGGGGGGGGGCTCGGGGGGCTCCGCGCCGCCGCGCCGGGGGGGTTTGCCGACGCTATGGGTTTCGGGGTGGGGGGGAGACACCACCAAAGCCCTGAGCCCGGCGGCCCCGCCCCGCGGGGGGAGGGGGTGGTCGCCCC